>JAATGG010000208.1 GCA_015654835.1 Terriglobales bacterium
GAAGGCGGCGTACAAGCCGCCTTCCCTGCATTCAACAAAGCGCTCAGGAACCCGCAACCTCGCGTCGCCTCGGACCGCCTAACACGGGCAGCACGCAAGCCATCACCAGCAGCATCGCAGGCACGGTAATCAGTCCCATCCGCAAGCTCCCCGACCGAGCCGAAATCCATCCCGTCACCCACGGCAACACCGATCCCCCAAAGCCGCAGATCGCCAGCACCCAGCGCGAATCCGCCGTGCGTTGTGCCCGCGCAAAAAACGTGGAGAGCAGCAGCGGAAAAATCGGCGCCAGCGACACCCCCAGCAGCAGCATCGCCACGCCCGCAAGCGCGGGAAAGCCCGCCAGCAGCAGCGCCGCAAGCAGCCCCATCGCCACCGCCACCTGCAGCACCCGCATCGCATTCAACCACAGCAGCAACAGCGACGACAAGCCCCGCGACGCCAGAAAGCCGCACCAGTAGAGCGACGAGAAAGCCGCCGCCATCGCCGCGCCGCTGCTCATCGAGCGCAATGCATACGTGGCCAGCCACGCCCCGGTCGTATTTTCGATGCCCACTTCCAGAAACGCCAGAAACGAAAACAGCGCAATCACCCGCACGTTCCGCATCGTCATCGACTGCGGCGCAACAGGCGCGGCCTCGCTTGTAATCCCTGCTCCGCCCGTTTCCTTCTCCGGCTCATCCCGCAGCAGCAGCCCGCAAGCCACCGCCGCAGCAGCGGCAGCCACGGCCAGCAGCCCATACGCGGCCCGGTAGCTGTGGTGCGTCAGCAATTGCGCCGCCAGCAACGGAGCCAGCAGCGCTCCGCCGCTCCAACTGAAATTCAGAAACGTGAGCGTCGCCGCGGTGTGCCCCGCGAAGTTGCGCCCCACGAACATGCTCACCGCCGACATCGGCACGCCCACGCAAATTCCCAGCACCAGGAACATCGGTTCCAGAAACATACGGCCGGTCACCGCCACGCCCACGCACCCGCCGATCAGCGCCAGCAGGCCCAGCGTCATGCACCGCGCATAACTGCCCCGGCACAGCAGCGCGCCAATCGAGGTTCCGCCAAAATACAGCAGAAACAGCAGGCCCGATTGCCCATCGTTCAAGTGAAAAGTAGAAGCCAGCGACGGAAGCAGCGCTCCGCCCACCGCATGAACCACCCCCGTCAGCGCGAAGGTGCCATGCAAGGCAAAGAGCATGCGTAGATTTGAGTTCCTTGCCGTCTCTTGCATCGAGGCGCTAGCTCCGCACGCTACGGCCGCTCTCCGCAGGCGCCGGACAAGTGGACGCGCGAATCACCAGCTCCGGCACAATCGGCACCGCATCCGGAAACGTCGCCTGCCCGCGAATCCGTTGCAGCAGGATACGCGCCGCCACCACCCCCATCTGCTGCAGAGGTTGCCGAATCGTCGTCAGGCTCGGATTGTGAAACGCCGCGCTCTGGATGTCGTCGAATCCCACCACTGAAATGTCTTCCGGCACGCGCAGCCCGCGGTCCATAATCGCCCGTATCGCGCCAATCGCGGCCACGTCGTTATAGCAGACCAGCGCCGTGAAATCCACGCCCCGGTCGAGCAGTTCCACCGCCGGGCCAAATCCAAGTTCCGGGGATGACACCCGCAGCGTCAGGTATACGGTCCGTTCCGCCGGCACTTCCAGCTTCAAATCCCGCGCCACCGCCATCAGGCACTCCCAGCGGTCGTCCGCGTCCGAGCTATGGCTGCCGCCCCGCATAAACGCGATCTTGCGATGCCCAAGCTGGTAAAGGTGCCGCAGCGCCAGTTCCGCCGCCCTTCGCTGGTCCAGCACCACGTTGGTCACGCCCTTGATCTTGCGATGGCCCGCCACCGCCACCACCGGCACGTTCATGCTCTTTTCCAGGGCCGTGTCGATCACCACAAAACCTTCCACCGACCGGTCCAGCAGCAGCCGCGAATACTCGTCGATCAGGTCGGGCTTCCGCCGATGGCTCGCCGTCAGGTAAAAATACCCTTCCTCGATCAGGAACTCCTCCACCCCGCTCAGCACCTGCGAAGAGTAGTTGTCGCTCAGTTCCGGCACCAGCACGCCGATCGAAAAGCTCTGCCGCTTGCGCAGCGACCGTGCATAAAAACTGGGGCGGTAGTCGAACTTGGCGGCGGCTTCGGTCACCCGGTCGCGCGTCTCTTGCGGAATCGACCGCACTCCCGGCGCATTGTTCAGCACCAGCGAAATCGTGGCGGGCGACAGGTTCAGGTATTCACCCAGCGTGCGCAGACTGATCGGTTGGCCCGGTTGCGGTTCGGTGCCTCTTTTAGTGGCTTTGGCCATGCAATGATGTTGTAACACTCTTGGCCCCATCCGTGTGCGCCCGGCGGCAATTCCGTGCTCCGTACACGCCTCCCCGCCAAAATCCGCCCAACAATCCCATTTGGCCGTACAATCGAATAGAAGTTCTCGTCCCGATCAATGGGACAAAGCGGCGCGCCGAAGCACGGCAAATCCCGGCAATCTCAAAAGCGACCGGCAAACGACACATCTCCCGGCAGCCCTGCAAGTAGTACCAAATATTGAATGTAGAGAAATCCGAACCGCATCCTTTATCATGGAGACTAAAGCTGTAGAGACGCGGAGAGATGGCCGAGTGGTTTAAGGCATCGGTCTTGAAAACCGACGAGCCTGCAAGGGTTCCGTGAGTTCGAATCTCACTCTCTCCGCCATACTTCTCTCAGGGAACCAATACAAGCCTTCAGCCTTGAAAAGCACGGCCAATCTCCATGCGGCCACGTAGCCGGCGCTTCCTCTGACATCGATATAGCATGGATAACACGGAGTGAGTCTCGGCCACCTTCCCCTGTTACTTGCTGGGAGAAAACAAAGCCGTAAGCCACGGTAACTTGATCAGCAGCAAAGTCAGCAGAAGAAGAGCGCAAAGCGTCACCAGGGCCATCAATCGCGGCTCCCGAAACAGCTTCTCCGGATTCTGGACCGCGCTGTCTTCCTCGAATGCCAAATCGAAATACACAGCCATCAGCAGCGCAATCACCGGAAACGCCAACACCATCTCGAATTTGTAACGCATGATGAATGCGCCAAAGAAGAGCATTGCCGCTGCCGCATAGAATGAAACCGAATTCAGCAGCGACTTCTCCGTATAATATTGGAACGACTTTCGATACCATCCCGCAGCTTCAGGGCCGATCTGGCGATACTCGCTGAACCGCTTTAACGCCATAAAATAAGCGCCCAGCATCCAATAAGCAATCAACATCGAGACAGGCGGCAGAATCGCGCTTGTTACGATGTACCAGCCCACACAAAAGCGCAGCGGATTGTTGATCGACTCCGATAGCACATCGAGATAGGGAATATTCTTGGTGCGCACTGGAGGAATGTTATACACGCACCCCATCACCCATAGCACGAACACGCTGAGCAGCAGGCCCCGCGAAACACTCTGGGCAATCAACATCCCCGCCATCCCCAGCGAGATCCATTGCAAATACCCGACGGGATAGACCACGTGGCCGCAAGCCGCGGGCCGATTCGCTTTTCTGGGATGCAAACGGTCGAAAGGCGCGTCCAGCATCTCGTTGAGCACATAGTTGCTGCTCGCCACCAGCGTGGCCGCAACAATGCCCAGCACCGCGCGAACAGCAAGCCCCAGGCCCCAATGGGTTCCACTCATCGTCATCGCAATGACGAGGCCAGGCAAGATAAATACCTGTTTGACAGAGTGGTCGAGGCGCATAATCACAAAGTGCGCGCGCCAGCGCTGCTGTGAAGATACGGCTACAAATTCCGCATGTGTGACTTGAGCCAGACGGCAACCTTTCCTTCAGCTTTGGATCTTACTACCACTATATCGTTCTGCGGCGCAATTCCGCCTCCCGCATCTCCCGGCAACGGTTTTCTAACTGGTGCTTCCTCTGCTTGGACGTAACCCTTCCGCTTGCCGTCACCAATGCGCGCTCTATTTCACAATCACCACGTTCATGCTCCAGGGGTCGAGAGTAAGTGCCAGCGGCAAATTCTGCGCCCCGAGTTCCGCATGTGTCGGCCCCGCCCAGACATTGTCCTTCGACTGGTCATAGATCGCCTTGCTATAGGTATCCACGGTCACACTCGAAGCCGCGCTCTGCTGCGCAAGCGTAATCTCCACCGCCTCGCTCGCCGTCTCGTTCAGGTTGAACACCACCAGCGCCGTGCCCCCGCTGTGGGTCGCCGCATACACGCGCACGTCCGTCGCGTCGCCGGCCACCGTCGGAGTCAGCACGCTTTCTCCCTGGACGGCGACCTCGCTGAAAAGCTGAAACGCCCGCGCCGTCGGCAACAACGTTCCCGCCGGCACTGCGGGAATCGTCGCCCCCGTGCAGCCGTACTCCGGCAGCCCGTCGGAAAACACCATGTAGCCTCCGAAGTTCTGCCATCCATAAAGCGCGCTTGAAAAATTCTGTACCGTCGGATCGCTATTGCAACCGCCGAATCCCAGCCACCAGGTCGCGCGCGACACCCCGTCGTTCATCATTTCGCCCAGCGCCTGCCCCGCAAACAAAGCCTGGGTGATCGATGAAGATTGCTTGCCTGGATCGTCATAGACCGAGCCGATTTCGCCCACGTAAATCGGCGTATCCGGCGCGCCTGCGGTCTTCAGGTCCGCCTTGACCGCATCGATGTTCTGCGTAAACTGCTGCGCCCCTTGTTGCACGAGCGATGTGTCGTTTTCCTCGCCCGGTGTCTGCGCATAAAAGTGGAACTCGACAAAGTCGTACTTTGCCTGCGACAGAACGATCGGGTCCCACGCCGGCGTATTCCCGGGAATTACATTTACCCCAACCAGCACATTGGGGTTAGCCGCCTTGATCTGCGGATAGTAGCCACTAGCCACCGCCTGTGCATAGGTGGCCGGGTCATGCTGGCTGGTGTGCATGTCCGGTTCCCAGTTGCCCCAGTCCTCGTTGCCCACCGTAACATGGCTCACGTGGTTGCCATTGGTCATCGCATTCTGCACCCATGCCGCGGCCTCTGCCGGATCGCCCGGCCCGTTACATGCTGCGTTCGTGCCGTAATTCGCTGAAAGCGCCAGATCGAAATTCCCCGGCTGAACCACTTCCGCAATGAAGGTATCGAAATCGTCGCTCGGCAGCGTCTGCCCGCCGCCGCACAGCGTATTCGTCGCCCAGTGATATTCGTTGGCTGCCGTTCCTCCCGGCCACCGAATCGCCTTGATGCCCGCCGTCTTGAACGCCGGCAAAATTGCGGCACTCGACGGGTCATACCAATACGCCATGTTCATTCCAAGAATCTGGTCGGTTACGGCGATCCCCTTGCTCGATGCATCGACCGTGATCGATGTCGGCCCCATCACGGTAACTGCCGAAGAGATCCCCGAGGCCGCGTTATAAGTCGAAGCGCTCGCCGCGTCCGGCGCATAAGTCGCTTCCAGCGTCTCGCTGCCCGCTGCCAGCGTACCTGCGGCAACATAGATCGCCGCGCTGCCGCCGCTAAGAGCGGTCGCCGCCGAGCGATAACTTCCGCTCACCAGCGTTACGGTTCCCGTCGGCGTCATGTTACTGTTGCCGCCGCTCACCGCGACCGCCACCACCATCGGTTGCCCCGTCGAAACGCTGAGGGACGAAGGCGTCACCGTCACCGTCGGCGTGGTCTTGGCCGGAACCGTCACCGTCACCGAACCGGTTCCCGAAGCACTCGTGTAAATAGGCGCGCTCGCCGCATCTGGAGTAAACACAGCCGTCAGCGTATCGCTGCCTCCGCCCAACGCACCGGCTGGAATGTCGATCCGAGCGCCGCCGCTGTTCAGTGTCGTTACTGCGGAGGAGTAACTGCCGCTGCTCAATGTAATCGAGCCTGTCGGCGTCGCGCCGCCTGCGGGCCCGGCCACGGCAACGCTGACAGAAACCCCTTGCGTAATCAGGATGCTCGACGGCGAACACGTCACCGTCACCGTCGGCGTGCTGATCGCGGGAGTCACATAGTTCGCCGTCACCGTCGTATCCGCAGACAGCGTCACCGCGCACAGAACGGTCGTCGTCGATGCGCATCCCGTCCAGGAAGAAAACCGGTTGAGTCCCGAGGTAGCGGGTGCCGTCAATGTGAAAGAGGCGCCTGCCTTATAGTTCTGCGAAAAACTTGTCGTCGCGGATGTGGTGCTGTTGCTTCCCGCCGTGGTCACGCCGATGGGCACGCCCGTCGCCGGGTTGGACGAGTTGACCGTGAGAACATAAGTCCCCGCATTCGGATCGGTCCCGCTGCTGCACGCAGCCATCATCAGGCTCGCTGCGCTCGCCAACGCCCACGCCGTTTGCCGTCCCAGGTTCCGCACGTTCAGGTCCCCTCCCGCTGCACGGCGCACCCTTCATCCAGATTCCTTCTGGTCCGGGAGAGCCTGGGCGTACATTCTATGAGTGCTCCCATTTTACAGGACGGCTCGCCCAGCCGAATGCAAGCATCCTAATAGCAGTTCTCCTATAACTGGAGAAAGAACCTCCGGCTCACAAGAGGAATGAATGCAATGAAGAATTTAGCTCTATCGAAAACGCACCGGCTCATCGAGCCGGGACCGGTTCTATGGGTGACCACGTTTCACAAGGGCCGGGCCAACATCATGACCATCGGTTTTCACATGATGGTGCAACATGATCCACCCTTGATCGGCTGCATCATCGGCCCATGGGACCATAGTTATGAAGCCCTTCGCAAAACCCGGGAATGCGTATTGGCCGTCCCCGGCGTAGACCTGGCAAAGAAGGTGGTCGACATCGGCAACTGCTCGGGTGCCGATATCGATAAGTTCGAAGCCTTTGGCCTGACCCCGGTTCCCGCCAAAAAAGTAGCCGCGCCGCTGATCGACGAGTGCCTCGCCAACGTCGAGTGCAAAGTTGTGGATACAAGCATGGTGAATAAGTATGGCCTCTTCATTTTGGAAGCCGTCAGAACCACGCTCAACCCCGCGCGAAAAGAGCAGCGCACCTTCCATCACAAAGGCGACGGCACCTTCACCGTCGATGGCCTCACCCTCAACCTTCAAGAACGCATGACGAAGTGGAAGCAATTTCAAGACTGACGATTTCACATGAACGCTTTCAAGATTGGCAATCCGAATTGACGATCAGGGCTGGCAGTCAGGATTGGCGATCTCGGCAACCCACCCTCCTCCGGCCATGGCCGCCGCTCATCCGGTCTCCTCACACAATCCGCACACGCCCATGCCCAAGCAGTTCGGCAATCGGCACCTCGCCTACGCCGTCCGCCGGCAGAGATCGCTCCAGCACCGTAAGCGCCTGCGGTTCATAAACCGCCAGCGGGCAGCGGCGCCGCTCATCGGCCGGCCCCGGAAAAATCGCCCACACACCCGGCCTCCGCTCATCCAGCAGCCTGCGAACATCTTCCCCGCGAAGCCGCACTCCCCGAGTCCGGGAGGAATCGCCATGCGCAATGACCCACGTCGCATGAGGAATCCAGCGATGCGCAGCCAGCAACCCCGCAGCCGCTCCCGTCACTCCCGGCACGGGCGGCAACCACAACAAGCCCTTCCCCTTAGCCGGAAGCCCGTCCGCCGCCCCATCGCCTCCCAGCGCGACCACCCGTGAATCCGCACCGCCCTCGGCCTCGCCAACTCCATCCGCAAGCGCCCGCGTCACCGTCTCTTGCTGCAACGCGCCGGCATTCCACCCGTCTCCCAGCAGAATCCCAGCAAGCACCGGACGCGCTCGCCACGCCTCCATCATCCACCCGTCCACAAACGCCAAAAACAGTGCCAGGCGGTCGCTGTCCCACGGCAAGATCCTCTGAATCTCACTTACATTCTCCGGAACCGGCGAGTGATCCGCGTCGCCCATCCACACTTTAGGCAGCGGTGTATCTTTATGCCCTTCCACCAGCAAAAGATCGTGATCCCGGCCTAAGTCGGACAAGGTCGCCTGCAGCGTCAGCGCCGCCCCCGCCCCGCGTCGAAGAAACTGTTCCGCGGGCCCGCGCAGCGCCACCGAAGCCCCCGCCCGAAACAGCCTGTCCGAGTCCTTCCCTTCCTTATCGATGGAAAACCCATGCGCATCGTGCTTCACCACCGCCACCGACAGCCCTCGCGCCACCAGCCGCCCTATCGCCGCCTCCAGCAGTGTCGTCTTGCCCGAGCCTGAAAACCCGCAGACCGCCAGCACCGGCGCGCCAAAATTCCGCCCACCCCCCTGCTCCCGCCTTGTGCTTTCGTCGCTCACTTACTCCGCCTTCACCAGCGTAGCCAGCAGGGAATCGCGGCTCCGGTTCGCCATCTCCTCCGCATTGCGCAGCCCCCGCAGCCACGCGAACGCCGCCACCGCCGCCAGCACCAGAAACACCGGCGTCGCCATCCAGACCCGGCCCAGCGCCGTGCACAGCGCGAACACCCCGGCGCCCACGCCCAGCACCGCCGCCTGCATCACCAGGCTCAGCATCGCCCCGGCCTGAAAGCCTCTCTGCCGCCCGATGCGTCCCAGGTTCGCGCGATACGGCAGCTTCAACGACAAAACATTCCCCGCCGCCAGATGCACCGGCAGCGCAAACAGCAGCCACGTCCCCGTCGCCGCCAGCACCGCACCGTCCGGCCTCCCCATCCGCCAGCTCGCCAACACCACCACCAGCAGCATATCCATCCCAAACAGCAATGCGTGAAACACATTCTTCGCCAGCATCACCGTCCTGATCGGGGTCGGCGACAAGAACAAGAGTTGGATCCCCGCTCCCTCCGCGCCCATATTGTTATAAAAAAGCTGTGTGAACCCCACCATCGCATAGCCCAGGCTGGCCAGCAGCGCCAGCGGAACCGAATGCCGCATCGCCGTGTTCCGAAACACGTTCCCGAACACCAGCACCATCAGCAGCGGCGCGCCCAGCGAATAAAGCAGCGGCAGCGACCGCATCAGCGTCCTGAAATCCTTTTCCATCACCGCCGCCATCGGCCCCGAGCCGCCCACCAGCCAGCCCCGCGCAGCCACCGCTCCCGCCTTCCGCACCCTCTGCCGCGCTGGAGCTTCCCCAAGATTCTCGCCGCGATAGTCCGCCCGCAGCCGCACCCCCAGCACCGTCCCCGCCCCCAGCGTATAAATCCCCAGCAACCCCAGTGCGCCCCACGCCGCTCCCACGCGCCCTTCCGCCGCCCGCTCCATCTCCCGCGCCGCCAGCCCCGCCGGCAGCCACCGCTGCACCGCGTCCGCCATCGCCAACCGATGCATATTCGCCACCCGCGTCGCATCGCTCACCGGCTGCGCCCCCCGCCTGAACACAGGATTCAGAAACTGCATCCCCAGCACAAACAGCAGAAACAGCGCGCTCACAACCTCCCGCGTCTTCCGCTGCGCCAGCCACCGGTCCACCCACACCAAAATCGCCCGCGTCAGCAGGATATTGAATGCCGCAAACACCGCCAGCCCCAGCGCCACCCATCCCGACATGGACGCGTCCGCCGCCGTCACCCCGCCCCACAACCCCAGGCAGCAAATCCCTCCCAGAATCGTCGACGCATCCACCAACCCAAATATCAGGTACAGCCCATAAAACGTTCCGAACCCCACTGGAAAGCGCAACAGCCCGCCCAGGTCGAACTGCTCCTGAAACGAAGCCATCGTCACCGGAACCATCTGCCACAGCAGGAACACCGCCCACACCAGCACCGGCATCACCCGCCATTGCGCGTTCACCGCCATAAAATAGGCAGCCGCGCCCACCCCGCTTCCCAGCGCCACGCCCACCAGCGCGTACACCAGAAACACCAGCCCGCGCGCCCCCAGCTCCAGGCCCCCTCGATTGGACCACCGCAGCGCGTTCCGGAACGCCTCCCACCGCATCCTCGCCAACGCCGCATACTGAGCCCGCGCCAGCCCGCTCCACGCCGCCGCGTCCATCCCAGCCCGCACCCCATCGGACGCGTCCCAGTCCCCTCCGCCAGCCCCTCCTACGTCAGCCATGACAGTTCCTGCGCCGGCTCCTGGCCGCCCGCCCCCACAATCTCCAGAAACATCTCTTCCAGCGTGAACCGCCGCTCTCCCTCGGCCCCCGGCAGCGTACTCGCCACACCCGCCCGCAGTTCCTCCAGCGAACCATTCGCCACCAGACGCCCCTTGCTGATAATGGCCACATGGCTGCACAGCCGCTCCACAATCTCCAGCACATGCGTCGTTAAAAAGATGGTCGCCCCCCGCCCGATCATCCCCTGCAGCAGCGTCTTCAACATCCCCGCCGCTATCGCGTCCACGCCCTCGAACGGCTCATCCAGAAACAGCACCTTCGGCCCATGAATCACCGCCGCCGCCAGCGACAGCTTCTTCTGCATCCCATGGGAAAAGTCCGTCACCAGCTTCTTGCTCTCGTTCGCCAGTTGCATGAACTCCAGCAGTTCCTCCGTCCGCCGATGCGTCGTCGCCCGGTCCAGCCCATACATGCTCCCCACAAAATGCAGATACTCAGCGGCAGTCAGCCGCCCCAGCAGCGCCATCCCCTCGGGAACCACCCCGATCTGCCGTTTCAACTCCAGCGCCCCGGCCCCGAACGGCCTGCCCAAAATCTCAATCGACCCCGCGCTCGGCTCCAGCAATCCCGTCAGCATTTTGATGGTGGTGGACTTCCCCGCCCCGTTCGGCCCCAGAAACCCAAAAAACTGCCCCGGAGCCACATTCAGCGTGACATCCTCCACAGCCGTCAGTGCCCCGAACCGCCGCGTCAGCCCATCCGTATGAATCGCCGCAATTCCCATGTGCCGCCAGCATAGCAAGCTTCCCACCCCACCCCCAACAAGCCAGCAGACAGGCCAAGCCACCCAAGCCCAATCTCCCCGGGATAAGTCAGCCGCCAACCTCCAGGGATAACTCGAGCCATCCCCAACGCCGCAGAGCTACATGGAGAATTGACGCAGTGTCAACGAGGTTCGTTTTAGAGGAATGAATTCACGGCTGCATCTATATCTATTTTTCTTCATAGGATGATTTTCACGTCTGGTAATTGGCGTGACTCTGCTGCAAAATACCAGTCATGGTGAAAATGCTATTCAAAACCCCGGCCTACGATGGCCCAACCAGCCGTCGAATTCGTAAGATCGTGGAGCCCAACCCCAAAAGGAAAAACTCCTACGCCCGAGTCAGATTCTCGCAGTACAAGACCGGAATGACCGTTCAGGAATACATCGACGCCTGCGCTCAATTGGACGTACCCAACTATGCCATTTTTGACATCACATGGGACACCGATCCTCGAAGGAAATTCATTGAACTCTACGACTAACCCTGCTGAGCAGGATACGGGGCCAATTTCTGATCGTTCAACAGAACGCCCCGACATAGCCAATCGAGATTCCAGACTTGCCGGGACTGCCGACTGGCCCACGTTTTAAACTCCACCCAGCACAACGCCCGGGTGCCCCACGTTCGGCGCACTTTTTGCGCCTAACCTGGGATAGCACGAACCTCAATTCCCCGGTTCCATCGTGCCTCTGTTCTCGATTCATGCCCCATCGCCCAGCATTAAGCCCAACAACGATTCGTGCAGTTACGCGCATGGTCGATCAGCGAACATTGGGCGACCTTTCAGAAGTGTGCGTTAGTGAACATCTCGAACCCTCCCAAGTTTCATAATCGAGCCACGGGCACTCGTCCACATTGCACCTACTATTTATAAAAATCGCCCTCATCTCCTGGCTATCTGAAGCGTGAGAACAATGCGGCGAAGTTTTCAGGGTCCACTTCTTGATTAACCCGCATAACCTGTGTCCCCTGTCGCTCGAAGTACTTCCTTTTGTATAACGATGGTTGAGCTTGTCCTTCAATCTCAAAAACAAAAATCGTTTTATCAAAGTAGCTCACGCATTTCATGTGCGAATTGACGTAAGATTTCAATGGTTCAGATAGCTCGGAACTTTTTATTTTGTCTGTTATCAGCTGAAAGTACTGGTCCATATTCTTATTCAAATGCTTCGCTTCGTGATCAACCCCGGTTACTTGAAATCCGCCAAACGAGAGAGGAGCGACTGAAAACAGCGTACTAATGCGCAATGCTGTTTCTACTTTGTCTGGTACGCCAACTATCACATAACCTTTGCTACCTTTATGGATATTTGATATGGCAGCACAGGTCTCCATAATTTTATCGAAAGACATCTCGTCAAACTTCGGGTTTTCTGAAAGTTCTAAAAATCCCTGCTTGAAATCGTAAGCCGACTGCTCAGTTTTAGAGTTTGTAAGGAGATTTTGTAGCTTTGTAACCCAATGAACTTTGGCCGGATCAGGGTTCTTATCAGGTTCAAAATATTGCTGGATCTGACCAATGACATTTTTAACTGCTCCGGCTCTATTCTCCGCCCCCCATCTCCCCCCCTCTTGTATAGCGATATCCTTGCCCCTGTTGCTTAGAGCATGGATGACACCGGCACGGTCAGCAATAACCATGCCCTTCCGCACAACCAAATCGTGAATGGCCAAGAAAACCACTTGAAAGTATCTCGGAACAGGATTTCCAGCATTTCCATCTGTGAACAAAAGCTGAGAAAAAGGAATTCCTGCCTGCGCCAGGAGCAGTACCAACGTGTCGTGAGTACGCTGGTAGTCACTATCTACGAGGTCCGGGTTACGCCTGCGTATCGCTTGATCGACCAAGTTAAACCGCTCGAGGCTTACACCTTCAAGAGGAAACGTTGCGCCATAGTAGTCATCAAACAATTCCGTCCTCGAAGCCACCGGTATCTCATAGAGCATGTATGCAATAATGTCTGCAACCAATTCTTCATCACGACTCTGCCGCAAATTGTCCTTTGTAAGGATACCGTTCTTGACCCAAAATACATTATCAGCATTGATGCCATACGAAAGTTCTCTATTTGTAATGCTGATATCCTTCATTTCATTTAAAAACAAGATGTTGGAGTTCGATGAGTCACCGCGAATGCGTGAGGATATAATTCGGACACAGTCAGCAAATGCGTTTGTGGAACCAGCAGATCGTAACTCCTGGCGTGACAATTGACGGCCACCCGAGTTAATCCTTCTAAACACCTCATCTACCGACTCACCATCTGCGAATTCATAAATAGAAAGAGGTATAGGATAGGAGGCTATAGATAGGCATTTATCCCTTGTCATTACAGGAGCCTTCTGCTCAATAATGCCTCGATCGAGCAAATCTTTTGTTGTGGCGAACGTATTTAGGTCAAAAAATGAACCTTCTACAGGAAAGGCGTTTCCAAGAAATGAAGTTATAGCGTCCATTCTCTGCATACCATCAATAATTTCAAGGGAGCCATCCTGACTATCTTTGGGATTTGCTAACAAAATAATTGGAACAGGAAATCCCTTGATGATCGAATCAATGAAGTTCTGCTTCTCCTCAATCGTCCATATCAGCTTTCTCTGATAGCGTCTATTTACTATGTACTTTTTATCGGTATAGTTGATAAAAATGCGCTCCACCTGTTCGCCGCGTACAACCAATTCTTGCTGGTTTATCGCCATTTCATCCTCCGGAAGTTTCAGTTTCGAAGTAGAGCTGTGATGGTTTAATTTTAGCCTAGACAGGTAGTCTAGTGATGCCGCGAAAAAGATGGCCGTTTAAGGTAACGGCCATTGGATCGGCCCGGCAACCCCCTTGTCGCCAGGATGGATTTTGGGTTTATGCCAAGTTACCCATCAACCAACCAAGCTTTGCGAAAAATATCGCCCCATCGGCGGAAACTAACAGTATGTCTCTAAAATTCGCATCACAAATGCCGTCATCCTAAGCGAACACAGCGAACCGAAGAACCCCGTGTCAGCTTTCAGACCGCCGCATCCCAACCCCGTGCAAAATCGAGCGGCCATCGAAGACACAAGCAGACAGGCCACAAACCAAGAAACACCCTCCCTCCCCCCCGGGGGGCCGATTCTTCGTTTGTTCGCCCTCGACAGCCGCCAAGCAGCCGACCGCAAAGTCTTACGACTTGTCTTCCTTCGAGTCCGCGGCCTCTTTCGCCAGCGGATCGTTGTCGCGGTCCGTCACCTCGGCCAGCGCCGCCAGCCGCGCCGCCAGTTCCGGACGCCAGCTCGCCTCGGAAGCCCGCCAACTCCAATTCCCTGAGGCCACCGCGGGCGTATTCATGCGCGCCTCCGCGCCCAATTCGAGCAGGTCCTGGGCCGGAACCACCGCCAGTTGCGCCACACTGGCCTCCACCGCGCGAATCAGCGGCCACACCGGATTCGCCACGCCGTTCACTACCGGCACCGCGCCCACATACGCCTCGGCCGCCGCCTTCTCCGCCGCGCCCGCCGACTTCCACCAGCTCACCGTCGTGTCGTTGTCGTGCGTCCCGGTGTACGCCACCGAATCCGGCGTGAACCGGTGCGGCAAGTGGATATGCGCTCCCTTGTCGCCGAACCCGAACTGGATCACCTTCATCCCCGGCAAGCCCAGTTCCAGCCGCAACTCGTCCACCTCCGGCGTAATCATGCCCAGGTCCTCGGCCACTAGCGGCAGCGGTCCCAGCGCCGACTCCAGCGCCCGGAACAGCTTCAGCCCCGGTGCCTTCACCCACTCCCCGTTCACCGCCGTCTCGTCCTCCCCGGGAATCGACCAGTAAGCCTCGAACCCCCGAAAGTGGTCCAGCCGCACAATGTCGTAGAGCTGCGTCGACCGGGCGATCCGCTGCACCCACCAGTCGAATCCCCGCCCCTCCAGCACATCCCACCGGTACAGTGGATTCCCCCACCGCTGCCCCGTCGCCGAGAAGTAGTCCGGAGGCACCCCCGCCACCCGAATCGGCCTGAAATCCTCATCCAGCTCAAACAAATCGGGATGCACCCACACATCCGCCGAATCCATATTGACGAAGATTGCCACGTCCCCCAGAATCCGAATCCCGCTCCGCGCCGCCGCCTCCCGCAGATGGTTCCACTGCACCGAGAACGCAAACTGGATCACCCGCTCCTGCCCCAGCGCCCGCTCGGACTTCCGTTCCACCTCCGCCAGCGCCCCCGGCTCTCGCCGCCGAATCGCCTCCGGCCAGTCCGTCCACGCCCCCGTGTGGAACTGCCGCCGCAACTCCGCATAGCACGCATAGTCATCCAGCCAGTGAGCCTCCCCCCGGCAGAACGCGCCGAACTCCGCCCACTGCTCCGCCAGCCTGGGCTCATGCGCCCCCCGGTCCAAAAAGTTCCACGCCGCCTCATACAACAGCGGCAGCTTGCGCGCCTCCACTTCCTCAAAGTTCACATTGCCGCCGCGCCCGGCAAGGCCCGCAATCCGCTCGCCCTCGATCCACCCCCAGTCGGACAGGAACTCCAAACTGATCAAATACGGATTACCTGCGAACGCCGATGAGCCCGCGTACGGCGAGTTGCCGTACCCCGTCGGGCACAACGGCAATACCTGCCAGATATGCTGCTTGGCTTCGGCCAGAAACGCCACAAAGTCGTGC
>JAATGG010000159.1 GCA_015654835.1 Terriglobales bacterium
GTGGCCGCAATCATTGCGTCGTTGCCGATGGATGAGTTCAGCAGCAGGTGATAAAGCCCGCGGGCGCACCAATCCTGCTGATAGAAGCGACGGATGACGGCAGCGCGGCGCTTGTCAAAAGCCGCCAGATGCTGGTCGGCATTCTGCGCCTGTTTGGGAAATGCGCGCATGAACCAGTCGCGTTTGGCGCGAGCCGTGGCGTAGACAAAAACATGAAAACAGCCTGGCTGCGCAGCCAAGGCACAGGCCGATCCCCGGCCCACCAGCACGCAGTTGCCCTCGCGGGCAGCCTCCACAATCTCCCGGCGAATGAGCGTGGCCATGCGTTCGCAATCAAAGATCTGGTCGTCGGGCAGGCTGGTCATGGAATAGAGCGAATCGTGCCAGAAGACTTTGCCATAGCGATAGTACCAGGGGTCGAGATGATCGTCGAAGCGGGCCGCCTGATCCGCCGGAACCCCAGCCGCACGCGCCGCGCCGGCCACCAGTTCCGAGTCCAGCAAGCGCCAGCCCAGGCGCTCGGCCAAGTCGTGGGCAAACTCCCCGCCGCGCGAACCGTACTCGCGTTCGACAGTAATGACACGGATAGGCGGATGCGTCATGGCAAACTTACCTCGCGAGTGGAGCATACAACGGAATTGGGCAAAGCGGACAAAGAGATTCAATCGTCATCATCGCGAAGACACGCTCTTAGCTAAAATCGGGTACCACAGGAAGACTGCATGGTCGCGGAGTAAGTCGAGGGGAGGATTGCATGGCACGCCTCGCGACTGATTCGATGCAAGCGCTCAAAAAGCATAGGCGCGGAAGAAAATCTCCGCGCCTATGCCTTCTTGATTGGGGATGGGACGAAACCTACTGTGTTACCGCCGGAGGAGGCGGCACCTTGGGTGGCTTCAGGTGCTGTGCATTTGGCGGAACAGGAGCTTTCGGTGCGGCTGGGAAACCGGAACCTTTCTTGATGCGCACATCGCCGTTATCCGCGCTGAGAGCAATCTTCGTTCCGCCGGAACCAATTTGGAAGGTAACTGACTTACTCTCTCCTTCGACCGACGGCATCGCAAAGTCGGAGATGATATCGCCGTTATGCGTGCGCGCATTCACCGCGACGGAAGCATTGTCCGGAAGAGTGAGTTCCACATCGCCCTTCTCGTTCTTCGCATCCACAGCGTAGTTTCCGGCAGGCTCAATGGAGATGCGTCCATCGCGATCCTCGACATAACTTTCACCGGAGATCTGGCTCAGGTCCACATCCTTCGAGTGAGTCACGACACGCACCTGTCCCTTGGCTTCGGTAACGCGCAGGTCCTCGTCATTCAAAGTCAGGTCGCCCGGCAACTCGGCCACTTGCAGATCGGTGACCGACGTGTGCAGATGCAGCGGGCCGGAGAGACTCTCCATATGAGCCTCGCCAAAGACGTCGCCATTCAGCGTGACGCTGCCCTTGATCTCGGACAAGGTCAGGTCGTTGCAACGGCCATCGGCAACGATATCTCCGTTGACCTGATGAGCCGAAAAGTCGCCGCGGTCGGTGGAGAAGTGCACCTGAACGGAGCCCTGGATGGTGTTGAGATGAACGTCGCCATGAGATGCGGTAATGTTGGCGCCAGCGCCCAGGCCAGCCGCGGTCACATCGCCATGGCCGGCGTTCACGGTGATGTGGGCCGTCTTGGGGATCACGACGGACAGGTTCAGGCGCCCGCTCTTATTCCCCTCGGAGTTGACCAGCACGGCGTTACCGCTGACGGTTACGTGCGCTGCTTCGGAGTCGAAGATTTTTTGAGCATCGGCATCCGAGTTTGCGTAGGCCACCTGATGAGCCTGCACCTGCACCCGAGGCGTATCGCCGGCCGTTACGCTGACGTCGCCGCGCGGATTCTGAATCTCGACTACGGCATTCGCTGGAATCTGCACATCGAGCAACTGCTGTTCGTTGTCGTGTTCGGGCAGGCCGAACATATTGAAGAAGTCGCCATGATCGCCCCACTCGGCGCGCATGGGTCCAAGAAATTTGTTCCACCCCGCAGCGCCCAGGCCAACGATAACGAGCAGGATGAGAATGCCCACAAAACTGCCGCCACGGCGGACAGGCGTTTCACGGCGCATATCCAGCGCCCACTCGCCCAGCATTGCCAAACCGGCGCCAATGAGCAACAACGGCCACCAACGGCCATACCACGTCCAGAAATCGCCGGCGGCGATGCGGCCGGAATAGACCAGCAGCGCGACGACACCGATGGCCACCAGAAGGAGGGGGCCGATTACAGAGGGAACGCGCGGGCCATAGCTGCCGGTGTAGCCAGCCTTCCATGCATGATGCTGGGCCTTCCACGCTTCACGCTGCGCACGCCATGCAGCTTTCTGCTGCTCGCGATACACGCGCCACTGCGTGTGGGGATCGTAAGGAGGCGGCGGACCGCCCCCCGGTGGGGGGGATGGAGGCATGCTGCTCATGATTGCCCTCCGCGAGGACCCTTCTCAAGATCTTGCGAGTGTGCGGGAACGATGGCCGATCCCGGTTGCGCGGGAGACTGCACGGCACTGGCGGGATCGACCGCACCCGGATAGGAAGAACCGGGATAGGGGCTGCCTGGATAGGGACCGCCCGGATAAGGTGTGCCTGGGGGGTAGCCCGGAGGAACTCCGCCATCGGCAGCCAGCGCCGCTCGTTCGGCAAGCATGAACACGCCGATCAGAATGAGATAGAGTGGCCAGCTATGGCCCCAACTCATAATGTGAGCCTGGGCAAGCAGAGCAATCACCCCAATCAAGAGCAGGAACGCAGGGCCGCGCAGGCGGCGAATCATCATATAGCGGCTCATCGGGAGCCTCCTTGAAAATCTCCGATACGGCGAATGACGAGCCAGACGCCCAGCCCAATCAAAAGCAGAGGCCAGGCAAACTCCATCACGCGGCCGGAAAAGATATCCAACTGCCCAAGCAGAAACAGGAGGCCCAGAGCGATCAGAATGATGGCGCCCATCGGCTCTCTGCGGCGCCAATAGAGCGGCGGCACAGGGGCGGCCGGATCGGTAAAACCAGCGGCGGGCGGCGCATACGGAGCTTGATATTGTCCCGTGTAAGGCGCCTGATAGGGACCGGAGCCGGGGGCCGCCGGGGGATTTGGCGGGCCGGGGTTGAACGGACCCTGATTCATCGGGCCTGGATTCATGGGGCCGGTCCCGGGATATTGCGGCCGCGCGCCCACGTTCAGCCAGCTTCCCAACTCATTCAAGCCGAGCGGATCGGGTAACGGCTGCCCATCGCGCCGTGCCCTGGCGGTGTGATAAGCCTCGAACGATTGATAGAGGACCCAGGCGGCGATGAAGAGGCCAAAGATCGGGTAGTGATCGGTGATGCTGATGAGCACCGCGAAAATTACCACGTGGATCAGCCCCTTGAAGAACTGGCCGTTATACATGGCGCCCACGCCGGGAATAAGCCCCAAGACCGCGGCAGCCGCAGGGTTGGGACCGGACGGAGGAATCGGGACAAAGGGTTGCTGAAAGCTCTGCCATGCCATCAGGCACGGCTCGCAGAGAACCTGCCCGCCCACTGCGCTTCGCACGCAGTTGGGGCAAAGCGGCTTTCCGCAATTTTGGCAATAGGCGGTAGCGGCAACACCGCTGTGATTTACGCAGTCCATACTGTGCTCCCTTCCCATACTGCTGTTACGGAGCCGCCGGGACGCGTGAGCCGGGGCTGAAACACCAAGGCGGTTTCCAAAAAGTCAGAGGGTTCTTCCAACGCCGGATTACCGGACTGCTGCGGAGGATCTACACGGGAGCCTCCATCTTTATGGCCGGGAGTTTGTTTCGACTCGCCGGTTCCGGACGGTTGCGCTTGTTTTTGCTTCGGTTCGAGGCCGTCGCCCTCCGTGGTGCGACGCAACTCCCTCACTCTCGACTCCACCTCGTAGACAAAGCGGAGGTGATCGTAATAACGGATGATCGGGGTGGAGGCAACGGTCAGACGGCGCTCCATGAACGACCGCACCGCACTGGGCCGCAGATCGGCAAGGCGGAGACTGGTCACCCGCACGCCGGTCAGGTTGAGGGTCAAGGCGATGGAGAAAAAAGCCATCGCCGCGGTCATCAGCAGACGAGGCTCGGCAAACCGGCGAATGCTGCCCATGAAGCCGGGGCGCTGCCAGACCGGGGGCATCGGCAACACAGGCCCGCCGCTGCCGGTTGCCAGAGCGGGACCCGCCACCTGCCCCGGACCCGTTTGCGCAAGAATCTTGTCGAGCAGGCCGGCAGGCACTTCAGGCTCGGGCGAAAGAAACTCCAGCCACTCGCGGCCGCGACGGGCTTCGTCGTAGAGTGCGGTGCAGGCCGGGCAAACTGCCATATGCGCCGTAAAGATGGCTTCCTCTTCGGGACGCAGCAGACCGTCGAGCGCATCGGCTAAAAGTGTTTCCCATTGCCCGCAGGCAGGGGAACTCGGAATGTTTGGGCGGTCCGGCATTTACATCACCTCCCGTTTATTACGTTCCAGCAGCCGTGCAAGTTCCGCGCGGCCTCTGCTGATGCGGGATTTGACCGTTCCTTCGGGAATGCCCAGAACCTGGGCGATCTCTTTGTAGTCCATATCCTGCAAATCTCTTAAGATGACGGCTTCGCGCAATTCGATTGAGACTTTGGCGAGAGCATCCTGCACCATCTTGGCCAGTTCCTTGCGCGCAGCCATCTCGTGGGCGGTCGGTCCGGTGGCGGTAAGACGGTCTATCGGCTTCAGTTCCTCGGCCGATTCCCAGCCATCGTCCAAGGAACCGGTTGCACGCTGGTTGCGGGTGCGGCGGAAATTATCCACCAGCAGGTTGCGGGTCATGGTGGTGATCCACACCTGCAGGCTGCCGCGGCCCATATCGAAGCTGGCCAGGTTGGAGTAGATCTTGAGAAAGACGTCTTGCGTGAGGTCTTCGGCGTCGGCGGGATTGCCGGTAAAGCGGTAGCAAAGGCCGTAGACGCGCCGATGGTGCGTGCGGACCAGTTCCGCCCAGGCGCCGGAATCTCCGTCCATGCAACGGCGGACGGTTTGGGACCAGTCGATCTCCAGCGGACTCCCCCCCTCGCGCGTGTCGCGAACCCTGGACGTCGTTCCGTGGACGCCGTGGCCGGCAGCAGGCGGCCTGGGGGCGCCGATCTCCTGGGCCTCAAGGCAGCGCCGCGGCGGCTTGGCCGGCGCCACGAATCCTATCACGCTCCAGCTTAATGTACCCACGCATTGCATGGGACTGTATACGCAGGATTGCGGGCGGCAGTTCCGTAGGACAAAGGGGATTCGGGCAGGCTAAAAGCACCCGGACGTGTCTTACAGGCCTCCGGGGTCTGTCTTACAAAACGCGGACAGGCCAAGCGGCTAGGTTCGGCGTTGGGCGAAATGTAAGACAGAGGCTTTCGGAGGGTCTTCATTTTTATTTTTGGCGCTGCAACTGCCTCTAGCGCTGTCTTACAGGCAGAAATCGCCGTAACCGTAGCGTCTGACAATGTAAGGCAAGGCAAAAAGCCCGCAAGACAGCCGTCAGACCAAGCCCCGTGATGTAAGACAACCGCTTCGATGCAAGACCACGCGTAAGGCATTCCATGCGAGAACCGTCCCCGGCTGCCTCTGCTCCAACCATCGGCCTCTCGTTCCCTCCTTCCGGCCTATCGGGGTGGGTCCAGAGCAATGGGTGGCTCCGCCAAGCCTGCAAGAAGCTGCCGGGCAAGCTCGATTTCCTCGTCAATGATCGTGTGAGGCAGCCCGGGATAGCGCTGAAGCGAAACGGCAGCACCCATTTCACCCAAAATAGCTGCCGATTGCTCGACCCGGGCCCAAGGTACGTGCGGATCGGGGTCGCCTGAGGCCAGCAGGACCGGCGTACCGGCCAAATCGCCTTCCCAAACAAGCGGCGCTCCCGGCGGTCCCATTAAACCGCCGGTGAAGGCGATGAGACCGCCATAATGAGCCGGATGGCTGGCCAGAAATTCCGTAGCCAGGCATGCTCCCTGCGAAAAACCGGCAATTGCGATTTTTTCGCGCCCAAGGCCGACGGCCAGAGCCTGATCTACCACCGCAGCGATTTTGGCCAGCGCCGAGCTGCGCCAGGGCTCATTCTGGCTCAAAGGGGCCAGGAACGAGGAGGGATACCAGGTGCGATCGGCAGCCTGGGGCGCCAGAAACGCAACCTGATGCCGCGCAGAGGCCGCCACCAGATCCGGCCCCAGGCCGAGGATGTCCTCTGCCGAGGCTCCGCGGCCGTGCAGTAATACGATGGCAGCCGTAGCCCGCTCCAGAGGCACTCCGGCCGTGTGTACGAGGCCATTGCGATGCGGATCGGTTGTCATTTCTGGACCGCCGCCGTTTTCGGCGCTGCCTCCCGCCCGGATCGATGCAATTCGAGGGCAGGAAGCACCGTCTCGATCTTGCCGCGCTGCGATTCGAGCCACTCCGGCAGCCTGAGCGCTTCTCCCAAGGCTTCGGGAACCTCATCCACGGCAAAGCCCGGCGGATCAGTGGCCAGTTCGAAAAGCACACCGCCCGGCTCGCGGAAATAGACGGAGTGGAAGTAGTTGCGATCAAGCACCTGGGTCGGGCTGAGGCCGGCCTCGACGAGCTTTTCGCGCCATTCCAGTTGCGAAGCGTCGTCGGCCATGCGGAAGGCGATGTGATGAATCGTGCTTAAAACGTCTGCGGTCGGCTCCAGTGCGCGCTCGGCCAACATCACGCCGTAGAAGCCGCGGAGGGCAGCCTCTGCCGGAACCATCGCGAATCGACTTGGCTTGGCGACCGTCGCGCCGGGATGCGGCACAATCTCCAGCTTCATTCCGTCGGGGTCGGGAAACAGGAGCGTGGGCTCGCCGGCAAAGCCTTCAGTACGCTCGGCAGGCAAACCAGCGTCAAGCAGGCGTTTTTCCCAGTAATCCAGCGAACCCTCCGGGGCACTGAAACTGGTGATGCGAGTTTCGCCAATGCCGGGGGTGCCACCGTAAGCATCGGGCCAGGGAAAGAAGGTGAGAATCGTGCCCGGCGAACCGGCATCGTCGCCGAAGTAGAGGTGATAGGTGCCTGGATCGTCGAAGTTGACTGTCTTCTTGACCAGGCGCAATCCCAGAACCTCGGTATAGAAGTCGAGATTGCGCTGGGGGTCGGAAGCAATTGCCGTGACATGATGAATACCCGTGATTGGCTGGGTCACAGTGATTCTCCTTGGGGAATTGAGGAATGATTTTTCTAGAGGCAGATGCGTTCCGATCTGTCATGCGAACCACTCATGCGGGACCCGTTCATGCAAGACCAGTAAAATGCGGGAACCGCGCTGGGAGATTCATCGGACATGATGTGCACCGGGGACGGGGCATTCTAGCAATGCAGTGGCGATGCGGGAGGGAAAGCCCGCATCGCTGTTGGGACCGGACGCTTAGTACCGTTCGAGAAAGGCAGGATCGACGGGGTTCTCGAATAGCGAAGCATCGCGGGTCACGATGGTGAGGCCTGAGGGAGTCACGAAGTAGCGGCGCTTGTCCTCGACCGGATCATAGCCGATGACGGTGCCCTCGGGAATGTGCACATCGCGGTCGATGATGGCGCGGCGGATGCGGCAGTGGCGGCCGATGTTGACGTGCGAGAAAATGATGCTCGAATCGACATCGGAGTAGGAGTTGACGCGCACATCCTGCGACAACACGCTATCGGCCACCGAAGCGCCGGAGATGATGACGCCCGCGGTGATGACGGAGTTGACAGCAGCACCGGTGCGGCCCGGCTCACCGAAAACGAACTTGGCCGGGGGATACTGGCGCACGCGCGTGCGGATGGGCCAATCCTTGTCATAGAGGTTGAAGACAGGCGAAACCGAGCATAGGTCCATGTTGGCGTCGTAGTAGGCGTCGAGCGTGCCTACATCGCGCCAATAGAGCGCCTGTTGCTTGTTCTCATCCACGAAGCTGTGGGCCATCATCTTTCTGCGACCCAACATGCTGGGCAAGATGTTATGCCCGAAGTCGTGTTTGGAGTCAGGATCTTCGGCGTCGGCGATGAGGGCCTTCAGCAGGGTCTCGGTGTTGAAGATATAAATGCCCATGGAAGCATCCACGGCATTGGGGTTGAAGGGCGAGCGGATGTCGGTGGTGGCGGGCTTCTCTTGAAAGCCGCGCACCTCGCCGGATTGGCCTACCTCAACGACGCCGAACCGCGACACTTCATCGGGCGAGATAGGCAGGGTGGCAAGGGTAACCTCGGCCTTGGTCTCGATGTGGTATTCGAGCATTCGGCTATAGTCCATTTTGTAGATATGGTCGCCGGAGAGAATGATGACGTGCTTCGGCTGCTCGCTGCCGATAGAGTAGATGTTCTGATAGACGGCGTCGGCGGTACCCATATACCAGTTGGCGCCGGTACGCTGCATGGGCGGCAGCAGTTCGAAAAACTCGCCCAGTTCCTGGGCGACGATGCCGGTCCATCCCTCGCGAATATGCCGGTTCAAAGAGAGAGCTTTGTATTGGGTGAGAATGAACACCCTGCGCAGGCCGGAGTTGATGCAGTTGGAAAGGGTAATGTCGATGATGCGGTAATGTCCCCCGAAGGGCACAGCCGGTTTGGCGCGATCACGGGTAAGTGGAAAAAGCCGTTCTCCGGCGCCGCCCGCGAGCAATACTCCAAGTGTGTCTCTCATGTCCGTTTGCCCCCTGCCTTCGTTCTGTCTGATGTACGGAATCGGCTGGTAGAGGGAGGAAATGCCGCTATCCGGTACGTCATGTCTCTGGATGACACTTTCCCCTTAGACGCCCCCCGAACGGTGGAGCATACCACACACGGATGAAGCTGGCAGCCTGTCCCTCTGAGATGCAGTCAGTTCCCCAGAAAAACCGATACCGGAGCCCAGCGGCAAATCTTGTCGCTGAAAGCTCCGGTCGATGAAAACGCGGCTTGAAAGAATGCGGGACCCAAGGTTATCCCCTCGCCTGAAACGAGCCGCCTTAGCGCTTCTTTTTGAACTTGTACTCTGCTCCGACAGAAAGACCGAAGTTCCAGTTGGTGCGGCCGCCCGACGGGGTGATGTTGGTGCCGTAGTCGCTGCTATAGCGGGTGAAAATGGCGTCGGGTGTGATGCGGAAGACCCAGCGCGCCGAGCGGTTCAGGTCGAAGTGGCCGCCGAAAAGGGCTGCGGGAGCAACCTGGTTATTGTAGAAACCAACCGTCGAGGGCGGATTGCCGTCCAAGTCGTGCTCAAAATCGCCGTACGCGCCGCCGACCAGCACATGAGCAATCAGCGCACCATGCTTGTTATGGGGCCCGAGCCATTCCGGACCGGCTGCAAACAGATATTGGCTCACGACCGGGCCCATGATGTTCAGAGAGTTGGGGGCGGCACCGCTGGTGCCGAAATAACCGCGGCCCGTGCCCTCGACAGCCCAATGCTTGCTGAACCAATAGGAACCGGTCAGGTCGAGCCCGCCCAGGTTCGCCCCTTGCAGCAGGATCGGCCCCGCCTTGATGTGCGCATAGGCCATGCCCAGCGACAGATCGTAGCGGTTGTCGTAGCGCACGCCGGCGAGCGGATCGATAGAAACGTAAGCACCATTATTGCCGGGGGTCTGCGTGTCGGTACCCGGGGCTGGAACGCCCTGAGTGGAGGAACTCTGTGCCGGGGCTGGAGCACTCTGAGCCTGAGCGCAGATTCCGGCGCAGACAACGACGGCAAGAGAAGCGAAAAACCTAACTGGGAGACGCATCACCACCAAGCTTACAAGACCGGCCCAATGGGGGACAACGCGATATGTAAGCTTTTCACGCGGCTGCGGCTGCATTCCCTGTTTTTCTTGCAGCGGCAGCGAGATAGCAGGTTTACGCGCCCTCAGGCCGGGGCTCGCATCCTCACGGCTCGCAATGCTCCGTCCATTTCGTCCAGACGAGATACCGCATGGTCTTGAGAATCTCCGCAGCGGTAAAGATATCCGTGGTGGAGGCGGACTCCGGCGCCAGAGGGACCTCGGCGTGCATACGCCACTCCAGCGGCAAACGGCCGAAGATGAGCGCGGCCCGCGGCAAATGGCTGCGGTTTGACACCACTTCCGCCGAATGCCAGCCGTGCTCCTGCATAATCCGTTCGGAATAGCAGGCATTCTGGATGGTATCCATAGCCCGAGGCTCGATCAAGATTGCGGATCGAGGAATGCCCTGCGCCTCGGCGACGCGGGCCATCACCTGCGCTTCGACAAAATGATTGTGCGCTGCGCCCCCGGTCAGAATCAACCGAGGAGCCACACCGCGCTCGTATTCGCGGACGCCCTCCGTCACGCGAGCCAATTGCTCGGGCGAGGGATTTCCCTCGTCATCGGCAGGAAAACCGAGCACGATGAGGGCGTCGAAGCGGGTGAGAGAGGTGTTTGAGACAGGGGCAAGCTTGCGAGCGGCAAATCCCCAACCCACGAGGGCCACTGCGATAAAAGCCAGGATCAGGATGGTGCGAGCCAGCCAGCCCGCTCGCTTGCGCCGGGCGGGAGCGACTCGCCCTTTAGAGCTGCGCGCGGGCACTCGCTTCCCGGATTGCCGGGGTGGACGTGTATGGGTCAAATCATCCCTCCAGCCTCCACTGTATCGCGGAGGCCGGAGGCGATGCGCCGGGGCGAAAGGGTCTTTGACCCAGCCAAAAATCAGCCGAGTTTCGCCGCCACGCCCCAGGCCGATAACGCAATCTCGCTCAAGGGCTTACGCTCACGCGGAGAGGTTTCCATCGCGACCAGTTGCTTGTTGGCCAGCGCCGACGGTTCGCCCTGATAACCAAGAGCGATGATGGAGCCCGGCGTAAAGTCCTCGGGGATGTCGAAGGCCTTGCGGGCCGCTTCCTTGTCGAAGCCGGCCATCTGGTGGGTCGCCAGGTGAAGGGCATTGGCCTGCAGGGAAAGCAAGGCAGCGGCAGCGCCCAAGTCGTAGAGAGCATAGTAATTCTGGGTGCCGTTTTGGGCGAATTTGGTGCTGGCGATGCCGAGAATCAGGACCGGCGCGGCAGAGGCCCAGGTGCGGTTGAACTCCACCATCGCGGCGACCATCTTGTTGTAAGTTTCGGAACCGCGAGTGGCGACGATAAAGCGCCAGGGCTGTTCATTGTAGGAGGAAGGCGCCCAGCGGGCCGCTTCAAGGATTTTGGCCAGGTCGGACGGGCTCACTTCCCGGTCGGCAAACGAACGCGGGCTCCAGCGGTTGAGCACTTCGGGAAGCACGCCCTCGACAGCGGGGGCATGTTTTAACTCATTGACTTCTTTAGCGGATAAGGTCACAGCGAATGCTCCTTGGGATGGAACTTCTGCCTCTTTGATTGCAGGAAACCTGGGAAGGATTCCCCGACATGGAGAAAAAGCTGTTGCAACGAATAAAGGGCACAGCTAAGCCGCGCCCTTTATCTATGAGCAGAAGACCGCTTTATGGAAACTGCGTAACCTTGGGCGTGACACGCGGATTGGTTGCGGTTGCGCCTCCGGTATTGTCGATCACGTTACTGATTTCTCCCAGGTTGCCGAGAGCCACGGTAATCATGTTGTGGAAGCGGATGTTGGGGCTGGCAGGAACTTCGATGGCGCGGGTAAGAACGACATCGGGATAGGTAAAGACGCTATAGATGCCCAGTCCCCAGGCCTCGTGTTTCGTAACGTTCCTAGCCACCTTGTAGGAGGCCCAGCCGTTGGTGCCGGCGGCGCTGGTATAACTCGCCTGCGTCGGCGGATCGTAGGGGATTTCCGACTGGTAGAAGTACGTGCGGCCGGCATTGCCGTTCCAAAGCACCTGGAACTCCTGATGATGCTCGACAAAGAGCCCATACGCCGTGACGCGGTCCCCATTGACGACGAGGCCGTTGGCACTGAGATTACGGGTCCAGCCTGCACCGGCTCCATGATCGGCGCGCCAGATCCAGGTGTGGTCGATCAGGGTGTCGTTGCTGTTGACGACGAGATTGGCTGCGGTGCGACCTACTCCCGCTCCACCGACACGAAAGAAAACATCGTGAAGCGAGATGGGATTCTTCTCGTGGTTGGCGTGGCTGCCCTGGGCTCCTACTTCAAGCAGGACAGGTGACTTCGTAGCCCCCGCGTCGAAGAGAAGTCCGGCGACGATCATGCCGTCCGCATCGGCGGTCGTCATAGCCGCGGTGCCATTGACGGGCTTGAGGGTCGCAAAGCCAAGGCCCAAGACAATGCTATCGGGGCGCGTCACGCGAATAGGTTCGGTAAGTTCGTAGATACCCGGAGTCAGGAGCAGGTGCTTGCCCTGGGCAAGTTGCGCGTTGATGGTTGCCGCTGTGTCTGTGCCCGGATGCGCGATATAGAAGCGGTTCAGGGGAATGGATTTTCCCTGCGTCGTGCCGGCGTGCCATGTAATGCCCACTGAATTCGTGCGCAGAGCGGGAACGCGGACGCTCCAGTTACCACGAGCATCGACTTCGAGAAAAGGCTTCTCGCGAATCATCGGCGTGGCAGCGATCTTGGTATAGGGCGGCGTGGGCCATTCGCCCTCGGGCGGATGCGGCACACCGACAAAAACCATATTCCAGTTGGAGCCTGTCCAACTGCCCCACTCGCTATTACGCGAGATCCACTGCTGCTGCGTGCCGGAGTCGGTGTTGCCATCGATTAACGAGTCGGACATCCAACCGCCGCTTGCCCAGCCGTGTTTCTGATGGAGCACGAGATCGCCGCGCACATGCATACGGCGAAAGGGTACGGCCTGCGAGACGGCCCACTGCATGGTGCCGCCGGCAGGCGTAACCGAGAAGCCTTCAACGCCGCGCCAGAATGTCGTGGTGGCGTTGTTGTGCGGAGCGCTTGCGTCGGCATGCACATTGCCGGTGATGTGCACGGCATCGGGTGAAGCACCCAGGCCGAGCACTTGCGTGTAGAAGCCTACCGGCACGTCCAGACGATAGTCACCGGGCAGGAACAGCAGAGCGTCGCGCTGGGGCCCGAATTCATTTTCGCGCTGCACGGCATAGATTTTGTCGATCTGCGCCTGCATCGCGGCGGAGGACATCGAGGGGTCGAAGACCAGCACATGAGGACCGAAGTCAGGCTTCGCTGTTGGCTTCGACGCAGGGGCAGCATTCGCCGCGATCACGGCGCACGTAAGCAGCGCCGTCATGGCGCCGGCTCGAAGTGCGGAGCGCACATCGTGAGCGCTCCGCCGCATGAAATTTGCGGTTGCTTCCGAGTTACCAGACATAAGTGGCTACCGTTCCCGGGACCATCGTCGCGGTAAGGCTCTTGCCGTGATACATCACATGAAAGGTGCTCGGGAAGTTACCCGTATTGGCCACCACCAGCACGACCTTGCCGGCAGGGGTTAAGAACGCCGCATTGGGAAGCTGGTCCGCTTCGGATGAGCCTACGCGCACGGATCCGGCAGGAATGAACTTGGAGAAATGGGCCAGCGCATAATAAGCCACGTTGTAAGTGACGGTATCTCCATCCAGAGTTACAGCGCCATAGCAAGTTCCGCATCCACCATCGTCGGTGTGCGGTTCCGCCTTGGGGTCGGCAGCAAGGTTCCACAGCAGTACGTTGCGGCTCCAATTACGCGTGGCGCCAATGAGTACGCGGCTCACAGGCTCGGCGATTCCGATGGACTTGGAGTCGGGACGTTCGGCGACCATCTGCTCGGTCAGATACAAATTCTTATTCGGATAGGCATTGTGTATCTCAGTCAGGGTGCGGCTCTCGCCGCCATAAAGGTGATAGGCCGTGCCCGCTACATACTTGCCGGCCTCCGGGTCGCCGAGAATTGACAGGGCATAATTCGGAGCGTCGGGGTTGTGATCGTATAACTGAATTTCTGTCTTGATGCCCGCTTTCTCAAATGCGGGGCCGAGATGCCTGGCGATGAAAGTCGCTTCTTCCGGCGCGAAGACGGCCATGCTCGGCGTGTTCCATGGATTCAGCGGCTCATTCTGAACCGTGATGGCATGAATGGTAATGCCTTCGGCCTTCATGCCCTGGATATATTTCACGAAATAGTGGGCATAGGCGTCATAATACTCGGGCTTGAGATGGCCGCCTTTGACTTCTCCATTGGTCTTCATCCAAGTGGGAGCCGACCAAGGCGAGCCGAGAATTTTAATGTGCGGATTGATGGCCACGATCTCTTTAAGAACGGGAATCACGTCGGCATGATCGGGACCGAGGCTGAACTTATCGAGGTTCGGATCGGTTTGTCCCGCGGGCAGATCGTCGTAGGAGAATACGTGGTCATTCATATCGGAGGCTCCGATGGTGACCCGCAGATAACTGGCACCGATGCCCTTGCCCTCGGCGGAAAAAATCTCTTTGAGCAGGGCCGTTCTCTTGGCCGGCGTCATGCGCATGAGCAGTTGCGCGCTGCCGCCGGTGAGCGCGAAGCCGAAGCCCTCGATCGGTTGATACTGCTGCATATCGTTCACGACGATGGCCGGAAGCTGGGCCGCGGGGCCGGAGAGCGCGGGCTCGGCGAACTGGACGGGAGCGGGTTGCAGCGCGAACAGTGCGGAGCGGTCCCCGGTCGTGAGCCAAAGCTGGGCATCCGGCAGGTTCTGGGCTTGGGAGGCGACGGGAAGAAAGAGAAGGGCTGCGAGAACTGAAACGAGGGTGCGACTGGAATTCATGAAGGCTCCTTACACTGCCGGCCCGCGTGGCAAGTCCGGTCCCATGGAGCAAGAGAAACCGCATCAAGACAAACGATTGCTTTGGGACGAACACGCATGATTCGCTAGGCCATCAACGATAACAGCAGGGCATCGATGCGCTTGTCAAGCAAATTGCCGGTTTACACGCGCATCGGAGTAATCGAACACCTCTCCCGTTGGGCGGAAGAGCCAAAGAACTGGCGCCGGACACTTTCCGCCGGCTTCTTCGCATTCCGTTCTTACTGCCCCGCAGACATTCCATCGATCTTCGAGTTCCTTCATCTTTACAGTTCCGATAGCTGAGAGCGAGAATGGCTGTTCACGCGGAGGACCCCTTGAATATACAGTCCATTTCGCGCCGGGACTTTGTTCGTCTCGGTGCAGGTGCGGTAGCGGCTGGTGCTGCCGTCAGATCCACGTTGCTGGAGCCGCCGGTGCTTGCGGCGCAAACCTCGCCCGGCAGCACGACTGGGCGTAAGATTCGCTTTGTTTCGATCGGGACGGGGATTCGCGGCTGCGATTTGCTGCGGTCCGCGCGGAACGTACCCAACGGCGAGCTGGTGGGCACGGCCGACCTCTATGACATGCATCAGAAGGCCGGCCTGGAGGCCTATGGCGCCAATGTGCCGACCAGCCGCGACTATCGCTCGCTGCTCGACCGCAAAGATGTGGATGCGGTGATTGTGGCCGTCTCGGATCATTTGCACCGGCGCGTAGTGTTGGATTGTGTGGCGGCAGGCAAAGATGTGTATTGCGAAAAGCCCATGTCGCACAACGTCGCCGACGGCCAGGCAATGGTCGAAGCCGTACAATCGGGCAAGCGCATTTTTCAAGCCGGTAGCCAGCGCGTCAGCAACATTGTTTATAAGAAGGCAGCGGAGATTTATCGCTCGGGGCGGCTGGGCGAAGTGACTTATATCGAAGGTCACTCGGATCGTAATTCTCCCTCGGGCGCGTGGGTCTATCCGATACCACCCGATGCCAGTCCGGCGACAATCGACTGGCAAAGCTTCTTGCGCGATGCGCCGTCGCGGCCCTTCGATCCGGTGCGCTTTTTCCGCTGGCGCTGCTTTACGGATTACGGCGAAGGGGTGGCGGGCGATCTGTATGTGCACCTGATGTCGGGCATTCAGTGCATCAGCGGCATCAACGCCGCGCCGATTCGCGCTTACTCATCGGGCAGCCTCACGCACTTTAAAGACGGCCGTGAATATCCCGATCTGCTGGCGACTCTTTACGACTATCCGAGCGTGACCATCAACCTGCACTGCAACCAGAACAGCGCGCAGGGGGAGCCGATTATCTTCTACGGTAAAGAGGCCACGATGGTGATCAACGGCAATACGCTGACCGTCACTCCGCAAGATACGCGGCCACAACCGGAAGGCTACTCGCTGAACGGGTGGACGGCGGCAACCAAGCAGCAGTATCTGAACGAGTGGCATGCCGCGCATCCAACGCCGGCGCCGGCACTGGGCGAGGCAGAGGTCTATAATGCGCCTGCGGGCTACGACGACACCGCCGATCATATCGCCAACTTCTTCAGCGCTGTGGAAACGCGGCAGCCTGTTGTGGAGGACGAGGTGTTCGGGCATCATGCCGCGATTGCCTGCCACATGGCCAATTTTTCGTACTTTCATCGAAACGTTGCGACGTGGGATGACAGCGCCAAGGCCATCAAGGGATAAACGATCAACGTGGGCTCTTCCACTGCGCCCGTCGTGGACAAAGCGGAAGAGCCGCTCCCCCCAACTTGTGTAAGTAGCCCTGCAAAGCTTCTTAGGAGAACCGAGTCAATGAATTCAACTTCGCGTAGAACTTTCTTGAAGGCCACAGGTGCAGTTGCCGCGGCAGCCTGTATGGGCGTTGGCCGCCTCGCTGCAGCCGCGGTCAACAAGCCCATCGGCCTGCAGCTTTATTCGGTGCGCAACCTGCTGCCCAAAGACTTTGACGGCACGCTGCACCAGTTGAGCGCGGCTGGCTATAAGGAAGTAGAGGCCGCCGGCTATTACAACAAGACCGCCGCGGAGTTTCGCCACTCCATGGACCAGGCCGGGCTGCGCTGCGTCAGTACCCACCATCCGCTCGGCGTGTTGCGGCCGCAACTCGATGAGTTGATCGAATACGGCCATGCGCTGGGCCTCGACTACATGATCTGCTCGTCTTCAGTACGCCGCGATCCCTCGTTGAAAGGGCCTCTGACGCTGGATGACTGGCGCTGGGTAGCAAGCGAGTTCAACCGCATCGGCGAGAAGGTAAAGGCCGCCGGCATGACCTTCGGCTACCACAATCACGTTCCCGAATTCGGCACCGAAAACGGGGTGGTGTTCTACGACGAGCTACTGAAGCGGACCGATCCCAAGCTGGTGGTATTCGAGCTGGATTGCGGCTGGATCTCCGCCTCCGGGCACGACCCGATAGCCTATCTCAGCAAAACGCCGGAGCGGTTCCCGTTGCTGCATGTGAAGGATATGGCGAAGGGGCCGGATGGCAAGTTCCACTCCGTGGTGATGGGCCATGGCGTGGTGAACTATCACCCGATTTTGCGCGCCGCCACCGGACTGAAGCACTATTTCATCGAGCAGGAAGAGTTCACCAGCGACACGATGGACGAGCTTCGTCAGGATGCCGAATACATGCGCACATTCAGCGTATAAGAGCAGGGCTTGCCGGCCTCCGAGACTCGCCGTTTGCAAACATTTTCCCGGAGGCTAAGCCTCATCGATCTATCTTTGGGAGCCCTGTTATTCCTGGGCTCCAGCATTTGTCGCGCGGTCTTTTTGCAACAACCGCTCAGCCGCCTATCGAATCGGCACGCTGGGTGTCCAGAGACGTCCGGCTGTTCCAGCGGCGACCGAACTCCAGCGTCTTTTCCACCAGAGTATCCATTTCCGCCTGGCTGGTGCGATGGTTCACGATGGCGGCGCGAATGACGAAGCGGCCATCAAGAATGGTGCTGGAGGGTGCAACAGCGCCCGACTCCTGCAGATCGATCACGATCTGGCGGTTGGCTCGTTCCGGATTCTCCGCGCGATAACGAAAGCAGACAATGTTCAGCTCAATGGGCGCCATCAACTCAAGCTCCGGCGTTGCGGCAATGCGTTTGCCGAGATACTGCGCGAGCCTGCAGGTGCGGGAGATCACGGCTCCAATGGCCGCAGTGCCGTAGACCTTCAGGGTGAGCCAGGTTTTGAGGGCGCGAAAGCCGCGGGAGAGGTCCGGGCCGAAATCGCAGGGCCAGGGCGAACCACCCGCCAGGCCGCGGCCCTCCCGCTGCAAATACACCGCAGGAGAGGTGAAAGCCTGCTGCTGAAGCGCGCCATCCCGCACCAGAATGAAACCGGCGTCGTAGGGAACCTGTCCCCATTTGTGGAAGTCGAAGGCCAGCGAATCGGCGCGCTCAATGCCGCGAAGCCGCGGCGCAAGATCGGGAGCCAGCATAGCCAGAGCGCCGTACGCTCCATCCACATGGAACCAGAGCTTCTCGCGCTGACAGAGGTCGGCAAGGGCAGCGAGGTCGTCGATCGCACCCATATCCACGGTACCTGCGGTTCCGGCCACGAAAAAGGGCGTGCAGCCGGCAGCACGATCCTCGGCAATGGCAAGAGCCAGGGCGTCAAGGTCGATGCGGCCACGGCCGTCGGTGGCAATCAGGCGCAGCGCGTCGCTGCCCAGGCCGGCCATATCCATGCCCTTGGCGAGGCAGCCGTGAACCCCTTGAGAAGCGTAGGCGGTGAGCCGACGGGTGTCGCCGGCAACACCGCTCCGGCGCGACTCGAAGCCCAGCGCAACATCCCGCGCGATGACCACCGCGATAAAGTTGGCCATTGAGGAGCCTGTGACAAACAGGCCCGCGGCGGTTTCAGGAAAGCTGAACACCTCGCGCATCCAGCGAGCTACCTGCCGCTCCACCTCGATGGGAATCTGGTCGCGGCCACCCACGTTGGCGTTCAAGCCAGCGGCCAGCATCTCGGCCAACATGCCCACCGGGGTTCCACCGCCTTGCACCCAGCCCATAAAGCCGGGGTGCGCATTGCCTGCGGCAAAGGGAAGAATCGATTCCATGAATTCCACATGGGCCTGTGCAAGACTGGACGGCTCAACAGGAATAGTGCTTTGGAATCTGGCTCTTACCTCGTCGGGAATCGGCTGCCAGACGGGGCGCTGACGGAGGTCCCGAAGGTAATCGAACATATCGTCGAGCATGGTGTGGGCCTGATGGCGAAGACTCTGCCAATCTTCCGGGTCCAGCGATTCCTGCGCGGGGCCCAGTGCGGCGGTGTTGCAATGCGGGGATGTGTCGGCTGTCATCAAGGCTATTTTCTCGCATCGGCGGACACTTCGCCTGTGCCGTTGAGCATACGCAGGCGGCAAGGACCGCTACTTCCACAAATCCACAGGCTGAGGAAATCCAGTCCGCTTTTCGGATAGGCTGGAGATATGAGCGTTTTCGACGAGAAACGGACGGAGTTGGAACAGCACGAGTTCATGATGGGGGTGGAGCGAGGCAGGCTGGCGGTGGCTCTGGACCTGTTGACCGACTCATTGATCCTGGTAGGGCAGCACGGAGTGTACTGCGCATCCAGCCGTAACCCGTCCAAGCCGGCGCTCGACCTGCAAGCCGTTCTAGGCGGCATGGAGGGAGCCAAGGCGCTCATCCAGTCGGTGATGGAGGAACTGCGGGCACGGCGAGAGGCCGAGCGTGCCGAGAAACCCGCGGCCAGTTAGAGCCGTTCTCCTCTTTGTGTGGTGTTTCCAGGGGCGTGCAAGGTGGTGTTTGCTTGGGGAAAACGCCACTCCGCAATCGCGGGTTCCCTTTATAGCGAGCAGGAGAACCGCTACGAATGTGCCGGAAGCGCAAAGTGCGGTATGCTGATAGAGCGCGCCCGTAGCTCAGCTGGATAGAGCGAACGCCTCCGGAGCGTTAGGTCGGGAGTTCGAATCTCTCCGGGCGCACCATCTTCTTCTTTTCCCTCTCAAAATTGGCAATTCATCCGCAAGCCTGAATGCATTTAAGTCAGGCTGCGAGGGCTTCTTGAGCGACAGCGTCGAGATCGGCGGCAGGGAAGTCTGCCGTAGAGCCAGCCTTGCGCCAGGTCGATGTCGATTTCTGTAAGTATCTCGACCTGGGCTGCTGTCTCGATGCCTTCGGCCAGCACCAAAGCTCCGTAGGGGTGGGCCTGCGCAACGGCTTCCGCGAACAAAAATCATCGGCGTCCATGATGCACCTCGATTTTCCAACGGTGGAAATGCTGTGGAAATATAGGCGGCATTTTCTCGGCTCGCAAAAGGTTCTCTCTCCGCTTCCTTACAGAGGATGGATGCGGATTGGGCCGGATCAGTCGAGGGCGGTTAGACTGAAATGGATCGCGAACCTCTACATCGCGGCCAGGACAAGGTCTCAATGCACCTCAATTTCGGTTTTACCGCAGTCCAGATTCTCTGGACACTGACGTTTGCGGCGCTGCTGGTACTGCTGGTGGTTCTTCTCGGCCGGGACCGCTCGAAGCGTTTTCCGTGGTTCACGACCGGCATCATGCTGGTGGCCATGCGGCTGCTGATTACGCGCCTGCTCTCCGGGCGCCTGCCCATGATTCCGCTGAACGCGATCTTTATTGCACTGGCCGATCTTGGAGCGGTAGTCGGGCTGATGGTGGTGGTGGAGCTGGCGCGGCGCGCCTTCGGCCCCGTCTCCCGGCGCACCTGGATCATCGGAACCGTGGTGCTATTGGCAATCGGCATGGGCGTACTGGCGATGTGGGGCCCCTGGCCGGCGCGCAAAATGCTCACGATCGACTCCCCGCTCGCCGTGCTGCGGCTGATGCAATTGATCGCGCAAAAGGGCGATCTGCTGGTGAATCTGCTTGAGGTGCAACTAGGTGTGTTGGTGGTGCTGTTCGGCCGCCGCTTCAAAGCCGGCTGGCGCAGCCATACCCAGCAGATCGCCATCGGGCTCTCGACCGCGGCCATGGGCCAACTGCTCGTGCAGCGCATCTGGCAATACATCACCGTAACGGCGCACCCAACCACCGAGCAGGAATATGAGCGCGTAATCGGCCTGGGCGGCAAGCTGCTCAACGGAAACAGCGTCGTCTACCTGGCCGTGTTGGTGTGGTGGATCGTGTGTCTCTGGATCAACGAACCGGCAGCAGCGGAAGTGCCCGCCGCAGCGCCCCACGCGGAATACCTGGTTGCCGAAACCGCTCCCGAAGCGGCCAAGCAACCTGCCGACAAAGAACTGCCGCCTGTCGAATAAAATCCCAAGGAATGCGCGGGTGAGGCTGCGCATTCCCTTGTTCCCCTCGCCGCTGAAACCTCGCGGAAGGGGCATTCCTGCTGCCGTTAAACCGTCCTAAATGTGGCAACTCGCTTGGCCGCGCTTTTCGAGATAGCGCTGGTGGTATTCTTCCGCGCGCCAGAACGTCTGTGCCGGCTCAACCTTGGTGACAATACGCCTGGGGCTGAAGCGGCCTTCGGTTGTGAGCTGCTCGATCTTGGCGTGGGCCTGCGCTTCCTGTTCCGGGGAATGGAAGAAAATTGCGGAGCGGTACTGCGTGCCCCAATCCGGCCCCTGGCGGTTGAGGGTTGTGGGGTCATGCAGCGAGAAAAACGCGTCCAGTAGCTGCCCGTAGCTCACCTGGGCGGGGTCGAAATCGACCTCGACCACCTCGGCATGACCGGTTTGGTCGGTGCACACGTCCTGATAGCTGGGCCGGTCGAGCGCGCCGCCTTCATACCCAACGGCTGTGGCCTTCACGCCGGGAATGTTGGCAAACGCCACCTCGACTCCCCAAAAGCAGCCGGCTCCGAATGTCGCTTTTTCAATACTCATGGCTGTAAAGATGCGCGATCCATGAATTCGGGTACAGATTTACTGACGGGGCTCTTCTGACGGAGCGAGGAACCGGGGCGCCCCAAAGCGAGCCGGCAATTCTCTTCAAGATATTTTTATAGGAGAGCCAGACTTTGTTTTCGGAAATCAGGCCGCCGCGCCCATGGCACGACGGCCTGCAAGCAGAACGCGCTCTTAGCTGCGCTTCCGTCCACCGGGCGCGCCACCAGAGCGCTTGCCGCCGCTGGAGGGCCTGCCCTTGAAGCCGCCGCCCGGCCGGGACGAACCACCCGGTTTGGAACGCGATCCAGCACCGTAGCTCTTGCCGGGCTTGCTGCTAGGACGTGCGCCTCCGGCGCGAGGTACGCCGCTGCTGGTGGTGAAGGGACGCGCGAGCCCACCTTCGCGGCGACTGGAACCGGATGGCCCGGAACCGGTACGGCCTGGGCCGCTCGGACGATCGTAGCTGGGACGCCCCGTGCTGGGACGGCCTGAGCCAGAACCACCCGAAGTGGGGCGGTCATAGCTGGGACGGCTGGAACTCGGGCGACCGGTGCCAGAGCGGCCGGAGCTAGGCCGGTCCGACCGGGGACGATCATAATTGGGGCGATCCGAACCGGCCCGATCATAAGACGGACGGCCGGAACTTGGGCGGCCACTGCTGGGGCGGCCCGATGCCGGCCGGCTGGGGGCGGGACGCTCCGACTGCGTGATCGGCTCGATGAATAACTGGGATGGCTTTCTGGGCCCGAGGTCCTCGAAATCGTCCTCATCGTGGCGCGCAGGAGCGGGACGCTTGTAAGCCGGGCGGTCACTGGCGCCCGGTTTGCTCCAGGCCTTCTTTTCAGGTCTGTCCGAACCTGGTTTCGGCCCATAGGAGCGGCCCGCGGGCTTGTCACCAAAGGGACGCGAGGGGCGGTCGGTTGGACCACCACGATCCCCACCGGGCCTGGCTCCGGACCTGGGTCCCGATTTAGCTCCATAGGTGCGGCCTGCAGCAGGGCGATTACCAAACGTTCTGCCTGCCGAGGGACGATCTTCGCCGCTTGCGCCTGCGCCGAAACGCGAGGGTGGGCGCGACGGGCCGGCATCCTTCTTCCATGCCGGACGGCTTGCGCCTTCCGCGGGACGAGACGAGCCGAAGCGTGCCGGGCCAGACCCGGCAGGCCGCGGACGGTCATCGCTGCGAGCGGGCCGGCCGGTTGCCGGGCGATATCCTTCGCCGGACGGACGAGCGGAACGGGAAGGCCTGTCGGCACCGAACGATTTGCCGCTGTCGAAGGACTTCTTGGGGCGGTACTCCTTTGAAGGAGTTCCAGCTTCGGAGCGCTCTGTAAAGGGCTTTGCAGATTTGGACCGGCTGGGCGCGCGATTGGAGCTGTCCTTGTCATAGCGGACGGACTTGCCGGCCTGCTTGGGCAAGGAAGCGTCGGCCGCATTCCGGCGGCGGACTTCCTTCGATTTCGGCGTACGCAGCTTGCCCTCTGCGACCTTGCGCAAGGCAACGAGTTCCTGCGCATCCAACTCGCGCAGATTGCCCGGCTCCTGGTCCAGAATCAGCGGGCCGTAACCGACGCGGCGAATCTTTTCAACAAAGTGGCCAATCTCCTCGAACATCTTGCGGAGTTCGCGGTTGCGGCCTTCGATGAGAACAACTTCATACCAGGGGTTGTCGCCCTGGCGAATCTGGCGGACGCGGGCCGGGGCGGTACGCACACGGCCTTGGCCGGGCTTGCCGCGCTCGATCTCCACGCCGTTGCGGATAATGTCGAGCTCCGCCTCGGTGGGCTGGCCGCTCACCTTGACGAGATAGGTCTTTTCCACACCGGAAGCAGCCTTGGTGAGCCGGTTGGCAAGGTCGCCGTCATTGGTCACCAGCAGCAGGCCCTCGGTCATGTAGTCGAGGCGGCCGACCGGGTAGAGGCGCTCGTTCATCTTCTCGAAGAACTGCATCACCGTGGGCCGGTGCTCGGGGTCCTTGACGGTAGTCACAAAACCGCGAGGCTTGTTGAGAACGAAGTAGCGGAGACGCTCGGCCCCCTGAAGCAGCTTGCCATCGACGCGGATATGATCGCGGCCGGCATCGGCCTTGGTGCCCAGTTCGGTCACGACCGTGCCGTTCACCTGAATGCGGCCCTGCTCGATCATCTCTTCCGCGTGGCGGCGGCTGGCTACACCGGCCTGGGCAAGAATCTTCTGCAGGCGCTCAAGCTTGGCGGGCGGGCGAGGCTTGGGCACGAAGTCGGGATCGGCGTCGGCATCATCTTCCGCATCCGCAGTTTCCTCTTCGCTGTCCTCATCCTCTTCTTCGTCGCCGTCGTCTTCGTCATCCTCATCGGCGTCGTCGGACTCGTCGTCATCTTCGTCTTCGACGCCATCGACGGCTTCTTCAAACGTGTCAGCAGCGGCTGCTTCGGCCTCGTCTTCACCGTCTTCAGGTGTGGCTTCAGAAGCAGTGGCGGCGGCAGCCTCTCCGTCGGTTTCATCGCCGATGGGGTCTGCAACGGGCCCATCGACAGGGGGCGCAATAGGCGTGGCCTGTTCGGGCTCGGATGATTCGGGTTTCAGGTTGTCGGTTTCATCGCTCATTGGGGGAGATCTCTGTTTCTGCCTGCTCTGTGTCCTGCTCGGTGGGAGGAGGCACGGCGGGCGCGGCCTCTGCGGGGGTGGGTTCGGTTTCGTCGGCTTCTTCACGGACCGGCGCTTCCAGGATCTCCGCGGCTTCAATCGCTTCAACGGATTCCTGGGCGCTTTCAGCCAGTTCTTCGCCGCTCGGTGAATTGGATTCCAGTTCGGCTTCAGAGGCCGCTTCCGGAGCGGTTTCTGCGGCTGGTTCCGAACTCAGGTCCTCACTTGCTTCGGAGCTGGCTTCTGGATTTGCTTCCGTACTCGCTGCTGGGCTTGCTGCGGAGTTCGATTCGGAATTCGGCTCAGCATTTGCCTCGGTGGCGGATTCCTGGTTCGAGTCAGGGGCCGCGTCTTCACTCGACTCTGCTCCCAACTCGGGACTTGCTTCCTGGCCGTTCTCCGGGCTCAGTTGTTCCTCGGCTGCTTCCGGCTCTTCGAGCTCGATGGCAGCCATCTTCTCGAATTCCTCCATGGAGGGCAGCTCGGCAACGTCCTTGAGGCCGAAGCGGAGCAGGAACTCCTTGGTGGTTTTGTAGAGCATGGGGCGTCCGATGACCTGCTTGCGGCCCGCGGTGGCGATGAGCTTGCGGCTGAGCAACGAGCCCAGCACGCCGCCGGACTCGACACCGCGAATCTCGCTGACCTCGGGAGCGGTGACCGGCTGCTTATAGGCAACCACGGCCAGAGTCTCCAGGGCCGGCAAGGAAAGCTTCAACGGCGGCTTGAGGCTCTTGACGAACATGCGCACAGCATCGTGGCACTCCGGCTTGGTGGCCATGCGATAGCCGCCGGCAATCTCGCGAATCTCAACCCCGCGGCCATCGCTGACATACGAGGTCACGATTTCGTCGAGCAACTGCTTGAGAATCGCGCGGACCTCACGGTCGCGCTGGCGGGCCAGACGCCTCGCCTCGGATTCGGAATCGACCGCAGGCTCGGCTGGCGCGGTCAGGGCCAGATCGGGTGCCGAGGCCGGTTCGGGTGTCACAGGCGGGTCGGCGACAGGATCGGCAATCGTATCTGGATTTGCATCGGCAACAGCTTCGGTGCCAAGCGTTGGGCCAGCTTCCGAAGTTTCCTGCGCGGAATCCTGCAATAGCGCGTCGCTGGATTCCGCAGCAGGTTCCTGTACGCTTTTCTGCGGCGGCCTGGAATCCGCTTTGAGGCTGGCTTCAGCATCGGCCTCGGCAACAGCTTCGGTGTCCGCTTCCTGGTCGGCGGCATCGCCAGGGGCCGCTTCCGGTTCCGGCGCCGCGTCGATCACGGAGTCTTGGTTGGATTCGAGGTAAACCATGCCTTCAGCGAGCAGAGGCAGGGGCTCGGCAGCATCCGCCGCATCCTCGGCAGCCTGCTCAGCAGACGCGGCGGCTTGCTCCGCTTTCCACTCCAGGGCATCGGCGGCGAACAGGGCGGCGAGCTGGGCCAGTGTGACCGGCTCCTCCGCAGCGTAAATGACAGCTTCCAGCTTAGCTTTCAGGCTCATTCTGCAATCAGTACCTCAAGTATGGTACCGGAAGTGGAGGTTCCCCTGCGCTCTGATTGGCAAACGAGGGGCCGATTGCAGCAAAAAGGGACGCCCAGCGGCGCCGGACGCCCCCAAATGGCGGTAAAAAGGCAAGAAGCCTCTTTAGGCGATGGCGCGGAAGAGCCGGAACAGCAGTCCCGACAGCAGCGCCGCAGCAGGCAGGGTAAAGACCCACGCCGCCGCAATATTGCGAATAGTGGACATCTGCAGGCCGCTGCGATTGGCGGCCATGGTCCCGGCCACGCCGGAGCTGAGCACATGCGTGGTGCTTACCGGCAATCCGAAATTATCGGCTGCGGAGATAGTGGCCATCGCGACCAGTTCGGCGCAGGCGCCCTGCGCGTAGGTCAGGTGCTCCTTGCCGATTTTTTCGCCCACGGTGACCACAATGCGCTTCCAGCCGACCATAGTGCCCAGCCCGAGCGCCAGGGCAACGGCCACCTTGACCCAACTGGGAATGAACTTGGTGGCCTTGTCCACCTTGCTCTTGTAGTTGGCGAGGGCCGAGGTTTCATCAGGGGTAAAGGCGGGATTGTGGCTCTTCTGCATCAGCCGGAGAGCTTCGCTGGCCACGTACATATCATTGCGGACGTTGGTCTGCTGGCTGGGCGGCACGGCCTTGAATTCCTTGTAGAGGCTGACTTCGTGGTTCAGGTCTTCGACCAGTTCGCGGAGCGCAAGGATGGTGTCGGGCTGAATCTTCTTGGTCCGAATGTAATCGGTCACCTCGGCACGGGGGTCGTTGCCCAGGATGCCGGCCTTATCCACATGCCGGTCGAGAATATGGCCGGCCTGCTCCGAGGCGGCGATGAAGTCCTGAATATCATGCGCGTTGACGGCGTGGTTGAGCGCATACGCGGTAGGCACGGTGCCGATGAGGATAAGCATGATGAGGCCCATGCCCTTTTGACCGTCATTGGAGCCATGCGAAAAACTGACGCCGGTGCAGGTCAGCACCAGCAGGGCGCGGATGGGGAATGGCGGCGGCGTGTCGTCTTTCGGCGCCTCATAAAGGGCGGGGTACTTGATGAGCCACTTTGAAACCAGCAGCAGCAGGCCCGAGACGACAAACCCAATGACCGGCGAGATGAGCAGAACCTGAAAGACCTTGGTAGCCTGGCCCCAATCCACGCCCGAGGTGCCGGCGTGGGGATTGAGCAATTGGTTGGCGAGGCCGACGCCGATGATGGAGCCGACCATGGTGTGCGAGCTGGAGGCCGGCAAGCCAAACCACCAGGTGCTCAGGTTCCAAATAATGGCGGCAAGCAACAGGGCAAAGACCATGGCGAAGCCGGCCCCGGAGCTGACCTGGAGAATGAGTTCCACAGGCAGCAGCGTGATGACCGAGAAGGCAACGGCGCCGGAGGAGGTGAGCACTCCAGCCAGATTGCAGAGGCCCGACCAGACCACGGCGATGTTGGGCTCAAGCGAATGGGTATAGATGACGGTCGCGACCGCATTAGCGGTGTCATGGAAACCATTCACAAACTCGAAGCCGAGCGCGATAAGCAGGGCTACGCCCAGCAGCAAGAAGGGCCAGACGCTGCTGATGACGATGTTGCCGAGATCTTGCGCGACGTGGAAGCCGATGTAGCCGAGGCCTCCGATCAGCGCCACTAGAACGACAGCTCCGCTGATCCAGGCGGAGGATTTTTTCATTTTGCGGTCAAGCAGCGATGCCCCGGACGGAGGGGCGCCGGCGGTTGTGGCTAAATCGGCCATTGTGACACTCCAAAAATCTAAAGATAGGAAACCCGGTCCGGCGACGCTGAGGAGGCAACATCCAGACGTAGCAATGGATATAGGAAGCAGATGAAAGAGGAATGAATTCTTTTGGAAAAAAGCGGCCGGGAGAGTCACGACAGTGGCTTGGTTCGACGGATCTGGATGCTTCGCTGGGATTTACGGATGATTTACGGTGTGATTTATCTCACTTATAATTAGGGAGGAAATTGCCTATAATTCGTACAATTGAGGAACGTTCCAGGTCGACTGGAGAGGATTCGCAGGATCGCCGGATAGTGCGTTCAAGGGCGGACTTAGAAGCATTAAAGTAGCGTCATTGCAGGTCCACCATAGAAACACTCCAGCAAGCCGCCCCTCCGGTAAACTGCCTCCCTCCCAAGGAGAAGAGATGACAGACCTTGCCCCTTCCCAGAGCAAGCCATCTTCATGGCAGATCGCCGTCGGAGCGGAAGGAATTGCCGCCGCCCAATTTGCCAGATGCGGGTTTGACGTGTCGGTTCAGTCCGGCGCCGATAAGCCGCGGTACGACCTGGTTGTGACCAACGCCGGAAACCTCTTGAAAGTGTCGGTCAAAGGCAGCGGGGACGGACGCTGGGACCTGACCCAGACTTACTTAAAGCGCGCCTCCGAGCGAAGCGGCAAAAAGACCGACCACCACGGAGCGATCGATCTTTGGCTGGATAACCACGGTTCGCGGACGGTGTGCTGCCTGGTCCAATTTGAGGGAGTGGCGATTGACCAGTTGCCGCGCATTTACCTGGCGTCTCCCGCTGAAATCGCCCACGTTCTGCATGAAACGGCAGACCGGCTGGGAGACTCGGTTCTCTACGAAAAATATGGGTGGACCTCTGCGAACGGATCGTCTGAATTCGAGAGGCTGCCATCGAGTTGGGGCTTCTCGAATCAACGCATTCAGCAGTTGTTGACGGGGCGGGCGGCCGAAACGCCTTCCGGAGCGGGTTCCTCCAGCGGGCATAAGGCTCATAGCCGGATAACGGCCACGGTGGGGCCAGCGCCTGAACGGCTGGAGTTGGAAAGACGGTCCGCTGTGGGACTGGGCCTCTGATTTGCGATTTCCGGCGATCGGATTTGCTGCAAGCGGTGGAAACGGGGGAGAACTGCTTTAGCGGGGAGCGGTATTGCGCTCGAACCACTGCGCAAGCTGTTCCTCGGAAATTTCGCCGGCGGCCAATCCGAGAATGGTCAGGTAGGCATCTTCCTGACTCGCCGTGACTTCGATTCCGTTCACCTCAAGAAACGCGAAGGAAACTAGCAGGGCCGTGCGCTTGTTTCCATCCATAAATGGGTGGTTGGAAGACAAGCCAAAAGCATAGGCAGCCGCCAGAGCAGCAAGAGAGGGGGCTGATTCCGCGTAAGCGAGGAGATTTTTAGGACGCGCCAGCGCGGACTCCAACAATCCGGTATCGCGAATGCCTGTTGAGCCCCCATGCGCAGCGAGCTCAAGGTCATGTGCCACCATAGCGTCTGAAGCTTCCATCCACAGGGGTTCTTCCATCTACTCCGCCAACTTGCGCAGAGTATCCCTATACTTGCGCATGACAAGCTCGGTCGCTTCTAGTTTGCGCATGAACTGGTCATCATAGGGAGTCAGGTGCGCACCAAAAGGCGTTTCGGACAGGCAGATGCTGTCGCCCTTCTCCAACTTCAAGCGCGCCAAGGTTTCCTTGGGCAGGATGATGCCGGCAGAGTTGCCGATAGCGATGATTTTAGCGGTCGTGGCCATAGAGAGATCCTCCTGACTGTCTGAATTATAACATAAGTTATAACGTTGCCGATTTTCTCGCCAGGAAGGACTATCGCGACGAGCTACCGCCAGTCGTCGTTGGCGTTCATCACGCCTTCGTTCATGATGGCGTCGAAGCCAGTGTGCTTCTTGATAAAGATCTCGCTGAAAGCAGCGTCCTGGCGCAGCAGGATAGCCTGCAGGCGGACCAGTTCCAGCAGAGCCAGGAACATGGCCACCAGCGCGCGTTCGGAGCGCGTATGGCTAAGCAGGCGGCGCAGGGCGACCGGCTTGTCTTCCATAGTGAGGCGGCGGGAGAGGAACTGGATCATCTGCCCGACGGTCACCGAATCGTCCTGGAGGTTGAACGTGGGACGCTTGCTGGCGCGGTCGAGTATCTCCCGGAAGATGCGAACCAAGTCAGTGGTGTCGGCAGCGATTTCCGGCTCGGCAGCAGCATCGTTCTTGAACTCGCGAAGGCCGGGATTGGTCCAGGTAGCGGCCTCAAGCATCTGCTTCTGCTGCAGCATCTGGGCGGCGTTCTTGAAGCGCTCATGCTCAAGGAGGCGCTCGACCAACTCGCGGCGAGGATCTTCGGCGGCGTCATCCGGTCCGGAGGGCGCACGCGGCAACAGCATCTTGCTCTTGATGTGAATCAGCAGCGAAGCGGTGTAGATGAACTCGCCCGCTACATCCACATCGGTGGCTTTGAGTTGGTTGACATAGGCCAAAAACTGCGCCGTGATCCTGGCGATGGGAATGTCGTAGATGTCGATGTCCTGCTTGCGGATCAGGTCGAGCAGCAGGTCGAGGGGGCCGTCGTACACCTGGCCGACGAATACCGAGAAAGGCGACTGGTCATCGTTCTCCTGCTTCTTCTGCTTGGCGGGCGTCTTGGCCGCAGGCTTCTCTTCCGGAGCAGGTTTGGAGGTAAGCACCAGCGTGGGCCCGGCATGGGCGGCAGGCTCGGCGGGTGGATCGATCTGCGGACCGGGCGCATCCGAATCAGAATCGGGGTCCGGGTCGGGCGTGAGAACAATGTCAGGTTCGGGGTCGGACAAGGGAACCAGGCCGGGCTCGGGGTCGTGAATCGGCGCAGGAGTGGAACCGGGCTCTTTGATCGGCTCGGTAGCGGTTTCCGGATTGGGGGACACGTTCATCAATGGTTTTTCCGGCAATGCTGTTTCTACTTTCAAATCTGTATTTCGGATGCGGCGCTAGCGGGTAGAGGTCAACTGCATGGCGGCGCACACCTGCTGCATGGTCTGGCCAGCCCGGGCGCGGGCACGATCGGAGCCGTCATTCAGAATATCTTCTACGTCAGCGTCGGTGTAGCGCGCACGCCGCTCCTGGATCGGAATAAGCACTTGAACCAGCGCATCGGCGGCCCAACTTTTGCACTCGATGCAGCCGATTCCGGCGGAACGACAGCCCTCGTAGACCTTGGCCATGGTTTCTGGAGTCGAGAAGACCTTGTGCAGATCGCCGACGGGACACTTATCGGGGTCGCCAGGGTCGGAACGCCGGATGCGCGCCGGATCGGTCACCATCGTCTTGAGTTTTTTACGGACTTCCGGCTCAGGGTCGGTCATCTGAATCGTGTTGCCGTAGCTCTTCGACATTTTGCGACCGTCTGTGCCGGGTAGCTTGGGCGAGGGTGTGAGCAGCACTTTCGGCTCCGGCAAAACCTCTTGCCCATCGAGCTTATAGAACTGGTTAAAGCGCCGCGCCACCTCGCGCGTGAGCTCAACGTGTGCCTGTTGATCCTGTCCAACCGGCACAAAGTCTGGCCGGTAGAGAAGAATATCGGAAGCCATCAACAGGGGATAACCCAAGAATCCGTAGGTCGTTAGATCCTTGCTAGAGAGATTCTCCTGCTGTTCTTTATAGGTTGGCACCCGCTCCAGCCATCCTAGAGGCGTGATCATGCCCAGCAACAGCGCCAGTTCAGCATGCTGCGGCACCTTGCTCTGCAGAAACAGCGCGCTCCGTGCCGGATCAAGACCCGCGGCAAGGTAGTCGAGCATCACCTCTTTGGTATTGGGGATGATCTTCGAAGTATCTGCGTAATCGGTAGTCAGCGCGTGCCAGTCGGCGATGAAGAAGTAGCACTCATACTGGTCCTGCAGCTTGACCCAGTTGGCCAGGGCGCCCATGTAGTTGCCCAGGTGAAGCTTGCCGGTGGGACGCATGCCGCTCAAGATGCGGGGGCGGGAAGACGGAGTTGCGGGTTCGGACATTTTAGCCAATCGATTCCGGAAGAGTGCCAATGGAATGCCGCCAAAAGGACAAAATCGTCAATTTAGCTCATTCCATTGTAGCGGGAGCCGGACGGAAGGCGCCTTATGCGCCCTGAATACGATTGAGCGCGAAATAAATCAGCCCCAGGGTCGGCCGCATGAAAAAGCGCACAACCGGGCCGCCGAGAAAGATCATGAGGATATAGCTGATCATGCCCATGCGGTCATAGGAGTTAAGGGCGTTATAGGGCAGATAGTGGCGCAGGATGCGGCTGCCGTCGAGCGGCGGCAAGGGCAGCAGATTGAAGAAGAACAGCGCCAGATTGACCTGGATCGCCAGTTGGCAGAGCACGCCGAGGGCTTCCACGTTGGTGAGCACGTTCTCTTGCGCGGGCAGGTGGCCCTGGGCGAGGATGATGCCGGCAAGGCCGAGAAAACCGGCAAAGGCAATCAGCAGGTTTGAAACCGGACCGGCCAGCGTGGTCAGGGTGTCGTCGCGAACAATCTTGCGGAAGTTGCGGGTGATGACCGGGGTTGGTTTGGCCCATCCAAAGAGAAACCCGCCCATGGCTCCGCCGCTGAACAGGGGCCCGAAGATCATGAGCGCCGGAAAGAGCAGGGTGCCGATGGGGTCCACATGGTACATGGGATTGAGGGTCACGCGGCCCTGCAGCCGGGCGGTCTGGTCGCCGAGACGCGAGGCCATCCAAGCGTGCGCGCACTCATGCACACTGAGCGAGAAGATGAGCAGGACGAACTCGAAAATGGCAATGATGAAGTTGTTGGGCTGCAACGTACTCTCCACGGGGCCGGAAAGCTCAGATTAGCATGGGCACGCGGCCTATGCTGAGATCCGGTCCGCGGGAAAGCTGCCGACCACTGCGCCGTCGGGGACATGCGTGCCTGCCAGAACGATGGCGTGGCTGCCAATGCGCGCACCCGCGCCGATCACGGTGGGCACCAGCGTCACCTGGTCGTAGTTGTCAGGGGCGTGGCTATGCGAGTAGACCCGCGCAAAAGAGCCAATCACCGCATTCTTGCCGATGGTGATGCCGCCCCGGTCGTTGATCAAAGCGCGCTGGCGGATGGTGACGCCGTCTTCGATGGACAGATTGTAGCCGTAGGTGATGTCGAGGCCATGATAGATCCGGACGCCCTTGCCCATGTGGGCGAAGATGTGCCCGCCCAACATGCGGCGGAAGCGGAGGCCCAGCCAATGGTTAAGGCCGATGGGCGAACGGTCGAACATCTGCCAGAACCAGAGCAGAGGCTTGCGCTCATTGAGCTTGTCGCAATCGGCGTCGGAAAAGTGCTGCGCCTCAAGCGTCACATTTTGCGGATCGAGCGAGAGGCTGAGCACGTTGCCCGGCAGTTCGCTGGTAAGTGTCAGGTTGAGCGCGCCCCCGTGCGGACGGCCCAGGTAGATCTGATAAAGCTGGTCGCGCACAATTTCTCCGCGACGCTCCGCGGAACGGTGCCGGGTAAACTCATCGTCCAGGAATTGAATCCAGCGGCGATAGACCTCTTCCGCTTCAGCCGCGGGGTGCGGAGCGTTGCTTGTCGAATTTTGTGCCATACCGATTGGACGATACAGCATCGAGGTGGGATGCATCGAGTCCCGAACGGCGGTATAGGCTCCCCCTGCCGGCGCGCAGAGGCAGGCAAAGGGCGGTTTCAAGCGACAAGCTCAACCCAATGGGGGATGCGCATTCTTCCGCAGTCTGCGTAGGATGGCCGGACAATGCAAATCGAGGGAATCTCTGAACGACAATGCTGAGACCGAGGAGCCGGCGGGCGGCAATCCTGCCCTCGACGGCACTCAACCTTGGAGGTTTGACCATGCCCCATATCGCCCTTCCTTCCGACCTACCCGGCATTCGCGGCGCAATGGCCTTTCGGCCGGAAACGGCGCGCCCATTGAACGCCCTGGTTGAAGCGCTTTTGCAGGCGCCCAATACGCTGACACGCGGCGAGCGCGAGTTGATCGCAGCGTATGTTTCAAGCCGCAACGGTACCCGCTATTGCCATAGCATCCACGGCGCCGTGGCGGCTGCGCATTTGAGCGGCAACGAAGCGCTCGTGCGGCAGGTCAAGACCGACTTCATGCGGGCCGCGATCAGCGACAAGCTCAAGGCGCTGCTGGTAATCGCAGGCAGGGTGCAACAGGACGGCAAACTGGTGACTGCCGCCGATGTGGAGGCGGCACGCAAGCAGGGCGCGACCGATCTGGAGATTCACGACACGGTACTGATTGCCGCAGCCTTCTGCATGTACAACCGCTACGTGGATGGGCTGGACACCAACCAGCCGGAAGATGAGGCCTTTTATCGCGAGCGCGGCAGACGCGTGGCCCGCGATGGCTATGTCACGGTGAGCGAAGAGTATCTCGCAAGACACGCCGCCAAGGCACCTGCCGCCCAAGAATCCCGTACCTATTCCCACACATACTAAGGAGGGAACGATGCCACACATTCATCTGCCCGAAGGTCTGCCCGGCATTGCGGCTGGGCTGGCGTATCGCCCGGAAACAGGCAAGCCGCTGCGCGCGTTGGCGCATGTGCTGCTACACGAGCCCAACTCACTCACCGCCGGTGAGCGTGAACTGATCGCCACCTATGTTTCTTCGCGCAACGATTGCTATTTCTGCCAGACGAGCCACGGAGCGGCCGCGGCCTGCCACTTGGGCGATGCTGCGCTCGTCGAACAAGTAAAGACTAACTTCGAATCTGCCGCGATCAGCAACAAGCTCAAGGCGCTGCTGGCGATTGCGGGCAAGGTGCAGCAGGACGGCAAGCTGGTAACCCCGGCCGATGTGGAGGCAGCCCGCAAGCAGGGCGCAACCGACCTGGAGATTCACGATACAGTGCTGATTGCCGCGGCCTTCTGCATGTATAACCGCTACGTGGACGGGTTGGGCACGTGGCAGCCGCGCGACCCGCAGATGTATGCCGAGATGGGCAAGCATCTGGCTGCGGAGGGATACACGGCGCCACCAACCCGGCGAGAAGCAGCGGAGCCGGTTGCGGCTGCATAGACATAAGTAGACGGCGGCTTGCGCTGCTTCACCGGTCATCGACAAAGCAAAGGGGACAGGCTGCGATGCCTGTCCCCTTTGTTGCTGCTGAGACTGCTTTGAGCAAGCCCCTGGAAACGCCACTCAAACTGGAAAACCGATCTAGCGGCGGCCTTGAATGGTGCGAGCGGCGCCTGCTCCATTCTTTTTGACAGCGCGCTTGGCGGCGATGGCGTGCATCTCCTTGCCCATCTTCGATTGGTTGATCGCAAGCTGCATGGCCAAGTTGATCAGGTTGCCGGTGCCCCAGTAGAGCGCGAGTCCTGAAGCAAAATGCCACATGGAGAAGCCGAAAATCACCGGCATCATGAAAGCCATCATGCGGCGCTGGGCCGGGTCCATACCCGGCGCTGGGGTGAGGAACTGCACCAGGAACATGCTGGCGATGATGATGATGGGCAGAATGTGCCACGGATCGGGTGATGAGAGATCGGTGAGCCAGAACCAGTGGGCCTGGCGCAACTCGACCGCGTTGGCCAGCACGCGATAGTAAGCGAAGAACAGAGGCATCTGCACCAGCATGGGCAGGCAGCCGCCGTACATATTGACGCCCTCGGTTTTATAGAGGGCCATCATCTCGCTGTTCATTTCGACCCGCTTGGGGTCGTTCATCTTGAGATGAGCGAAGCGCCTCTTGATGGCTTCAACCTTGGGTTGAATGCGCATCATCTTCAGCGAAGACCGCATCATCATCAACCGTGTCGGCAGCATCAACAGGTTGAAGATCACGGTAACGATGATGATGGCCCAGCCCCAGTTATAGGCGCCGTTGCCGAGGAAATCATGCAGGAAGCGCAGCGCCAGGTAGAGAGGCTTGGCGATGACGGTGAGCCAGGTGAACTGGACCAGGGGCTCAAGATTCTGGCCGGTCGCCTTGCCGTCCGCGCTGATGGCGTGGATGGAGGTCAGCACGTCCATGGCCTTGGGACCTGCGAAGACCCGCACGCGCGTGTAGCCGCCTGTATCTCCCACGGCCAGGCCAATTACATCGGCAGGCTTCTTTTGGCTATTGGGATCGTTGAGGTCGCTGGGCAGGTCAATCGTATTGTGCAGCGTGACCAGGGTCGCGCGCGCAGGCACATCGGGCAGCAAAGCGGCCGCGAAATAGAGGTCGGCGATGGCCGCATACTCATAAGGCTGGTCGAGAGTGGCGTTGCCGCTCACCTTGGACGCCTTCTCGGAGTCCTGCTTGCCGTCGAGCGACCAGGCAAAGATGGAGTTGGCGGAACTACGGATCAGATAGCCGGAGTCGCCACCCTTGACCGTCTGAGGTTTGAATTCCTCCATGTCGCCCAGACCTGCCGGCCAGGAGAGCAGCGCGCGGACCGGAAGACCGTTGCGGCGCACCTGTACCTCCGCCGTGACAACGTAGCTGGTGTCGAAGCGGAAGGTCTTCACCACATCCAACCCGTTCTGGGCGTAGTGGAAGGTGACCGCGTTGGGAGCGAGCACAAAACCGGTCGCCGAAGGCCGATAGAGCACCTGGTTCAACTGCGCGGTAAGGGCAGGCTCATAAGTAAAGAGCGAGAGCGGCAGTCCGAAACGCTCGGAGGCCTGCTGCTGCACCATGTCGAGCGGCTTGCCAGCCGAATCGCTGTACTTCTTAAGAATCCAATGCTTCGCCTGCGCGCCGCGATTGGTGAAGACGATCTTCACGTTTTCGTTTTCGACGGTGGTCTCGGTTTCAGCCGCGGCAGTGATGCCGGGCGCGGCCGACGGGCTGGCGGCAACCTGCGCAGGCTGACCGGGCGCAGCCGGCATTTGCGCGGCCTGGGGCGCCTGGGGCTGCGACAGAGCCTGGGTGGGCGCGGGCAGAGCCGGTTTGGGCTTGAAAAAATATTGATAGCCGAACAGAGCAACGAGGGCCAACATGCTGACAATCAAGGTGCCGCGCATGTCGCCGCCGCCGCTTCCACTGCCGCCGCCGGAGCCCTGCGTCTGAAGATTGGGATTGCGAAATTCTGGCAAAGGGTACTTCCTATCGTGAAGAGAAGGCAGACCGTCGGGCCGCCGCTTGTCCTATGGTAATGGTTCGTGGGGGAAATGGCTTGGGAGAGCCGCAGGAGGGACGGGATCAAGCCCTCCGCGGGCAAAAGGGTGACAGCGTAGCAGTCTCCATAACGCCAGCGCACTACCGCGCAGAGGCCCGTGGGTGGCAATGGCCACGGCGGCATACTCCGAACAGGTAGGCAGATAACGACAGCCGCCGGGCCCCAGCGAATGCAATGCCGGCGACAGCCAGTGCTGGTAGAACGCGAGAGTGGCGAGCAGGAGGCGCGTCATGAGATAGGCGTGTCTGAGGCCGGACGACGGGCAGAGGACGGAGCCGTGTGGGCTGGCCGGACTTTTGCCTGGGCATCGGCACTTGCCTGCCTGAGGATACGCACAACCTCTGCTTCAAGTTTCGTGAATTCGAGAGTCAGTACAGAGCGGCGCGGATGAAGGACCAGGTCGCAACCGGCGGGCAGCAGGTCGAGGTGGCGGCGCAGAGCCTCGCGCATCCGGCGCTTGAGACGGTTGCGCTCATGCGCTTTGCCCAGCACCTTGCCTGCGGTGAGCCCGACACGCGGGCCAGCCGGGGCAGGATGATCGGGCGTGGCTGCCGGCTGCGGCGCCAAGAACCAGCTCATAGAGGAAGATTGCCGCTTGCGGCTTGCCGCATAGGCGCGCTGATAGTCTGCGTGTTTGCGCAGACGCACACCCGTGAGCGACTGGGTTTGACGCTTGGCAGGCTTGGAAGGGGCAATCATGGTAGTGCCGGAAGGAGTTGAACCCGGAACGGTGACGGTCGACAACGCGTTCCGGATCAAACAAAAACGGGCAGAATGATTAGTCGCGGAAGCCAGCGCTGACAGATACGCGCTTGCGGCCAATGGCGCGACGGCGGCTCAACACGGCTGCGCCGCTCTTGGTCTTCATGCGGGCACGGAAACCGTGGGTCTTTACGCGGCGATGGCGATTGGGTTGAAATGTGCGCTTGGGCATCGAAATGCGCTCCTGTTCCCTAGGGAAAATCTGTGCCTTGACGGCAAGAATTAAGTCTATCGCAGGTTGCGCCAGGAATCCAGCAGAAAGTGGCGCCTGAGAATAAAAGAGGACGGTCAACCGGAAGGGAAGATCGCGCTTCCAACCGACATAGCAGGGACTGAAAGTTGTCTGCAAGTAAGGGTGCATCTCGCTCTTTTTATAGTGACTTCAGTCACATATTCGATAGGTTTCACCAACCTTGGTGCAATCGCACAAGAGCACGCTAATCTTATGTGAAAGAGCGGTTGCAGGCACTGCCAGATGTGCTACTATCGGGACCGTTCATGAAAGTTTCCTAGCGTCCCACGGTACGAATTTATCCAAGCCCCCCCAGGTCGAAAATCGCAGGGGCAGATCAGCGGCAGCCAAGCATTGTGACAGGCGTTTGGACGGAAGCGAAATCTTCGCGCCCAGAGAGAGCCCTTGCTGAAAACACCGCAGGTAAACCCGACCGGCACCAACATAGGCGACGCAGGCAAGGATTAGCTCGATGGCATTTGCAATTTCGCCGGCAACGGCACTCAATCCCTGGCTACAGATCCTGGCAGCGCTGGAGAAGAAGGTCATCCGCCAGTCATTTGAAACCTGGCTTAAGCCCACTCGATTCAGTCACGCTGCGGGCCGAACTCTTTACGTTCGTGTGCCCTCGCCTGAGTTTCAACATATCGGCGACAAATATGGCGACCTGATTCAGGAAGCAATCGATCTGCAGTCTCTGGAGTTCGACGACGTATGCTTCGTCACCGCGGAGGAGGACCCCTCCATTCCACCGCAACGCAAGGACGGTGGATTCGGCCCTGTCCCTGCTCATGCTCCTACTGCGCCCGCCACACCGGCGCAGCGGACGCCGGAGCAGGCACGCTTCGACTGGTCGAGCGCGGCTCAGCTTAACCCCCGCTACACCTTCGACAACTTCGTGATCGGCAACGGCAACCAGTTTGCCCGGGCCGCAGCGTTGGCGGTGGCCGAACGGCCCTCCCGCGCCTACAATCCGCTGTTTCTGTATGGCGGCGTCGGAATGGGCAAAACTCACCTGATGCACGCCATCGGCCACGACGTGAAGCGCCGGCAGCCGTCGTCGAGCATTTGCTATGTCTCCGCGGAGAAATTTACCAACGAGATGATCACCTCGTTGCGCAACGACCGCATGACCAGCTTCCGCGACCGCTTTCGGACGGTCGATGTGCTGCTGATCGACGATATCCAGTTCATCGCGCAGAAGGAACGCACGCAGGAAGAGTTCTTCCACACTTTCAATGCACTGCACGAGAGCATGAAGCAGATTGTGATTGCCTCGGACCGGCCGCCGAAAGAACTGGCGGAGATCGAGGATCGGCTGCGTTCGCGCTTTGAGTGGGGCCTGATCGCCGACATTCAACCGCCCGACCTGGAAACCAAGGTCGCGATTCTGCAAAAGAAGGCCGAGAGCGAGCAGGTAACGCTGCCGACCGATGTTGCGCTTTTTGTGGCGTCGAACGTGCGCACCAACGTGCGCGAGCTTGAGGGCGCCCTGGTGCGGCTGATCGCCTGGTGCCAGATGAACCACATGGAGATCACGCTGGCCACTACCCAGCAGTGCCTCAAGCAGTTCATCGACATGCAGGTACGCAAGATCACGATCGAGGCGATTCAGCGCGCCGTTGCCGAGCAATTCGGTATGCGGATCAGCGACCTGAAGCAGAAGAACAATTCGCGCAACGTGGTTGTGCCGCGACAGATCGCCATGTACCTGGCCAAGCAGATGACGGAAGCCAGTCTGCCGGAAATCGGCCGCCAGTTCGGCAACAAGCATCACACCACGGTGATGCACTCAATCGCCAAGATCGACGAACAGCGCCGCGCCGACAAGGACCTGCATCGCACTTTGAATAAGTTGCAGGAACAGCTAAACGGGTAGATAAGACATCAAGAGTAAAGGCCGCGCGCTGCGCGGCCTTTACTGTCTTGTTCTGTAACTTCTATATTCCCGAGCTATCTTATCCCAACGGCAATGAGGCCCCACTTACCCGGTGGCCGGCGGAAACTCAGTTACACTCAGCACATTGTTGTCGGGATCGTGAAACCAGGCAATGCGCGCGCCGCTGGGAGCAGTCCAGATGCCTTGCGGCGTGTTGTCATTGAGTCCTGGATAACGGACGAAAGAAACACCCGCCGCTGTGAGTCGCTCGACGGTGCTCTCGATCTCATCCACCTGCCAGCCCAACACCGTGAATGGATCGGGCGTGTACTCTCGCACGAAGGCGACCCGCAGCATAGTTCCATTGACATCGAAGACGAGAGCGAAGGGCCTCTCGTCGGCAATGAGGCGCAACCCCAATACATCTTGATAGAAGAGCTGCGCCTTTGCCGGGTCGGTTGCGGGGACAAATGCAACCAGCTTGCTGCTGGCCAGGATGGCTTGTTGCATGCTCGGTCACCTCCACTGCAATCTGTCACAGGGCTGCGCCATTTGCAAGAGAAAACCGGGCACGCTACTGCGGCTGCACTACTAGGTCGTCGGCCAGCCTGAAGTGCACAATCGACTCCGCAGGAATGTCGATGTCGCGATTGCCGGTGAGCCCGGCGGCTGCGGTTCCAACGCCGCCGCCCACGAGGCCGCCGACGACCAAGCCGACGCCGCCGGTAGCCACGCCGCCAACCAACATGCCCAGGCCGGAGCCGCCTGCGATCAAACCCGCCGTACGCCTACCCTTCCCTTTTTTGCTGCGAGCCAAGTCGCGAGTCGCGAGCGGATATTGCGTGCCATTCAGTGTCAGCGAGGTCAAGCGCAGTTCCAGCAGCGAGCTGCCCTTGAAGTGGCCACGCCGATGCGCCACATCGACAACGCCACCGACCGGCGCGCCCTTGGGAATCAGAATGCCGCGATCGGCGGAGAGAATCGGCTGCACAACTTCGCCGGTAAAGCGTTCGCCCGCACGGGAACGCTTCACGCTGATGCTCTGATCGATCCGGATGGTCAGATCGGTGCCGGCCGGGATGCTTACGTTGGCCGGTGCTACTACCGGGGCTGGAGGCGGTGGCGGCACGGCGGAAACCACGGGGCCTGACGCCGCCGGAACGGGCGTCCCTGTTGCCGGGGGCGTTACCGTCGTGGTGACCACCTCGTTCTTTTGCCCTTGCGTGGGCGGCTGCACCACCGTCGTGCTGGTCGTGCCATTCTTATCGACAGAAACCACCTGCTGCGGCTGGCCGGTGGCGGCAGCCTGCTTCTTGGCCTGGTCCAGCGCCTGTTGCTGCTTGGAGGCGCATCCGGAAAGGAGGGCCATTCCCAATGCCAGGAACAATACCGGCAAGCGGCCGGTGCGCATCAATGAGCTTGAATTGAACATGGTCCATCCTCTTTCACGCGCGTTGTATCCCAACACGACACACAGCTTGAATTGAACAACTGGGAAACTCTAGAGAATTGGATGCACATTCCTGCTGCCGCGCCGTCGGCAGGGCAATGGTTTCTAAAAAACGGATGGCTGGGAAACAGGCGTTTGGGCGCGATTTGCTGGAATTTTCGCTAAGGATTTGTCCTGGTCATCAACTGCGCAAACATCTGCTGGAAGCGCGGCAGGTCAACGCCGATCTGTGCGTGGACGAGGCGCGCACCCGTCGCCGGCTTCAGTTTTTCGGTCCACGTAAGCGTGTCGCCGTAGGTAGGGCCATGGCTCAGGTCCACATCCATATAGAGAACATTCTCCCGCGTGATCAGGGTCGGATCGAGCCAGGCGCAGGCTGCCAGTTCGTCCCAAAGATAGTAACGATCCTGGCTCCAGGCGGCGATATAACGCGCAGCGGGGGTCTGCGACTTGGAGATTTCGTCGAGCATCTTCTGCGTGAACGGCGCTTTGATCGACACATCGACGGTAGTTACATCGACGCGCGGCCACTGTGCGTGCAGCACGATGTGAGCAGCCTCGGGATCGAACCAGAAATTGAATTCGTGGCGCGGGCTGGTGGCAAACTCCGGATCGTCTGTTTGCGGATTGAGGCTGCCGCCCATGAGCACAATGCCTCGGGTAAGTCCAGCAAACTCGGGATCGATGGAGATGGCCAGCGCGATATTAGTCATGGGCCCGGCGGCATAAATAGTGACTTGGTGAGGATGCGCGCGCACCTGGCGGATGAGAAAGTGAGCAGCATCTTCGTCGATGGGCTTGAGCACGGGCCGGCCTTCGGGCATCGGCGGAATCTCATAGGGGCCATGCGATTGAAGTTTGGCGGGCGTAGACGGCGTGATGCCCGCGGGCGTTTCCACCAGCATGGTCGGCCCCTGCCCCCACGCACCAAGCCAGGTGACCTGACCATTGAGCGCTGTGGCCAAGCGAGTTTCTTCCTGTGTGCGGATCAGCGGAAAAACCGCGCCTCTCGCCACGGGCACACCGGTGTGGCCGGTCAGCTCAAGCATGCGTAGGGTATGCAGGGTCTCTTCATCGCGCCAGGCATTGCCGGTAACCATGGTGATGCCCAGAACCTCAACCTGCGGAGCCTGCAAAAGTGCAAGCATGGCCATCTGATTGGAGCCGCCGGGGCCCGAGCCATCCTGATCGATCAGCACCAGACGCTTTTGCGCGGGAGTCACTTGTGCGCAAGACAGGGAAACGGCAAGGGCGAACAGCAGCAGACAAGCTCTAGCTCTCATTGCCGGGTATTGTGACATACCCTGCATCTATCTGCGGCCGAAGCCTCTGGGCACTGCGGGCGGCGCGACTGGCAGGTCGGTCTTGCCCTCAGGGTAAACCGCCAGAAAGCGGCCCGGACCTTCACCGGAGCTGGCTGTCTCAACGCCTTCAAGACCGCGGAAGGCGAGATGGAGCAGACGGCGCTCCCGGCTGTTCATGGGTGGAAATGCATAGGGGATGCCGGACTTGCGGACCTTTTCCGCAGCGGTTTCGGCAGCCATCTGCAGTTCCTGTGCGCGCAGAGCCTTGAAGTTGTTGGCATCGAAACTGATCAGGTCGTGCTCGCGCTGATCGAGGCGAAGCATCTGCGCAGCGAGTGTTTCAAGAGCGCGCAGCAGTTCGCCATTTTGCTGGGTAACCAACAGCACATCGGGCCCGGCGAGTTCGACATAGATTACGCGCGCTTCAAATCCCAAGGGGTCGCGCGCGCCGTCGCCGGCAGTGATGCGATATTTGAGGCGCAGACCACCCAGCTTATTGAGAGTGGCTAGGAAATTGGCGATTTTCTGGGCAGCCTGCTGCAGGTCAGGGATCGGCATAATTCATCAGTATCGCAGAGCGGGGTCCAGGATGGGCGAGGGAAATGCAAGACTTGTCGATGGGCAATGGGCGCTGCGGCCCGCCCAATGGGACAATAGGCTCATGCCGCCCGAAGACCTCCTCTTGCTCACTGCCGCCGAAGCCCGCATCCTGGGCGCACTGGTCGAGAAAGAAGTGACCACGCCGGACTACTATCCTCTTTCGCTCAACGCTCTGCTGAACGCGTGTAACCAGCGTTCGAACCGTGAACCGGTGATGGATCTGAACGAGGATGCGGTGCGCCACGCCCTGCACAACCTTGAGGACCAGCGGCTGGCCGGTCGCGCACGCAGCTCCGATGGACGCGTGACCAAGTATGAACACTGGCTGGGCGAGGCATTCAACTTCAATCGCGCGGAGACGGCGCTGCTTTGCGTGCTGCTGCTGCGCGGACCGCAGACGCCCGGGGAACTGCGCGGCCGCACGGAACGGCTGCACCGCTTCGATGAAATCGGCGACGTGCTGGCCGGGCTGCAAAAACTGATGGAGCGCCAGCCGCCGCTGGTCACCGTGCTGCCACGGCAACCCGGAACCAAAGAAGCCCGCTATGCGCATCTGCTTTCAGGCCCGGTAGAGTCCGCGGCTGCACCGGCACCGGCCCTGGTGCGGCACGAAATCGGGCAGAATGCTATCTCGGACGCTGGCCAAGCTGGTGGGCAGGAAGAACGCATCGCGCAGTTGGAAGCAACGGTCGCCGAGTTACGGCAGGAGATAACCTCGCTGCGCACCAAGATCGACGATCTATTTGGGGATTGATCTCTTGCCGTAAACCGGCATGAACAGCCCTTCATTCGCAACCCGCCCATCCTTTCCGCAAAAAACAGAAAAAATGGGCGGGCTATAAACATTCAATAAACGGTCGCACAAGAAATACGGAACCGCTAGACCAGTTCGTAGCCGGCGAACCAATAGCCGATTTCGAAGGCGGCGGTATCCTCGGCATCCGAGCCGTGAATCGCATTCTCCTCAATCGAACCGGCAAACTTTTTGCGGATGGTGCCCTCTTCGGCGTTAGCCGGATTGGTGGCTCCCATCAGCTTGCGCAGGTCGGCGATGGCATTGTCCTTTTCCAGGACCATCAGGACGATGGGCCCCGAAGACATGAAGGTAGTCAGTCCGTCAAAGAACGGGCGGGCGCTGTGTACGCAATAGAAGCCCTTCGCCTGTTCCTTAGAAATAGATAGTTTTTTGATGGCCACGATCTTGAAGCCGGCCTTTTCAATTTCAGCCAGGATCGCTCCCGTAAATCCCTTGCGGACCGCGTCCGGCTTGATGATGCTGAACGTGCGTTGCGCCACTTGATTTTGCTCCTTCAATCGTCAATGTCTAACTCCCCTATTGTACTGGGCGCCGCGCCCATTGCCCCACGTACCAATCTGGTAGAGTGGCCTCATGTTTTGCTTTGTTGCCGCACCTTCTCGCTGCATCGGTTGGTCGATCGCCCTGGCCATGATTTTGGCTGCCTCCACTTGCGCCCAGGGTCAGAACCCACAGGCCGCCTCAGCTTCCGCGCCCGAGTTGCGCGTCTTCGATTCCGCATTAGTCGATAAGTCGGTGGACCCTTGCGAGAACTTTTATCGCTATAGCTGCAATGGCTGGTTCAAGCGCAATCCGCTGCCCGCCGACCAGACCTCGTATGGCCGCTTCACCGAACTCTATGAGCTGAACCGGCTGCATCTCAAAGAGATTCTGGAAGCGGCGGCCGTGCCCGCGGAAACCCGCACGCCCAATGAGCAGAAGATCGGCGACGAGTACGCAAGCTGCATGGATGCAGGAGCCATCAACAGGCTGGGGCTGGCGCCGCTACAACCGGAGCTGGACCGGATTGCCGCGCTGAAATCCATCGCCGGACTTCCCGAGCTCCTGGCGCACCTGCACAGAATCGGCGTGCGGGCCTTCTTCGCACTGGGATCGAACCAGGACTTCGGCGATGCCAGTGCGATGATCAGTTTCTATAACGCCAGCGGCCTGGGATTGCCGGAACGCGATTACTACACGCGCACCGACGCCAAGTCAGTGGAGCAGCGCAGGCAGTATGTGGAGCACGTTCACAAAATATTCGTGTTAGCCGGCGAGCCGGATGCGGAGGCGGCGAAAGATGCCGATACCGTGCTGGCCATCGAGACACGGCTGGCCAGGGCGTCCCTCACCGTGACCGAACAGCGCGACCCGCAAAATCTCAACCATCCGACGGACGTGGCCAGTTTTGAAAAAGAGTTGACACACTTCTCGCTGGCCGAATATGCGGCTGCCGCTCATGCGCCCGCCAAGGGCAGAATGAACGAGACGGAGCCCAAGTTTTTTGCGGAGTTCGACACCCTGCTGGCAGATACTCCGCTCGAACAGATCAAGACGTACCTGCGCTGGCACTTGTTACATGCCTATGCCGGCACCAGCCTGCCTGAAAGCTTCGATCAAGAGAATTGGAACTTCTACGCACACATCTTGAATGGCGCAGAGAAGCAGCAGGAACGCTGGAAGCGCTGCACCGTCCGCATCGACCGCGAGATGGGCGAGGCGCTCGGCCAGGCGTACGTCGGCAAGTACTTTCCTCCGGCCGAAAAACAACGGGCGCTCGACATGACCGTGACGATCGAACGGGCTATGGACAAGGACATCGACGCCCTCGATTGGATGAGCGCGGAGACCAAGGTCAAGGCAAAAGAAAAGCTGCATGGGGTGATGAACAAGGTCGGTTATCCCGATAAGTGGCGTAACTATTCCAAGCTGGAAATCGTGCGCGGCGAGGCGTTGGGCAACCAGGAACGCGCGAATGAGTTCGAGTTTGCGCGCGAGCTCGCCAAGATCGGCAAGCCCGTGGATAAGGGCGAATGGCTGATGACGCCGCCGACCGTGAATGCCTACTACGATCCGCAGATGAACAACGTGAATTTTCCTGCCGGCTACTTTCAGCCGCCGTTCTTCAGCGACAAAGAAGACGACGCAGCCAACTATGGCGATATGGGTTCGACCGTGGGCCACGAGTTGACCCACGGCTTCGACGACGAAGGAAGGCAGTACGACAAAGACGGCAACCTGAAGGACTGGTGGACCAAGGACGATCAGCAGAAGTTCACCGAACGCGCGCAGTGCATGGTGAATCAGTATGACGCCATCGAGGCGGTTCCGGGCGTTCACCTGAACGGCAAGTTGACGCTGGGAGAAAACCTGGCCGACCTGGGCGGACTGTGGCTGGCGTGGCTGGCATGGCTCGACAAGGCACAGGCTGCGCATGTGGACATGACCGCAACGATGGATGGCTACACACCCGACCAACGGTTCTGGATTGCGTATGCGCAGCAGTGGTGCACGCAGACACGGCCTGAGCAATTGCGGACGCAGGCACAGACCGATCCACATGCTCCCGACGAGTACCGGACCAACACCGTGCTGACCGACCTGCCGGAGTTCGCAAAGAGCTTCAGTTGCAAGAAGACGGCGGCGATGGTGAATCCGAAGCCTTGCCGCATCTGGTAACGCAAGCTCGACCAACCTGCAGACACTGCATGAAATGAAAACGGCCTGCCGCGAGGCAGGCCGTCTGTAACTGCGCGTGGCACAGAAAAAATCAGGCTTTGCCGATCACCCGCGCCATGGTTTCGCCAATTTCCGCGGGCGAAACTACGACGTGAATCCCGGCTGCGGTCATGGCCTTCATCTTGTCGGATGCGGTGCCTTGCCCGCCGCTGATGATGGCTCCGGCATGGCCCATGCGGCGGCCGGGAGGCGCGGTTTGACCGGCGATAAAGCCGACCACCGGCTTCTTCACGTGCTGCTTGACGAACTCGGCCGCGGCCTCTTCTGCCGCGCCGCCGATCTCGCCGATCATGATGATGGCCTCGGTTTCAGGATCGCCGTTGAGCAGGCGCAGCGCATCGATATGAGTGGTGCCGATAATCGGATCGCCACCAATGCCGATGGCTGTCGACTGGCCGATGCCGCGCTGCGTGAGCTGGTGCACCGCCTCATAGGTCAGCGTGCCGGAGCGGGACACAATGCCCACCGAACCCTCTTTATGAATACGGCCGGGCATGATGCCGATTTTTGCTTTGCCGGGCGAAATAACGCCGGGGCAGTTCGGACCGATGAGCCGCGACTTCGAGGTCTTGAGCTTGGCCCACACCTTCACCATGTCCAGCGTCGGAATGCCTTCGGTGATGCAGACGATGAGCGGAATGCCCGCGTCCTCCGCTTCAAGAATGGCATCGGCGGCAAACGGCGGCGGCACAAAAATCATGGTCGCGTTGGCGCCTGTGGCGGAGACAGCATCTTCCACGGTGTTAAAGACCGGCCAGCCCTCGTGCTTGGTTCCGCCCTTGCCGGGAGTGACTCCGCCGACCACATGGGTGCCGTATTCGGCACAGCCCATGGCGTGAAAAGTACCTTCTTTGCCGGTGATGCCCTGAACGATGAGCCGCGTCTCTTTCGTAACAAGTACCGCCATTGAAAAAGCTCCTAGCTGCTAGCCTCTAGCCCCTAGCTTTTAAAGACTGGATCAACGCCCCCAGCATCTTGGACGTCTCGATACAAAGCGCCTCTGCCTTCTGCAGCAGCGCCTCATTTCCCATCTTCAATTGCCTGGCTACAAGAAGCTGCGTTTGAACTTCGTAAATCGAACCTTGTGCGATGCCCAGAAATTGTCTGAACTCGCCCTCTGTTCCTCGTCCGCGACCTTCTGCAATATTGCTGGCGACAGAAACACTGGCCCGGCGCAACTGAGAGGTCAATCCATACAACTCGTCTTGGGGAAAGGTCTTGGTCAGGCCATAAATCGACACCGTCACTTCCATGGCTCGCTGCCCGACGGTTAGATCTTGGAAGGCCTGTGCCAAGCTGCGTCTCCGTTTCGGTAAACCATCCAGTTCTCAGCCTTGAGCCATTCGCTAGAGGCTAGCGGCTGCTTTTACAACCAGCTCGGCCGCTTCTTTCATCGTTGCGCCCACCTGGAAGTTCAGGCCCGACTCCTTGAGAATCTTGCGACCTTCTTCCACGTTGGTGCCTTCGAGCCGCAACACGATAGGCACTGTGACGTGCAGCTTGCGGGCCGCCGCGACGACGCCCGTCGCCAGACGATCTACACGCAAAATGCCGCCGAATATATTGATGAAGATGGCCTTCACGTTCGCATCGGAAAGCAGAATCTCAAAGGCATGTTCAATCTGCTCCTGGGTAGCGCCGCCGCCTACGTCCAGAAAGTTTGCAGGGCTGCCGCCTGCGTATTGAATAATGTCCATGGTTGCCATGGCCAGGCCCGCGCCGTTGACCATGCAGGCGATGGAGCCATCGAGCTTGATATAGTTGAGCGCGTATTTGCTGGCCTCGACCTCCAGCGGATCTTCTTCCGCCGTGTCGCGCAGCGCCTTGATATCGGCGTGGCGAAACAGCGCATTGTCGTCGAAGGTGACCTTGGCGTCGAGGGCAAACAGCTTGTCGTCCTTGGTCGTGATGAAAGGATTGATCTCGACCAGCGAGGCATCGGTATCGATGAATGCCTTATACAAGCTTTGCAGGAAAGTAACAGCCTGATTGATCTGCGTCGCTTTGAGTCCAAGCGCAAAAGCGAGCTTGCGCGCCTGCCATGCGCCGAAGCCAATCGCCGGATCGATCGTCTCTTTAAAGATGGCATCGGGATCCTTGGCGGCGACCTCTTCAATTTCCATGCCGCCGGCCTGCGAAGCCATAAAGACCAGCCTGCCCGTAGCGCGATCGAGCACGATACCCAGATAAAGTTCGCGATCGATATCGGCTGTCTCTTCTATTAAGAGGCGCTGCACCTTTTGGCCTTGCGGACCGGTCTGGTGCGTGACAAGCTGCATGCCGAGAATATTCTTGGCGTACAGCTCGGCATCTTCGCGGGTGCGGGCTACTTTGACGCCGCCGCCCTTGCCGCGACCGCCAGCGTGAATCTGCGCTTTGACGACGCCATGGGCGCCCTCGGTAAACAGAGTCCGGGCGACCGCTGTCGCTTCTTCCAGCGTGTTCGCCACTTCGCCCCTGGGCACGGCCACACCGTATTTTGCCAGGATTTCTTTCGCCTGATACTCGTGAATCTTCATTGGTAGGAACCACCAAGGCCGCTGAATTTGGGTGAGGCGGGGAAATGCGCCAGCGGTACAGAAATACTATCTCCCACACCGAACGACCGGCAAACGATATAAGACCGCATTGCAAGATAAATGCCCCGCCGCAATGCACCGTTACCATATAGGGAGATATGGGGCTACTTAAAGAGCTTTTGAAACCGCTGGCCGAAGACGGCGCGGCACTCACTCGGGAACAGGCGGCTGCCGTTCTCGGCGAAATTCTGGCAGGCAACGCGCCGGAAATCGAAACGGCGGCGTTGATTTCCGTGCTGGCGACGCGCGGCGAACAGGCGCCGGAACTAGCCGGCTTTGTGGAAACCATGCGGGCGCAGGCCACACCGGTTCCCCTGACCGACGAGGAGCGCGATGCGCTGGTGGATACCTGCGGCACCGGCGGCGGCGGGCCGCTGACCTTCAATATCTCCTCCGGCGCGGCTCTGGTAGCTGCGGCGGCCGGAGCCAAGGTAGCCAAGCACGGCAACCGCGCCGTCACGTCGCGCTGCGGGTCGGCAGACGTGCTGGAGACGCTGGGCGTGCCCATCAGCCTGGGACCCGAACTGGCCGTCGCCTGCCTGCGCGAAACGCGATTCATGTTCCTGTATGCGCCGCTCTATCACCCGGCCATGAAAGCGCTGGGACCCTTGCGCCGGGCGTTGGGCTTCAGGACGATCTTCAACCTGTGCGGACCGCTGACCAATCCGGCAGGAGCCCGGGCACAGGTCATCGGCGTGCTGGCGCCAAGCAAGGTGCTGCTGGTAGCGCGTGCCCTGGCCGAGTTGGGGGCGCGACGCGCGTTTGTGGTCCACGGAACCGATGGAATCGATGAGTTGACCACCACCGGGGAGTCGGTCGTGGCGCGCATCGAAGAGCCCGAGGGCGGCGGCCGCCCCACGCTGAAGGCTGCCCGCATCACTCCGGAAATGGCGGGGCTGCCTCGCGTCACGCTGGACGAGTTCACGGGTGGCGATGTGGAGACCAATGCATCGATGCTTTATGACGTACTGACCGGCATTCCCGGGGCGCGGCGCGAGATTGTGCTGTTCAATGCGGCTGCGGCACTGGTGGCAGCCGGGTTGGCAGGCGATTTGAAAGAGGGCGTCGCGCTGGGTGCGGAGGCAATCGACTCCGGACAGGCCGCCGCGACACTCGCCAAACTGCGGCAGTTCGGGGCCAAGCACGCGGCAAAATAGGGAGCCGGCGCGGGCAGGGACATGCGTCAACGTCGCCAAGCTGCTTAGAGAGTCCGCAGCGTTCCTGCGAACTGCTCTAAGATTCCTTCGAGCACAGTTTGCGAATTCGCGTCCAAGCTGGTGTAAGGAGATCCCCATGATGAACGTTCAGAGAATGGCCGCCTCGATGGTGTTTGCCACCGCGATGGCGGCCAGTGCACAACAGATCGGCCAGCCCCAACTCAAAATCGACTCCGCAAACCGCGTGCTGACCGCCAACGCGGAAGAAGAGGTGACCGTCGAACCGGAGATTGCCATTCTGCACATCGGATTCGAGACGCAGCTTGGAGACGCAAAATCGGTCTATGCCGACGGTTCCCGTACCTCGAACGCGATCATAAGCGCTCTGAAGCAGGCGGGCATTCCCGAGACTTCCATCCGCAGTGAAACGCAGCACCTGGACCGTGATTTCACCAAGCCGCACAAGTTCAAGCTCGTGCAGCAATGGACGGTAAAGGCTCCGCCGGAGCGGGCCGCCGAGATTCTCGACGTCGCCATCACCGCCGGCGCCACGAGCAGCGGAGATATCGACTGGACGGTGAAGGACGAACGCGCCCTGGAAGAGCAGGCGCTCGACCGTGCCGCGGGACGCGCACGCGAAAATGCCGCGGTGCTGGCCAAAGGGATGGGCGTACGGCTCGGGTCTCTTATTTATGTGAGCAATGAAGTCGCCGTGCAGCGGTTTCCCATGAGGGCCGGCATGGTTGCCATGGCAAAAACCGCCACGGCCGACCAGCCGTTGTCCATCGAGCCCCATAAAGTGAGCCGGACGGCCACGGTCTATGCGGTTTTCGCCATCGAGTAGCACGGAGAGGAATGAGTCTTTAGCGGAGCACGAACATCTTTCCAATAGATGTTTAAACAAATATCCCGCATATGCCTCGCGGCGTCTCTTCCCGGCCTATGGCAGGCCATTCGCGGAAAGGAAAGTCCATGACCGAAAAGACCGGGGTGCATCGCCAACCTGCAATTTTTCTGCCCCACGGCGGAGGCCCCTGCTTCTTTATGGATTGGAGCTGGGGTCCGGCGGATACCTGGAATGCGACGCAGTATTTTCTGGAGGGGCTGTCGGCCACGCTGCCCGCCGCGCCCAAAGCGATGGTAGTGATCAGCGGCCACTGGGAAGAGCCGGCCTTCACCGTAGGATCTGCCGCCGCTCCGAGGCTGATGTTCGATTACTACGGCTTTCCCGAACACACCTATCGGCTGACCTGGCCAGCGCCGGGCGATCCGGAATTGGCGGCGCGGGTAGCCGGGCTACTGGGTGAGGCGGGATTGCCGGCAGCCGAGAGCCCGAATCGCGGCTTCGATCACGGCGTATTCGTACCTCTCAAGGTGGCTTTTCCGCAAGCCGAGATTCCGGTCATCCCGCTCTCGCTGGCAGAGAATCTGGACCCAGCGCTGCACCTGGCCGCGGGACGCGCCCTGGCTCCGCTGCGCGACGAGGGCGTGTTGATCGTCGGCAGCGGCATGAGCTTTCATAATCTGCGCGCTTATCTGCGGCCCGAGACAGCGGAGCGGGCCCGCGCCTTCGACGCCTGGTTGACCGACGCCGTGGAATCGCCCGCATCGGACCGCAGCCCGCTGCTGACGCGTTGGCGCGAAGCTCCTTTTGCCGAGTTTGCCCATCCGCGTGAGGAGCACCTGATGCCGCTGATGGTAGCTGCCGGGACCGGAGGAGACGCACCGGGAAGGCGCATCTTTGATGACGAGCCAATGGGCGCGACCATCAGCGCCTACCGTTTCGATGGATGACCACAGGAGCTGGCAGCGGCAGCAGGACGGCTCTTAAATTCCCGTCTGGTACCAGCGCCGACGCCGTCCAATGCGCAGGCCGGAGTCGACGAGCACGGCGGACAGTGCGAACAGCATACAAAGGTCGAGGCGTGCTTCGTGGAGAAAGCTCAGCCAGCCGTAATGGGAAAGTTTGGCGAGCGCGAGCGGACCCAGGGAATGACCGAGAAGGATGGGAAGCTTGGTGGTAACCAGCGCACCCACGGTAACAACGAGCAGGAGAAGCGCGGCGTCCCCGGCAAAGAGATTGAGCAGCACGGCGATGCCAGCCACAATCTCGACCCCGCCGATGAACGGAGCCAGCAGATGGGCATAGGGCACGCCGATCGCCACAAACCTGCCCACGCCCAGATCGCCGGGCCATAGAAATTTGAGGGCGCCCTCTGTCAGAAAAACCAGCCCTACAATCACACGAATCAGGATCATAGGAAAAGTTTGGCGCATTTTTGTCTCCCGACGCTAATTTTGTAGGAGAGCTCGTTCAAGTTACGGAAAGAGACCGGCTCTCAATCAGTTACAGGAAAAAGAATATCGCAGCAAGGCGGAACGGCTGCGTGGGGCGGCGTTCCTTCCTGGAAACATTTTCCAAAATGGGACTGGCTATCGGTTGCCGAGCAGCTCTTCAATGTCGGCGGCCAGATCCTTGGGCTCAGTGGAAGAGCCATAGCGTCCAGTGACAGCGCCTTCGCGGTCGACGAGAAATTTGGTGAAGTTCCATTTAATGCCCTGGCTGCCGAGGAGGCCTCTCTTCTCTCTTTTCAGGAAACGGTAGAGCGGGTGGGTGTCCGGGCCATTGACATCGATTTTGGCGAACAAGGGAAAGCTCACTCCATAATTTTTGTCGCAGAAAGCCCCGATTTCGTCGGCGGAGCCGGGCTCCTGTGCACCGAACTGGTTGCACGGGAAGCCAAGGACCTCGAAGCCGCAGTCCTTGTAATGCCGATAGAGGTCCTCAAGGCCGCCATATTGGGGAGTGAATCCACATTTGCTGGCGGTATTCACGATCAGCAGGACTCGGCCTTCGAACTCGCAAAGGCTTGCCATGCGCCCGTCCAGCAGAGAGGCCGAGAACTCATAAACCGTCTTCGCAGAGTCGCCGTTGGCCATGAAAACCTCCATAAAGAGGATGTCATGTGAGGCTCATCTGCGTCTAAGAGGGATGCAGCGCAGCCTAGAGGGAATATCATTCCATTGCAACCCATCTGCGTCCAGTAGACTGGGGGCTGGGTCTCAACGAGGGACCAGCCCGAGTCCGCAAGGGCCTAGCGCGGCAGGGGATTCTCGGAAAGGCACGATTTTAGAGCCGTTTGGCAGCCTTGCGGTTTGGGTGAGGTGGCAGCGGTCCAATATAATCAGTCTTTCCTCGATGCAGGACAGATTTTTCAGCAGTGAGGGTGTGCATATTTTTCCCGTGAATCTGAACCATGGACCGCACCAAGTTACGTGCTCGACGCAGGGCTCCAGCCCGGTGAAGACCAAGCACACTTCGATCTGCCGTGCCTCGCGGATCGCAAGGCGCCTAGCGCATACGATGCTGGTGCTGGCGCTGGCGTTTTCCGCCGTCGCAGCTCTGGCGCAACAGCCGGAGACAATCGAGCAGATCCGTGTCATCGGTAACCGCCGGATTCCGAAAGAGACTGTGCTTGCGCGCCTCTTTACCCATCCCGGCGACACCTATGACCCGATTTCGATCGAGCGCGACTTCAACTCGCTCTGGAACACGAGTTATTTCGATAATTTGCGCATTGAGCGTGAGGACTCGGAGAAGGGCATCATCCTGAACATCTTCGTTCGGGAAAAGCCCACCATCCGCGAAATCAATTACAAGGGCCTCAACGCCGTCTCCCAATCGGACGTACTCGACCGCTTCAAAAAAGAGAAGGTCGGCATCACGGTGGAGAGCCAGTATGACCCGACCAAGACCATGCGGGCAGTGACGGTGCTCAGGGAGATTCTGGCCGAGCACGGGCACCAGTTTGCCACCATCACGCCAGAGGTGAAGACCATTCCCCCGGCCTCGGTGCAGGTGAACTTCAACATCAAAGAGGGTCCGGTCGTGAAGGTGGGGCAGATCCGCTTCACCGGCAACCAGCACCTCAGCGCGCTGCAACTGCGCCGGGCGATGAAGAACCTGAAGCCGGTGGGCATTCCCTACTCGCTGATCTTCGAAAATCTGTTTGCCAAGACCTTCGACGCCTCCAAGCTTGAAGAAGACACGGAGCGGGTGCGGCAGGCCTATCGCGACAAGGGCTACTACAACGCAGCCGTCGAAGAGCCGAAGACGCAGATCCGCGACGAAGGCGGACTGAACTTCTTCACCTTCCGCCCCAACAAGGGCAAGCGTATCGACATCCTGATGCCTGTTGAAGAAGGAGCCCGCTATCGGCTGGGCACCATCACCTTCACCGGCAACAAGGCGGTTTCGAACGTGCGGGCACTGCGCGCCACCTTCGCCGAAAAGGATGGGGACTGGTTCAACGCCACCTTGATCGGCAAGGGTCTCGACAATTTGAAGAAGGCCTACGGCCAGTTGGGATACACCAACTTCGCCGCCATTCCACGGCCCGTTTTCGACGAACAGAAGAAGACCGTCTCGCTGACCGTCGATATCGACGAAGGCAAGCCGTTTTACGTTTCGCGTATCGAATTTCAGGGCAACACCATCACCCGCGACAAAGTCATCCGCCGCGAGTTGATGCTGGACGAAGGCCAGGTATACAACTCCCAGCTCTGGGAATACAGCTTGTTGCGCCTCAATCAGCTCGAATACTTCGATCCGCTCAAGGTGGACCAGGACACCGAAGTTCACCAGGACTCCGACGCCGGCACAGTTGACCTGCTGCTCAAGGTCAAGGAGAAGGGCAAGAACTCCATCGGCCTGAACGGCGGCGTCAGCGGCCTGTCCGGGGCCTTCCTGGGCGTCAACTACCAGACCAACAACTTCCTGGGCCTGGGCGAGACGCTGAGCCTGCAGGGCAACCTGGGCAACGTGAGCCGGCAGTTCCTGTTTGGTTTCTCGCAGCCCTACCTGCGCAACCGTCCGTTGAACCTGGGCTTCCAGCTCTTCAACAACAAGCAGGACTACAACGCCGCCAAGAACTACCAGGCTACCGCCGGCGCATCGGCCAACCTGAGCTCGGCACAGCAGTCCTTGACGCAGAACTACAACCAGGCGTCGACCGGCTTGAATTTCTCGCTCAGCTACCCGCTGAAGCGTCACGCATTCCAGCGCGTGGGCTTCACCTATTCGCTGAGCAGGTCGTCGATCACCGCGTTCAGCACGGCATCGCAGACCTTCTTCCAGACCATCAGCTTCCGGTCGGGCATTCAAGGCTCCAATGCGCTGGCGGGCATCGTCACCAGTTCGGCGTCGTTCACCTACATCTACAACACCATCAACAACCCGATGCGTCCGCGCACCGGCAAGGAATTCACTGCGGCGTTCCAGGTGGCCGGCATCGGCGGCAATGTGCGTTACATCTCGCCGATGGTGGCCTACAAGAGCTTCCGGTCGATGCATTACCTGACGCCGACGGCGAACGGGCGCAATGTGCTCGGCCTGCGCGCCCAGTTGGGCTATGTGCAGGGCTTCGGCGGCGATGTGGCTCCCCCCAACAACCGCTTCTACTCCGGCGGTGAAGGCGAGTTGCGCGGCTTCGATATCCGCGGTGCGACGCCTTACGGCTATGTGCCGAACCGTGTAACCGTCCAGCTCACCAACCCGGACGGCGGCTGCGTTCCACGCGATCCGACCAATCCGCAGTTGAACCAGTGCATCCTGGTGCCGATTCCGGTCTACGGCATCGCCTCCATCGGTGGCGATACCAACCTGACCACCAACGCCGAGTACCGCATTCCCATCGCGGGACCGGTCACCTTCTCGTTCTTCGACGATTTCGGGATCGATGCAGCCACCAACCACGGCCAGTTGAAGCAGAGCCCCGAGGGCTTCGCCTCCTTGACCGCTCCACTCTACGGCTGCCCGGTCTACAACAATGGTTCCTGCCAGGGCGGCATCCCGGGATCGCAGGTCGGATTCCAGCAGAACATCCGGCCGGTCGCGGGCACCAACTTCGTACCGCGCATGTCCACGGGCGCCGAAATTTCGGTCATCATGCCAGTCGTCAACGCGCCCTTCCGCCTCTATTACGCTTATAACCCTCTGCGGTTGTATGAGCGGCCCTTCTGCAACGATGTCCGCCTCGGCGGCAACGTGCAAAGCTGCTCGGCCCAGTTGATTACCCGCGATTTGTTCCCGCCGGGTGGCGCAGGCGACTACACCTACCAGGAAGCTATTCAGGCCTACGGAGCAAGAAACCTGTTCCGGGAACCTCGCAAAACCTTCCGCTTGACCGTTTCCACCACGTTCTAATCCACACATCTTCAGCAAAACGAAAGGGCCGCTCCCAACGAGCGGCCCTTTCGTTTTGGCCGGTCCGCTTATGGCCATGCGCGGAAGAAACTAAGCCGTGCCCTGCGAAATATATCCTGCGTTCGCGGCGGATGCTCCGATTCCCAGGTTTGACGCTCCCCGGTGGCGACCCTATAATCCAGCTAGTTCCTGCTGACGTCTCCGCTCGTGTCTTTGTCCTGCCTCTGCCTCATTCCAGCGCGGAGCTTTCTCAAAAAGACCGGTGAGTTTCTCAGGAGGCACAGGCCTGTTCTGCGCTGGCACGCTTGCGGCCATACAGGAACTTAGAAGGAGTTTCTCATTTCAATGAAGCGCTCTCTTGCACTTGCCATGATTCTGGCCTCGGGCTTCGCCCTGAACGCCGTTGCCCAAACATCCGCTGCTGCACCAGCCGGCCCCACCAAGATTGCTGTAATTGCCTTTCAGGCAGCCGTGGGACAGACCAACGAATTTCAGCGCAACTTTGCCGACCTGCAGAAGAAGTTCACGCCCAAGCGCGACGAGCTCAAGACGCTCAGCGACGAAGTCGACAATCTGCAAAAGCAGTTGCAGGCGCAGGGCGAGAAGCTGAGCGACGCCGAGCGTGCCAGCCGTGCCCGGACCATCGACGAGAAGAAGAAGCAGTTGCAGCGCTCCGGCGAAGACGCACAGAACGATTTCCAGCAGGAAATGCAGGGACTCTATGGCGGCGTAGCTTCCAAGGTGGGCGAAGTCCTCTCCAGCTATGCGCAGCAGCAGGGCTACACGCTGGTTCTGGATGTAAGCGAGCAGCAGAGCCCGGTGCTCTATGCCAACGAAACCACCAACATCACCAAGGCCGTCCTCGACGCCTACAACGTGAAGTCCGGCATTCCCGCTCCCGCGGCGCAGCCCGCTGGCGCTACGGCCCGGCCCGCGGCTCGGCCTGCCGCACATCCCGCGAGCGGCGCACACTAAGGCCGATTTCGTTCCATAGCAACTTGCACGGCAGAAAGGCTCCGCGATGCGGGGCCTTTCTGCTGCGAAAAAGAAGTTTAGTGCAGCCATCGAAACCGCGAAATTTGCCGCAAAATCAGGGCAGAATTAACGTTTTGCCGGTTTGACGCTCCTATCTCGCCCTCCTATAATCCTTCTAGTTCCTGCTGACGTCTCAATCCGCGTCTTTTCTTGTCTCTGCCCACTCAGCGCGGAGCCCCCCAAAAAAGACCGAGAGGTTTCTCAGGAGGCACCGGTTCGCTTAGGCGCTGAAACGCTTGCGGCCACACAGGAATTCTGAAGGAGTCTTTCACAGGAATGAAGCGCTTGCTTGCACTCACTCTTACGCTGGCTTCGGGCTTTGCCTTGAACGCCGCTGCCCAAACACCTGCCGCCGCGCCCGCAGGACCGGCCAAGATCGCCGTCGTCGCCTTTCAGGTGGCTGTGGCCCAAACCAACGAGGGCCAGCGCGAGTTCGCCGACCTGCAAAAGAAATATGCTCCCAAGGAAGCCCAGCTTAAAGCTCTCAGCGAAGAGGTCGACGGCCTGACCAAGCAGTTGCAGACGCAGGGCGACAAGCTGAGCGAAGCGGAACGGGGCAGCCGCGCCAAGGCGATCGACGACAAGAAGAAGCAATTGCAGCGTTCCGCCGAAGACGCACAGAACGATTTTCAGCAAGAAATGCAGGAGATGTACAGCGGACTAGCCTCGAAGGTCTATGACGTTCTGGCCACCTATGCGCAGCAGCAAGGATTCACCCTGGTGCTGGACGTAAGCCAGCAGCAGAGCCCGGTACTCTATGCTCCTGACTCCACCAACATCACCAAGGCCGTGATCGACGCCTACAACGTGAAGTCGGGTGTTCCCGCTCCTCCGGCAGCGCCGGCAGGTACAGCTCCGCGGCCTGCGGCGCCGTCGTCCATCAGACCCCCGGCAGCACACTAAAAGTTAGTGCTTTGGCAAAGGCCCCGCTGAGCGGGGCCTTTTTGCTTAAAGCGAAATTTTGTTAAAGAATGAATAAAAAGCGTATATGCTTGCGGTCAAGAAGAATCTTCACAATGCGAAGGTTTTTCTGTGGAAAAAATTGTGGATTGCTTCTGGCAATCGTGGACGAAGATTTGCTTTCCACCGGTTGCGCATGGATGCGGACTTCTGATAGGCTAAGCAACTTCTTTAAAATCAATTAGAAAAGGATCTACATTTCGTGCGACGCCGCCCTTGACACCATCGCAAAAGCGCGCATGAATTTTGCGAGCTTTCCACAATTTGAGGTAAAGGGTCTTGGCGCGAATGGGTCTTAGGTCACCCGTGTCAAGTTACTTTTGTTGGTCTTCGCCTACCCGAAGTACTGCAAGAAAGGCTTCCTGCGGAATATCGACTTTACCGATGCGCTTCATCCGCTTCTTGCCTTCTTTTTGCTTTTCCAGCAGTTTACGTTTACGCGAAATATCGCCGCCGTAACACTTAGCCAGCACGTTCTTGCGCAGGGCGGCTACGGTTTCGCGGGCCACGATCTTGGCGCCGATAGCGGCCTGGATAGCTACCTCGAACTGCTGGCGGGGAATCAGCTCGCGCATCTTGGACACCAGCGCCTTGCCGCGTTCATAAGCAAAGTCACGGTGGACGATGATGGAGAGCGCATCGACCGGCTCGCCCGAAACCAGAATGTCCATCTTGACCATCGGGGAAACCCATTCGCCGGCCAATTGATAGTCCAGCGATGCGTAGCCGCGCGAGACGGATTTGAGGCGGTCGTAAAAGTCGAGCACGATCTCGTTCAGCGGCAATTCATAGGTCAGCAGAACGCGGGTCGGTGTGGCGTATTCAAAATTGAGCTGCTTGCCGCGCTTTTCCTCGACCAGCTTGAGAATGCCTCCCACATATTCCTCGTTGGTGAGGATCTTGGCGGTGATTACAGGCTCGCGAATCTCGTCGATATTGGTGGGCTCGGGCCAGCGCGAAGGATTGTCCACTTCGAGCACCGAGCCGTCGGTCAGCTTGATGTGGTAGCGGACGCCGGGCGCGGTGGTGATGAGGTCGAGCTCATATTCGCGCTCCAGCCGTTCCTGGATGATCTCCATGTGCAGGAGGCCGAGGAAGCCGCAACGGAAACCGAAGCCCAGCGCAGCCGAGCTTTCCGGCTCGAAAAAGAAGGAAGAATCGTTGAGGCGCAGCTTTTCAAGCGCATCGCGCAACAGCGTGTGCTCGTGCGAATCGACCGTGTAGAGGCCGGAGAAGACCATCGGCTTAAGTTCTTCGAAGCCGGGCAACTGCGCAGCGGCCTGCCGCGCTTCCTCGGTCACGGTGTCGCCGATTTTGGTATCGCCTACGTTCTTGATGGTGGCCGCAAAAAAACCGACTTCGCCCGCGCGCAGCTCGGCAATCTCCACCGGTTTGGGCATCAGCACTCCCATCGATTCGACGTCGAAGACTTTGCCATTCGACATAAAACGAATGCGCTGATTCTTGCGCAGGGTCCCCTGCATGACGCGCACCAGCACGATGACGCCACGATAGGCATCGAACCACGAGTCGAAGACCAAAGCCTGCAGCGGAGCATGCGGGTCGCCCGTGGGCGGCGGCAGGCGGTGCACGATAGCCTCAAGCACCTCGGCAACGCCGATGCCCGTCTTGGCGCTCACCGGAATCGCATCGGTAGCGTCCAATCCCACAGCCTGCTCGATGGCTTCCTGCGTGCGCACGACATCCGCGGAGGGCAGGTCGATCTTGTTGATCACGGGAATGATTTCGAGCCCATGATTGATCGCCAGGTAGGCGTTGGCCAGCGTCTGGGCTTCCACGCCCTGGGTCGCATCCACCACCAGCAGGGCGCCCTCGCAGGAGGCCAGCGAACGCGAAACCTCATAACTGAAGTCCACGTGGCCGGGGGTATCGATCAGGTTGAGCTGATAGGTATTGCCGTCCTTGGCCTTGTACATCATGCGCACGGCATGAGCCTTGATGGTGATGCCGCGTTCCCGCTCCAGGTCCATTGCATCCAGCACCTGGGCTTGCATCTCACGGCCGGTCACGGAACCGGTAAGTTCGAGCAGACGGTCGCTCAGCGTCGACTTGCCGTGGTCGATGTGGGCGATGATCGCGAAATTGCGCAGGAAACGAGCGTCCATGGGGGTGGCAAACGGGGCAATTGCGCGATCTTCTGCACGTTGCCTCCATGGCATAGCTTATCATCGGCTAAGGGTCTGCCAGCTTAATCTCCCAGGAGCCCAGCCGTGGCCGGAGAGTCGCGGCATCAATACGCATGATTTCTTCTCGGTATCGTATGCTCGGTTGCGCCGCGCTGGCTTTATTGCTGGCGGGCTGCGATCCATCTCAAAAGACCAGCGGACCCGACGGTACACAGCCGCAGGCCACCGCGCCTGCGCTGCCATCCAACGGGGCACAGCAGACCCCGCAGGTCACTGCGCCGCAGACCGCTCCACAACTCACGACCGCCCAGCAACAGCAGGTGCAGTCGCTCATCCGCCAAGTGGAGAGCGCCTACGGCAGAGGCGAAGCGGACTATCGCAAGGGGCAACTCCCCGAAGCGAAGACGGAATTCGACCGGGCTGTCGACCTGATGCTTTCCAGCGGCGTCAACATCAAAAACAGTCCCGAGCTGCAAGACGAGTTCGATCGCATCGTGGATGCGGTAAACGCTCTTGAAGTAGAGGCGCTGAAGCAGGGCAACGGCTTTGTCGCCAAAGTGGAACCCTCTCCCGCCGATGTCGCCACGGATGTAACCTTCGAGGTCGATCCCAACATTGTCGCCAAGGCGAAGGCCGAGTTGGCGACCACCAAGTCGGACTTGCCGCTGGTGGTAAACGACTATGTTGCCGCCTACATTAATTTCTTTGCCAACTCGCAGCGCGGCCACAATACGCTACTGCATTCGTTCCAGCGCGCAGGCCGCTATAAGGCGATGATTCAGCGCGTCATGGCCGAGGAAGGTGTGCCGCAGGATCTGATCTACCTGGCGGTAGCCGAATCGAGCTTTCAACCGCGGGCGATGAATCCGCACTCCGGCGCTGGCGGCATGTGGCAGTTCATGCCCCACGATCCCTCCTACGGATTGGCCCGTACCAGCTATGTGGACGAGCGGTTCGATCCGGAAAAGTCCACCCGCGCTTACGCCCGCTACATGAAGTTCATCTACAACCAGTTGGGTGACTGGTATCTCTCGATGGCCGGCTACAACTGGGGCACCGGCAATGTGCAGCGCGCGGTGCAGAAGACCGGCTATGCGGATTTTTGGGAACTCTACAAGCGCAACAACATTCCCGGCGAGACCAAGAACTACGTGCCTGAAATTCTGGCCGCCATCATCATCGCCAATCATCCGGAACAGTATGGGTTCACCGAGATCACGCTCGATCCGCCGGTCCTGACGGACACCGTGACGATCAACTACTCCGTCGATCTGCGTCTGGTTTCGGATCTGGTGGATGCGCCGATGGATGAGTTGATGGCGCTGAATCCCAGCTTGCTGCGCATGACCACCCCTCCCGATACGTCGTTCGATCTGCATCTGCCGGCCGGCATGGCGTCGGTGTTTCAGCAGCGCATCGCAGCGGTTCCCGAGTCGAAGCGCGATATGTGGCGCTACCATCGCGTCTCCGCGGATGACACGCTGGCCTCGGTGGCACGTGCCTACCATGTGCAGGTGGCGGACCTGGCTGCAGCCAACCAGTTGCGCGAGAGCGATAGCCTGTCGGGTGTGGACGCACTCGTCGTGCCTGTGGCTCCGGCGGCTTCGCCGTTAGCACGTACCGTGCTTTACACCGCGCGCAGGGGCGACACGCTGGTAACCATCGCGGATCGCTTCGGCGTCGCGCTCGACCAGTTGCGCCGCTGGAATCAGATTTCCGGAACCGGCGTGAAGGTTGCGCCGGGCCGCCGTTTGCACGTAGCGGAGTCGGCGCACGTGGAGCGCACGACGACCGGCCGCCGCCATAGAGGCTCGGAGAAAAGTGACGCAGAGGCGCATGAACAGGGCACTTCAAGGGGTACCCCTGAAAAACATGCGGCCCCTGTGGCGCACAAAAAAAGCAGAGGCACCACAACAAAAAAAGAACGCATGCAGCGATCGGAACCCGCAGCTTCATCTAAGAAAAGCGGTGCTGCAAGCGCAAAGAATCATCATGCAAGAAAGTCCGCGAAGCGATAGCTCATCGTATTGTGCGCAAAAATGAGCGAGGTAGCTCATTACGTACTTGTCTTTTGTGGTGTTTGCGTGCAAGCTATTGCTACAATGGCTTCCGCATGCGGAGCACATGCGTCCGTTGCGTGAAGAGGCAAAGCAATCAAGGACAGCGGCGAACCGCTGGAGGCAGAGATGGAAGAAGTGTTCAGGATGTATGCAATGGAAGACGGCAACCACGACATCGAGCCGGATGAGCTGGACCCCGATCACGACGACTTTGAAGAGGACGAAGAGATTGAAACCTCCAGCGTGCTCACCTCCTCGGATGACGACGAGGGAACGGATGAAGGCGTAGCCGATGAGGTTGAGCTGGTGATAGTCGCAGAAGAGATCCCGGTACAACCAGCGGCGAGAAAGATCGCAAAGAAGCCTGCCGTCAAGAAGGCTCCGGCGAAGAAAGCGACAGCGAAAAAGGCAGCCGCACCCACGCCAGCCGCAATCAAGGCGCCTGCGAAAAAAGCGGCAGCAAAGAAAGCGGTAGCCAAAAAAGCTCCGGCAAAGAAGGCCGCAGCGAAAAAGATTGTGCCTAAAAAGGCCGCAAAGAAATCCGCCGCAACAAAAAGCAGTACTGGCGTTAAGGGCGGAAAGGCCGTAGCCAAGAAGGCCGCGGCGAAGAAGAACGCCAGCAAAATCACTAAACGAGGTAAACCATTGGCCGTTAAGAAAGCAGCAAAGAAGGCGCCCGCCAAGAAGGCAGTAGCGAAGAAAGCAGTAGCAAAGAAAGCTCCTGCAAAGAAGGCAGTGGCGAAGAAGGCAGTGGCCAAGAAGGCTCCGGCAAAGAAAGCAGTAGCCAAAAAGGCTCCGGCGAAGAAGGCCGCGAAGAAAGCCCCTGCAAAGAAAGCAACCAAGGCAACCAAGTAACACCGGCAACAGGCAATTCAAGGCAAGCAAAAGAGCCCGGCATCGCGCCGGGCTTTTTTGCGTCTGGACTCGGGTAAATTTACTTCTTCAACTCATCGAGTGCCGCGAGCACCTCGCCGGAGTGATGCGAGGGGTCCACGCCAGTCCACACCTTGACGATCTTGCCTTGCGGATCGATGAGGAACGTGTTGCGCTTGGCGATGGTCGCGGTGCCGTAGGTACCCAGCGAGCCGTAGGCGTCCACTACCTTGTGCTCGGGGTCGGCGAGCAGGCGGAAGGTTAGCCCCTCTTTAGTACAGAACTGCTTGTGGCTGTCCGGCGTGTCCACGCTTACGCCGAGAATCACAGCATTGTCGGCGTCGAACTTGGCTTGATCGCGCTGAAAATTGTGCGCCTCGATGGTGCAGCCGGTGGTCATATCTTTGGGATAGAAGTAGAGCACCACCCACTTGCCGTGGAAGCTGTCCAGAGAAATCCGGGAGCCATCCTGGGAGGGCAGCGTGAAGCCGGGTGCAATTTCCCCGGCGGTGGGCAGCGATTGATCGGCTGCGTGGGCGGTGGCAAGGGTAGAGACGGACAGCAGGGCAGCAGCAAGGGCGAAGAGCGCGGGTTTTCTCATGAGGGACCTCCCGGGTCGGATGAGGGATAGGACGAACGAAACGACAGTTCGATAAATCACTGAACGGTTGGAGCCGGAGAATCTCTCCGCCCTCAGTATCTGCGGGGAACCGCCACAATGGCAATGCCCGCCTCACCGGCGCGCTTGAGCAGCGCATCGCGGTCGAAGAGCAGCGTGCGCCCGGCCTCGACGGAGAGGCAACTGGCGCCCGCGCGGATCATGGTTTCGATCGTGCGAATACCAATGACGGGGACATCGAAGCGCATATCCTGCTTGGGCTTGGCGATCTTCACGACGGTCAGGCGGCGCTCCAGTGTGGAAGCGGCTTCTTCGAGCGAGCCCAGCAGCTCACCGGCGCGCTCGATGGCCGCGTCGGTGCCCTCCATGGCTTCTACGGCCACGCAGGCCTGCGCGGCTACCACGACGGTCTGGCCGATGTCGAAGCCCGCCACAGCGCGCGCCACGCCCAAGCCGTAGTCGATGTTCTTGCGTTCCTGCTCGTCGGGTGCGCGCTCGGTGAGCACGCCTTCCTGGGCCAGCAACGGCTCAAGAAAAGCGGTGGAGCTGATCAGTTCGATGCCTTCGTCGCCCAATACCTTGGCCACCGCACCCAGCAGCATGTCGGTGTTGCGGGTGCGCAGGTTCAACAGCAGCTTGGCAAGCCGCCAGTCGGGACGAATGCTGGAGAAGATTTGCTTGTGTTTTACCTGGCCAGCCATCACCGCCGTGGAGACGCCTTCTTTGTGGAAGGTTTCGATGAGGCGCGACAGTTCGCCCAGCGAGAGCCAGTGGACGCTGATGTGCTCGTCCCCGGCGGCCCGCTCGTCGATCTCGGGGTCGGTCTCTTCGCGGATGGCCGCAACCGATACGGCAAGGCCCTGCGCGCGGGCCGCATCCAGCAGCAGAAAAGGAAAGCGGCCGTTGCCGGCGATGAGGCCAAGCTTCATAGCTAGCGAATGACCCCGCGCCTGCTGCGCTCGATGAAAGCGGCAAGCATGGCCGCGTCGTCACCCTCAAGCTCGCGGATTTTTTCGACCGCCTGCGAGGTATTCATTTTGGACGCGAGCAGCAGCCGGAACGCCTTCTGCAGCAACTGCAACCGCTCAGGCGAGAAGCCGCGCCGCGTGAGCCCGACCTTGTTGATGCCGAAGGCCTTGTTCTCGCGCTTCGAAGAGGTCAGCGAAAAGGGCAGCACGTCCTGGGTCACGATGGTACCGCCGCCGATGAAAGCATATTTGCCCACGGTGCAGAACTGGTGAACCGGACTGAAAGCCCCGACACTGGCATAGTCCTCAATCACGACGTGGCCGGCGAGCGTGGCTGCGTTGGCCAGAAGGCAGTGACTGCCTACCTGGCTGTCGTGGCCGATGTGCACATAAGCCATCAGCAGGCAGCCGGAGCCCAGGCGGGTAATGCCGCCACCCTTAACCGTGCCGCGGCTGATGGTGACGCTCTCTCGGATCGTATTTTCGTCGCCGATTTCCACCTTGGTCGGTTCGCCTCTGTACTTCAGGTCCTGGGGCGCTACGCCGATGGCGGCGAAGGGATGGATGACGTTCCGGGCGCCGATGCGGGTGTGCCCGTCGACAACGACATGGGAGATAAGCGTGCAGCTCTCGCCCAGCACAACGTCTGGGCCGATGGTGGAAAAGGGTCCGATGGTGCAGGAAGCAGGAACGACGGCACCTGGAGCGATGACGGCGCTGGGATGAATGCTCACTCGGACGCCACCGATGAGGTGGATACCGACGCGGCGGCAAGAGGCGCGGTTTCCGCCACACTGCCGTTCTCCAGAGAGCCCGTTGACGGCACCTCAGGCGTCTCAGGCGCGTGCGCTCGGCGCTCGGGCATCCGAGGGACCACCTGGCAGGTCAGCGTTGCCTCACAGGCCAGTTTGCCGTCTACATACGCCTTGCCCAGGATGCGTCCAGCGCGTGTCCGGAACGAGAGCACATCGACTTCGATCCTCAATTGGTCGCCCGGCGTAACCGGGCGGCGGAACTTGGCGCGCTCGATGCTGGTGAAGACGACCAGTTTCTTGTCCCGGTCGAGAATCTCGGTCAGCATGATGATGCCGCCGGCCTGCCCCATGGCCTCGATCACCAGAACGCCCGGCATGATCGGATGGCCGGGGAAATGTCCTTGAAAAAAAGGCTCATTGATAGTTACATTTTTAATCGCAACCAAACGCTTGGTCCGCTCAAATTCCACGATCCTGTCGATCAGCAGAAAAGGGTAGCGATGGGGAAGAAAATTCAGGATTTCCTGGATATCGAACGTCATTCTTTAACTCCGGAAAGCGGACACAAAATCGCCACGCACTCGTCAGGATTATAACGAAAGGCGGAGGATGCCGTTGTGCGGGGATGCGCCGGGAAGGCCGCTAGGCCATGCCGCAGAGTGGCTCGGCGTCGCGTGGTGCGCACGGCGAAACAAATCCAAAACTGGGAATTCGCGCCGGCCATTCGCGCAGGAAATCGACGAACTCTTCCGACGTGACCGGGTGCTGGAACAAAAATCCCTGGCCGGCCTCGCAGCCCGCCTGCCGCATCGCCTCCAGCTCGCCCTGCTCTTCAATGCCTTCGGCAACGGTGCGAAGACGCATTTGCCGCGCCATGGCGACAATCGTGTTGCACAGGGCGCGCATGTCGGGCGACAGATGAATCCCACGGATAAAGCATTGATCGATCTTCATGGTTTCAAGCGGCAGTTGTTTGAGCAGATTGAAGCCGGTGTAACGGGTACCGAAGTCATCGATGGCAATGCGCACGCCGATCTCCCGCAGTTGCCTCATACGCGTGGTGAAGACCTCTTCGTCGTCGAAGAGCAGCGACTCGGTCACTTCCAGTTCCAGCACAATGGGCGCAATCGGCAATTCCTTCAAGAAGCGGCGCACCCGGCCGAGAAAGTCTTCCCGGCGCACATTGGCCGCCGAAGCATTAACCGAGATGACGGGTGGAGCAATGCCCAGCTCCATCCAACGGCGCGTATCCCTGAGCGCACCCTCAAGGCTGAAATCGAAGACGCGTTGAATCAGGTCGCTGCGCTCGGCAATGGGAATGAACTCGCTGGGAGCCACCACGCCCCACTCCGGATGCTTCCAGCGCAGCAGCGCCTCGACGCCCAGCACCATTCCGCTATTCAGATCGATTTTCGGCTGATAGACCAGGCTGACCAAGCCGCGGTCGAACCCTTTCGTCATCTCGACTTCAAGCTGGTGGTCGCGCACGATCAGGCTGTTCATGCCGGCTTGAAAAGCAAGCACCGCATTGCTCTTGAGCACACGCCCGCGCATCGCGGCCATACTGGCGAACCGCACCAGCTCTTCCGCCGACTCGGTATCGGAGGGGAAGAAAGCGACGCCCGCCGCCGTCTCCAGCTTGATCTCGGTTCCACGTACCAGCAGTGGCGAAAGCGCGTCGATCATGGATTGAATTCGGTTACGCGCTTCCCGGTCAAACTTCGCGGCCGGCACGGCGATCTGGAAGCTGTGGCCGGTGCACCGGCCCAACAGTGCATCGCTCCCCACTACATCTTGCAGTGTGGATGCAACGTGCCCGACCAGGGCATCGATTCCGTCCCAGCCCCATAAAAAGAATTCCCGGCGCAGGTTGATCAGGTCGATCCAGATAAGAGCGACTTCATCGCCTTCCTCCTGCTGCTGCAGAAGTTCCCCGAGCGATCCCTGAAAGCCTTGGCGATTCAGGAGTCCTGTCTGGGGATCGTGCCGGTAGCCATAGCTCAGCATCTGGCGGCGCAATTCCTCATCTACATCTTGCTCCAAGAGGCTCCCCGATCTGTCTCCTGCTAGGGCCCTGCCGACTAGGTCGGATCTCTCTGGTACGCGTGCACCTTCGGGTTGTGTATGCTCTACGCTGGCCTGACAGGTTTTCATAAGTTAAATATCGATTCACCATCAGGAATCTGGCCTAAAGCATTTCCGATGTGCAAAATCCCGCTACCAGCTTTCCAGGCGTGCAAACACTGCCACGAGCGATGGAAGGCATTTTTAATTATGTCTTGTTTTTACCGGGTCACATCTTCCCGTAGCAAGAAAAGAAATGGACTGTCCCTACAACGTATGTGTTATTTACATCGAGATCGGGAATCGAGATGTCGCATTGCAAGATGCGAGGGCGCTGCGGTTGCGGTTTCACCGGCGACCGCAGCTATTTCTTGATCGTCTTGATGCGCCGCTCCGCCGCATCCACGCTCCAGAAGTCGGACGCCAGTTCCTGGTTATAGGTCACATGATCCAGATAGCGCTGGCTGATCATATCGTCGTTCTTAAAACGTGTAATGGTGATCGGCGTGGGAAAACCGCCCAGCGTGTGGTAATCGTCGTACTCCTCTGCGTCCAGATTCTTGTCTTTATAAACCGGGTCGCGCCATTGGAAGGTGCGCCGCAGAGGCAGGTGAGTCTCTACATCCATCAGGATGGTTACAGCTTCGTTCTGCGCCGAAATCAGAGTGACCTGCTCGGCCAGATGACGCTCGGCCAGATGCTTGCCCTCATAAATCAGAATGGTCTTAGGATCGTTGAGCCACACCTTGACGACCGTCTCGATGGAGTGATCGCGGCGGCGAAGATAGTCGTCCACCTGATCCTGAGGCAGAGCTTTTTTGCCGCGATAGGTAACTTCCCACCCTTCGCGCCCGACATAAAACTGCAACACGTCGCGATGCTTGGTGTATTCGAGCCGATCCTGATCCGGCCAGGCGTGATACTCCCAATATTCGGTGGTGCCGCCGCTGGGCTTGCCTTGGAAAAATGCAGCCACATGCCCCTGGCGCATCTGGTTTTTCATGCTGAGCCAGGCTTGGCCGCCCAGTGCGCGCACCATAGCGTCCAGGGCGGCGCGCGCCTGGCTGGCGTTCCTGGCTGCCGCATCCTCTACCGCCTGCGTCGTCTGCGCCGCGTCGGCAGGTGCTGCCTGTGTCTGCGCTTTAAGCGGAACGGCGAATGGCCCCAGCATCAGCACCGCCACAGCAACCGGCAAAACTCCGCGCATGATCTGCATCTGCTACCCCACCAGGACGGCCCCGCCGTTGACGTTGAGCACCTCGCCGGAGATAAAACCGGCCAGAGGCGTGCACAGAAATAGAACCGGCCCGGCGATCTCCCGGGCATGGCCGACGCGGCCCACGGGAATGCCGGCGGCCACCTTCGGCCCCAGTTCGGGATGATTCACGGTGCCCGCCGACATCTCGGTAGCCACCCAGCCCGGCGCAACGCAGTTTACGCGAATCCCCTTAGGCGCCAATTCGCTCGACAAACTTTTGGTAAGACTGATGAGCGCGCCTTTGGTCACGGCATAGTCGGCATGATTGGCTTCGCCGCGCTGTCCGGCTGTGGAACTGATGAGCACGATATGGCCGCTCGGTTCGCCGGCCTTCGATTCCGGCTGCGTCTGCAGTTCCATCTGCTTGACGGCGCTTTGCACCAACCCGAAAACCGAATCGAGATTCACGCCGATGGTGCGCCTCCACTGCGTCTCGGCCATCTGCGTGATCGGCGCGTCGTCCGGAGGCCAGATGCCATGGTTGACCACCAGCACATCGAGGCGGCCGAAAACGCCCAACGCCGCACCGACCAAGGCACGGCCATCTGCCGGCGTGCTCAGGTCCTGCTCCAGGGCCACGCACCGCTCGGGACCACCGCACTCGGCAGCCAACGCCTCAGCCCGTTCGCGCGCCTGGCGATAACTGAAGGCCACTCGCGCACCCGCTTCGGTGAACAGCCGCACTGTTTCCGCGCCAATGCCGCGAGAGCCCCCCGTGATCAGGGCTACCTTGCCTTCGAGAACCAACGAAACACCTGTCATAGGGCCACGCTAAAGCAGAGGAGCCGGCCAGCGCAAACAGGGAATTGGGCGAAAGTGGATTTTGAAGGGGGGGAACTGCTTCCGCAGCGCCTTCGTATCAAGAAGTGGGCCATTCCGGGTGGAAGGCCCGTGCGATGAGGCGCTTGAAATGCGATGAAGATCCTTCTATTTTGCATTCTGCTGGTGCTGTGCTGGCCGCTGGCGTTGGTGGCGTTGGTGCTCTATCCGCTGGTATGGCTGCTGTTGTTGCCGTTTCGCATAGTCGGCATTGCGGTAGGCGGCGCGCTGGAACTGGTCAGCGCGATCATCTTTCTTCCCGCACGGCTTATCCGCAGCCTCTGAGCGGCGAAGTCTTCCCGAGGCGCCCCCGCGATTAGTACACCTGCAAACGGCTAGAAACCTAGACAGCAACCCGGCGAACTCGCGGAGCAATGCGAGTGAAGACTTCCCATGGAATCGTCTCGGTGTCATCCGCCAGATCGAATGCCGTGATGGCGTCTTTGCCTTGATGACCGAGAATCACAATCTCGTCACCCACCTGAACGCCGGGAATATCCGTGACATCCACGACTGTCTGATCCATGCTGACGCGGCCTATGATCGGCGCCCGCTCGCCACGCACCAGCAAGCTGAAGTGGTTGCCAAGATGCCGGTCGAGCCCGTCGGCGTATCCCACGGCCAGTAGCGCCAGCCGCATGGGTTCGGTGGCCACAAAGGTTCCGTTGTAACCCACCACCGCACCTGCGGGAATAAAACGCAGACCGACAACCTTGGTCTTCCAACTGAGCACCGGCTGCAGCCGGGCACGCGCTGCAGCCACATCGGCCGGCTCCTCCGGCTCGAAGCGCGGCACCAATCCATAGAGAGCGAAACCGGGGCGCATCATGGTTTTCAACCCCGAGCGGGCTGCCAGTGCGGCAATCGTCTCCGCATCGCCGCCCACCAGCGCAGCGGTAGCGCCTACATTGAGCCACTCCGGCTTCAAGCCCGCGGCAAGCACTTGGCGGACTGCCTCTTCCAGCCGGGCAAGCTGCGTGGTCGTAGCGGCGCCGTTCGCCTCGTCGGAGGCGTAAAGGTGCGTCATCACCGCCTCAAGTTTAAGTGGCGATGCAGCGCCGAAGCGGGCCAGCACGGGAGCGAGCCCCGCCGGCAATACGCCCTGGCGGCTCATGCCGGTGTCGATCTCAAGGTGCACAGGCACCGTGCCGGGCTGTGCGCCGGCAGCGCGCGCAGCAGCTTCCAACTCCTCGAACTGGTAGGGCTCCCAGGCCACAGCGGTGAGGCCATGCTCCAGCGCCGCGGCTCCCTGGCCGGGAAACACGCCGCCGATCACCAGCACCCGCGGTTCGGGGCACGCGGCGCGCGCAGCTATGCCTTCTTCCACGCTGGTGACACCCAGCCAATGGGCTCCCGCGCGCACTGCCGCCGGAGCGCACAGCCCCAGCGAGTGGCCATAAGCGTCAGCCTTCACGATGGCTAACAGTTCCGTGTGCGGAGCGGCAAGGCTCTGAAGGAATCGATAGTTTTCTTCGAGGGAATGGGTGCGAATTTCAACCCAGCAAGGGCGTGTTTGCATCAGGCTATCCAATCGTTAGTTTAGCGCGCGATGGCTTGCGCGCCGGTCGCATCGTTTACCGCACCAGCGCAAACGCCACGACCGTTGCGCCCGCAGAGTCAGTCTCATTCAGTAGCTTTGCTTCCAACTCATGCGGAAGCGGCATTTCGCAAGCGGCGATCTCGGCTTCGCTGGCGCCTACAAAGCATAATTCGCAGCATCCCAGGGCATCGCCCTCGCCCATGCGCACGGGAGGACCAAATACACGGCAGGTCATGGGCCGCCAGGCGTAGACATCGCAGCGACCAGTCACCGGGTCGAGCGCCGGACAAACTGCGTCGTTGGCAAATGCCTCGAAACGCTCCTGCTCCTCCTCGGATTCTCCCAGCAGGCCTGTTTCGAGATCGCCGGGGAATTCAGCCCTTTGTTCCTCGATCCACGTACGGGCGCGGCGGTTGATCTCGGCAGCCAAAGCCGGCTGTGTCGCCCGCA
>JAATGG010000170.1 GCA_015654835.1 Terriglobales bacterium
GCATGATCGTGGCTTGCCAGCATCAGCGCATAGGCGCTGTTGAACATCCAGTCGGAGTTCTCAATGGTGCAGGGAGCAAGCCGGTAACCGCGCTGGGCCAGGAAGCTGGCCACCGCATCGTGTTTCTCTTTGGTATCGCCGGTGTGGTTATACGGGAAGCGGAAGAACATGGGCTTGCGGCCTGCTTCCGCCATCAGGGGAACAATGCTGGCCTCGCCGCGGATGATTTGTTCTTCGAACTGCTCGGCGCTCAGTTCGTCGAAATTTGGGTGCTCATCGCTATGATTACCCAGGTCAAGACCGCCCCGAACCCAGGCGCGCAGGATATCGGTGCCGGAAGCCGGCCCAATTGCTTCAACCTGCTTCTGGATCACGAACCCGGTTACCGGAACATGGTGGTGGGCGAAAGCTGTCAACAGTTTTTCGTTTGCCGCGGCGGCTGCCTTGCCGTCCGGCGAGCTACTCGTGAGAACAAACGGAAGATCGTCCACCGTAAGAGCGACGGTGTGGACCTGCGCCTCAAGACCGGCGCAACCGGAGATGGCTAGAGAACGGCGGAGACGAAAATCGGAAGCAGGCGCATGAGCGGGAATCCCGAATCGATCCTGACGGTTCACCGTGCGATCAGAAACATGATCCAACTCAGGACAATCGCCGATCCGGTGAAGAGCACAAAGCAATAGATTCCATAACGAACCATGCGTTGCGGCGTGTTCCGCTGCGTAATGCCGAAGACGGTCGACGCGAACAGGGCAAACAGCACAACCGCCACAAAATGAGAGGGCCTCAACATTAAAGCTTCCTCCCGGTGCGCAGATTGTGCGCGTCCACCGCGGCGATCACGTTCAAGAGGCCGGCCACCACGATAAACCGCGTGCCGTAGTCGGCGGTCGTCACCTGCACCGGTTCCGCACCCAGACCCATGGCGCGGCTGACGATATAGAGCAGGCCGTTGCCCAGGTCGCCGCCCATGCCGAGAAGATCCAGAATGTTTTGGGCGCTCGTGTAGAGCTTGCCCTGCATGGCGATGCCCAGCACAAACATGCCCAGAACCGACACTGCGAGCAGTGCTCCGCGCCCCCATTTGCGCAGCAGAAAATGCCCGGCGCCGGGCACAAGCCATCCGGCAATCAGCGGGAGATAGATGAACCCTTGCTGCGATCCCTGTTTCGAGCTATGCAACGCGGTTGCATTCTTGTTTTGCGGAGTTGCCATTTCTTCTTGACTATATCGCACCCGGGCCAAAACCCGTCCCGCGACAGACAGGGTCTGCCGTCAAATCCTGACGAGTTCTTTCTGAATGTTGCCGGTGACCCAGGCTTTGCCCGGCAAGGTCAGCATGTCGATCTCGCTGCGCACGCCAAACTCCGGCAGATAGATGCCCGGTTCCACTGAAAAGCATGTTCTGGGCAGCAAGAGGCGCTCGTCATGGGTTTCAAGGTTGTCGAGATGCGCGCCGGAGCCGTGAATCTCCGGCCCGATGTTGTGGCCGGTGCGATGGGTGAAATACTCGCCAAAGCCGGCTGCGCGAATCACTCCGCGTGCCGCGTCGTCGCCCTCGTAACCGTGAATGGGGCGTCCGTCGGCAAAGGCCGCCTCGACCACCGCAATGGCCGCGTCCCGGGAGTTGCGCACGGTCTCGAACACCAGTTGCTCGCGTTCTGTGGGCTCGCGGCCTACTACGCCCGTCCAGGTGATGTCGTAGTAGACGCCCGTCGGCTTTTCTTCTCTGCCCCAGATATCGATGAGCACAAAGTCGCCCTCGCGGATGGGAGAGGAGTGTGCGGCGGTGGGCTCATAGTGCGAGTCGGAACTGTTGGCGTTGGCGCTTACGTTGGGGCCGTTCTCCCATATCAGCCCTTCGCGGCGCATGGCCTCGCTCAGCCATTGCACATGGTCGTATTCGGTCAGTTGACCGGCTCCGCCCGAGGCTGGCCGCAGCCTGCGGCCGATTTCCTTCCAGCCCTCGGCCAGAATTGCATCGATAGCCCGCTGCGCAACGGCGTGGCTGGCCATCTGCTCTTCATTCAGCACCGCTTCGAACTGGCTCACCAGGTCGGCGGAGCTGACAATCTGCTTGCCCAATCCGCGCAAAAACTCGACAGTCCCGGCATCGACCATCGAGACGTACATGATGGCGTTGTTGGGGGAGTATTGCATGGCCAGGCGGCGCGTGCCCTGCAGCATGGCTTCCAGCCCCGCCGCCAACTCCTGCCAGCTCGAATATTGCCCTTTGGAGCCGGGCAGCGTATCCAGCCGTCCCTGCTCAATGCGATGAACCAGCTTGCGCGGCTCGCCTACCGCGGGCACAAAATAATACCAGCGCCGCGTGATGTGGGCCTTTTCATCCAGCCCCAGGATGCGCGCTGCAATAGGATCGCGGTGGTGATGGTCGTAGAACAGCCAGCCGTCATGGCCAGCCTCGCGCAAAGCTGCCTGGATCGCCTCAAGGTTCATATCGGCCATTTTACGCGCACGGGCACAGACGGCAGGCGACCTGGAACGCTGCCGCTAGAGCGCGGCGATTGCCTCTGCCTGGGTGGGGAACAGCCCAGCATACTTTGTGATGCCGACCATAGTGAAAACCTTGGTGAAGTGCGGCGAGAGCCCGAAGGCATAGACCTTTTGCCCGGAGTTCGAGGCCTCGATCAGCATTTGGATCACCAGCGCGATACCGCTGGAGTTGATGTATTCCACCTTGGTAAAGTCCAGCAGGATGAGCTTGGCTGTTTCTTTCGGCTGCGCCTGGTAAGCACCCAGGACCGCGTCTTTCGAGGTGCTGGCGATGTCGCCCTCGAAGCGCAGGACAGTCACCGCATGTCCGGCAGGGGAAGTAAGCTGGTCAACACGCGACTTGGTCTCGGTCTGCACGATCGGTTGTCTCCGTGGTCTCTTTGATTTTATGCTGCTTCGTTGTCCAGCCGGATCACCAGCCGCACATAGCTGCTTTTGCCGTTGGCGGCTGCCACCCACTCCGCTTCGTCCACCAGAGCCTGGATGAGAAACATGCCCATGCCGCGGGGATCTTCTTGGCCGTGGATTTTTTTGTCGATGTTGGGGGGGGGGGGGAGGGTCTTGAGTCCTTTGCCGTCGTCGATGACCTTGACTTCCAGCGAATCGGCGTCGGCGGAGAGCACTACGCCCACCGAAAGACCTTCATTGAGGCGGTTGCCGTGCTCGATGGCGTTGATGCAGGCCTCGGCCACGGCCGTTTTGAGGTCTTCGATCCGCTCGTCCCGGAACCCCATCAGCTTGGCCACGGCAGCCGCCGTACTCATGGCCACCTTCTCGAAACCCATCCGGGAGGGCAGCCGCACTTCGACACTGGTGGGTTTGATGTCGTTCATCCGGGCATCCCCGTAACGCAGGGAGCGCCGGCCGACATCTCGATTGCTCCCGGCATCTCCGTAGTGTCTGTCCCGCGGCAAAGCGCCAGTGCGGTCATGTCGTCTCCCTGCGGACCACCTTCGGCAAAATCTTCAATCGCTGTCCACAATGCATCGAGAATACCATCGGCTTTCTCGGAGGGACACGTAGAAAACTGCTCCAAAAGCCGTTCGGGGCCGAATTCCTCCTCATTCTTGAAAACTTCGGTAAGCCCGTCGGTATAAAACAGGAGCCGCGTGCCCGGAACGATCCGGTGGCGCTCGCTGGTATAGCGCATCTCCGGCAGCAGTCCCAGCGGAGTGCCGGCGGCCTCGAACTGGTGCGGCTCTGCGCCCGGGCAAACCAGAAATCCCGGATTGTGCCCGGCGTTCACCACCTCGATCTCGCCCGTCTCCGGATAAAGGCGCATGAAGATGGCGGTTACATAGCGTCGCCGCGCCTCTTCGCCCTCCTGCCAATGCTGTTGGTTCATGCGCGTGGCCAGCTCATCCAGAGGCGGTCCGCTCACCGCCATGGCGCGAAAGGCAGAACGAAAACTGGTGGATACAATGGCCGAAGCGAGCCCCTTGCCGGCTACATCGGCCACGGCCATCAACAAGCTGCCATCGCCGAGTTCGACGATGTCTAAATAATCGCCGCCAACTTCGTAGCAGGTGGCGGAACGAAAGGCTACCGAGTAGCCGGGAATCGGGGGTAGCGATTGCGGCAGCAGCGAACGCTGAATGACGCGGGCGGCGTCCAGATCCTGTTGCACGCGGGCAAAGTCCAGATTGCGCTTGTGGTTGCGGGCATTCTCAAGCGCCACGGCGGCCTGCAAAGACAGCCCCTCAAGAAAATCGGCCTCGTAGAGGGTCAGCACGCGCCCCGCGGGCGGCGCGACCACCAACTCGGCCATACGGTTTCCGTCGCGGTCATCGAGCGGATAGCTGGCTGCACCGTCCGTGCCGGCCATGGGCCCGTCGCCGTAAACCAGGCCGGTTCCCGGGAAGGCCGCACCGGCCATCTCCAGCTCACGCACCACGATGCGCAGCACCGACTCCAGCACTTCTTCTTCGCGAATCATCGAGTGGACCTGCCGCGAAGCCTCAAGCAGAGCCTGCAAACGCGCCACCTGCTGCTGCAACCCGATGGTTTCGCCACTGCCGGGAAGCTGAACTCCAGCCGCCATTGCGATCCTCCGTGGAATCCCACTCTACCATGACGAAAACCGCCAATAGGTTTCCTTATTCCCGGTGCACGCCGCTGCCTTTTCGGGAGATATTCCGGCGGGCGATTTAGAGCAGTTTTCCTACGGCATGGTTGGGCAGGGTGTTTTGCGTGGGTGCTTGCTTGCCCCGGATATCGAACTGGCCGCTCAAGCCTGCTGATTTATTCTTCCAACGATGCGCAAGACATTATCTGTGGCCATGATTGCGATGAACGAGGAGGCGAATCTGTCTCGCACCCTCGAAAGCGTCCGTTGGGCCGACGAAATCATCCTCGTAGATTCAGGGTCGAAAGACCGCACGCTGGAGATTGCCCGCTCGTTCGGCGCCAAGACCGGCTATCACGCGTTTGGCGGCCATGGCGAGCAGAAGAATGTCGCCCTCGACCTCTGCACCTGCGACTGGATTCTGCTGCTCGATGCCGATGAAGTGCTCACGCCTGAACTGCAGAGCGAAATTCAGCAACTGCTCGACGGCGAGCCTCGCTACGGCGCCTATTGGATTCCCCGGCTCAACCTGATTCTGGGCCGCTGGATGCGTCATGGCGGATTCTATCCCGACCACAAATTGCGCCTGTTCCGGCGCGGCGCGGCACGGCTCAGCGAGGGCGTGGGGCCGCACAGCACGCCGCAGTTCGAGGGCCCTCGCGGCACGCTCAAACACGACATGCTCCACTACGCCTATCCCACGATGAGCGTGTATCTGGAGCACATGAACCGCTACAGCTCCGAGATTGCGCAACTGCTGCACCAGCGCGGGCGCGACAGCAAATCCCTGCCGGCATTCGTCTGCAACGCGGTGCTCAACCCGGCGGCTACATTCGTCTACAACTACTTTTTCCGGCTTGGCTTTCTGGATGGCCGCGAAGGGTTGCTGTTGCACCTGAATCACTCGGTTTACATCCACTGGAAATTCATCAAAGCCTGGTGGCTCGGGCAACACCGATGAGCAGGCGAATCTCTTCAACCCAATACTGAAGAATTCAAGGTACCGGAAACACGAAGGCCCTCCGGAATGCACTGGAGGGCCTTCTGTGGCTTATAGACAAGCGGCTCTACGCAGTAATCGTGCGCTTCGGCTTCGATCCCCAGAATCCGTAATAGGCGATGTAGAGATAACAAATTGCGGGGATGACGAAGGAGTGCTGAATGCCCGCCTTATCGGCAATCTCACCGATTAATGCGGGAACAATCGCACCGCCGACGACCGCGGTCATAATGAGTCCCGACCCTTTGCTGGTCATGGGGCCGAGGCCCGCAATGCCCAGCGCGAAGATGTTGGGGAACATGATGGAGTTGAAGAACCCGCACAGCACTAGGGTCCAGATGGCGACCTCTCCTGAAGTGAACATGGAGATGAGGATGAGGGCGGCGGCAGAGAAGCCGAAGACGCCAACCAGCTTGCCGGAGTTGACCTTGGTAAGTACCCAGGAACCGAGCAGGCGGCCGACCAGGGCACCGAGCCAATAGAGAGAGACCAGGAAGGACGCGGTCTTGGCCGAACTCATGCCTTCAAGCTTGAAGTAGTTGACCGCGATCGAAGCCAGACCGACTTCTACACCGACATAAAAGAAAATGCCCACTGCCGCGAGAACGGTGTGCCTGTAGGCCCAGATGCTGTGACTGGCAACCAGCGCTCCCTCTTTGCCGGGGCGGAAGCTCTGCGTCTCGGTCACCGGGGGCAGGTGCGAAAAGGCCACAGCCAGGCCAAGAATCAGCAGTCCGCCGGCAATGGCGATGTAGGGTCCGCGAACCGTGTTGGCGATGCTTGCCTTGCTCGCCAGCTTGCCGGGATCGGTGAGGATATAGGCACCGGCAATCAGCGGAGCGATGCTGCCGCCGAGGGAGTTGAGGGCCTGGGCGAGAGTCAGGCGGATCGGGGCGCTATGCTCGGGTCCAAGAATGGAAACGTAGGGGTTGACCGAGGTCTGCAAGGCGGTGACGCCGGCGCCGACCACGAAAACCGCCGTCAGGAAGAGCGGAAAGCTGACCATTTTGGCCGCTGGCACGAACATCAGGCAGCCGAGCATCTGGATGAACAGCGCGACCACCATGGTCCGCTTGTAGCCGATGATTTCAATCAGCTTGGAAGTGGGCGAGGAAAAAACGAAGTAAGCCAGGAAGAAGGCGGACTCGGCCAGCATGGCCCACGCATAGGGCAGGTCGAAGATGGACCGCAGGTGAGGCACCAACGCCATGTTCAAGTTGGTGACGAACCCGAAGATGAAGAACAATGCCGTGACCGTAATGAATGGGACAAGATAGCCGGGCGATGTGAGAGCCGCCGATTTGGTGGTCCGTGTTGCCATGAAAGGTTGTTCCCCGCTTCCTCAAAAAATTGCCCGGTTTGGGCGTACTACGCGTCCAGCACAGAGGACGTTTTCAAGACATGGAGCGCCAATGGTCTTGAAATCCCGAGCGTTATCGCTGCACACAACACTATACGGGAAACCGCACGCGAGGAAAGCGGACGGCCCTCACAGACGGGGGTGCGCGCTATCGGCAAGACGCCGTTTTCAGCTATCCTCAACTCAAAGCCGAGGAGAAACGAGTGGCCAAGGAAGTATTGAACGGCGCCAAGCTGAAGAAGGTTCTGGCTGCGCTGGCAGGAAACTGGCAAGCGGAGATGGAGGGCCACCGCACCTACCTGGCACTCGCCGACCGGGACCCCGACGTGGTGCGCGCCCAGGTGTTGCGCCACTTGGCCGGCGCCGAATGGGAACATGCCGCGCTGTGGGCCGGCCGCATCCGCGAGTTGGGCGGTCCCGAACCGGTCTACACGGGCCGCCCTCACGGCGAGGCCGACACGCTGGCCAACCGGGCCGGCGGCATCCGCATGGCCCTGCGCCGCCTGGAGATCGAAGAAAGCCGCCACATCGCCAACTATGGCGAGCAACTGAAGGCGCTGGGCGACGAGGACTCCATCGCCATTCTCGAACACGTCATCGAGGACGAAAAGGACCACTACCGCGAGCTGGGATCGCTGCTGCGCGGACACTATACTGTCGCTACAGGCGCGCCCAAGGTCGACCCCAAAGCCGTTCTCGAAGAGCTGCTGACCAAGCGCAGCCAGGGGCGCAAGCAGCCCGGCGCATGGATCGGCGACGCGATTTATGGCGTCAACGACGGGCTCGGCGCTATTTTCGGCATTGTTTCGGGCGTTTCCGGCGCGACCTCCGGGGACAGCAAGTACGTGCTGCTCGCCGGGCTCTCGGGACTTATCGCCTCCGCTTTGTCGATGGGCTCAGGCGCGTACCTCGCCGCCAAAAGCGAACGCGAAATTTATATGGCCGAGGTAGCCCGCGAGCGCGAGGCCATCGAGATGAACGGTCCCGAGGCCCGCGAGCTTCTTTCGCTCTACTACCAGGTCAAGGGCCTGCCCGAAGAGGACGCGCTGAACATGGTGTACCACATCGCCAGCGATCCCGACCAGTTGTTGCGGGTCCTGGCCAGCGAGCGGCTCGGCTCCTCGGAAGATGCGTTAGCCAATCCCGTGGTTTCGGCCAGCTCGGGCGCGCTCTCGACCGCCGTGGGAGCGGCCATCCCCATCATTCCATTCTTCTTTATGCATGGCGTTCCGGCCGTGATCGCGGCAGCTGTCGTGTCTCTGGCCGCGCACTTTGCCGTCGGAGCGGCCAAGAGCCTGATTACCGTCCGCTCGTGGTGGTCGTCGGGCATGGAAATGACGATTGTCGGCGCGGTCGAGGGTGCGGTTACTTACGGCATAGGTGTCCTGCTTGGCCAGAGCGGGATGTAGCAGCAGGCGCCCGGATAGCGCTAGAGCGGCACGAAGGGGAGCCGCTCTAAACCTCGATGGCCACGGTTTCGGCCAGCAATTCCTTTGCCGCCCGCCGACCTAGCCGGATGCAGTCGGGAATGCCGATGCCGTCGTAGGCGTTGCCGGCCAGACGCAGGCCGGGCAGATTGGCCACGCGCGCGGCGATCCGCTTTTGGCGCTCCTGATGCCCCACGGCATACTGAGCCATGGCTCGCCGCCAACGGCTCACCTGGGTGTGCTCGGGCTCGGCCTGAATGCCCAGAATTTCTTTCAGCTCGCGGCGAACCGTCGCCACCAGCTTGGCGTCCGTCTCCGTGAGCAGCGCTTCATTCTTCATGCCGCCGAGGAAGGCTCTGAATACCGCCTTGCCGGGCGGCGTACGACCGAGAAATTTGCGATGAACGAAGGTACAGGCCAGCATCGCGCGGCCTTCGCTGGCGGGAATCAGGAAGCCGAATCCGTCGGGCAGATTGTTCAGCTTGGTTTCGTCATAGACGAGATTGACGGTGATCGACGACGAGTAGGGGATGCCGCCCAACTCCTCGCCCAGCAACGGATCGACCGGGCCAAGCAGGACGCCGGCAGACCAGGCCGCCGAGGCCACAATCACCGCGTCGTAGAACTCCGCCGCGCCCTGCGAGTAGACCTTCCAGCCATTCGGCAACTTTTCCAGGGCGCTGACCGCTGTCGAAAGCCGCACCGACTCGGGATTGAGCCGATTCGCGACCGCATCGATCATTTGCTGCAAGCCGCCGCGCAGCGTCGTGAAAATGGGCCGGGGCGCACGTTTGGATTGGCCTGCTCCGTTGGCCGGCGCTTTGGCGTGCATCTTGCGATGAGCCGCCAACATGCCCCGGGTGAGCGAGCCATATTGGCTTTCCATCTCGACCAGGCGAGGCAGAACCGTGCGGGCGCTCAGTTGCGCGGCGTCTCCGCCATAGATGCCGGAGAGCAGCGGGTCGGCGAGCCGGTCCACGGCCTCGGGACCAAAGTGGCGTCCTACCAGCGAGGCTACCGATTCATCTTCATTTTGACTGGGACGGGGGGGGTGTAGCAGTTCCAGAGCCATGCGCGCCTTGGTCGCAATACTGAACAAGGGGGTCAGGGCTGTGGGAATCAGCTTGGTCGGCACCAGGAACATAAGCCCGTCGGGCAGAGCCACCATCCGGTTGTGGACGACGATATAAGTCTTGCGAGCGGCGTCGTTGGAGCCTACGAGATCGTTTTCCAATCCCAGTTCGCGGCATAACTCGATGGCCGAGGGCTTCTCGGTCAAAAACGAATCGGGCCCCCGTTCAAGCACGATGCCATCTACCAGTTCCGAAGCCAAAGATCCGCCAACGCGGGGCCCTGTCTCAAAAAGCGTGTATTCGACCGCTGCGTCCCCGGCGCGCGCCTTTTCCAATTCAAAGGCTGCCGCCAGTCCTGCTATGCCACCGCCGATGACTGCTGTCCGCATCGATCTTGACCTCGCTCCCGATTAGAGTTGTTTCCAAAGCTGCCGCACCTGGAATTGTACGAGAAGAGCACAATCAGCTTTCAGAACCTACCCATCACGGGAATAGAATCAATCAGGTAGACACAGGTTAGGTGTGATTTGGATCACACCTAAGGCCATCCCCAGAGAGCTAATCTTCAGGGGCGTTACTTCTCCGAAGACACTCTGACAATCTGATTCCCGGTGGCGTTCGGTGCACGCCGCCCTTTCCCGCCCTGGCGCAGCGGCTTGCATACAGGAGGCCTCAATGACGAGTGAGTTGATTCACCGCCTGCACTTCGCTTTCACCATCACCTTCCATTATCTCTTTCCTCAACTCACCATGGGCCTTGCACTGCTGATCGTGGTGCTGAAAACGGCAGCGCTCAAGACGAACGGTGAACTGTGGGACCGCGCGGCGCATTTCTGGGGCCGCATCTTCGGCATCAATTTTGTTTTTGGCGTGGTCACCGGCATTCCCATGGAGTTCGAGTTCGGCACCAACTGGGCTCGCTTCTCACGGCTTTCCGGCGGCGTCATCGGTCAGCCACTGGCCATGGAGGGCGTCTTCAGCTTCTTCTTGGAGTCGGCTTTTCTCGGACTCTTTCTCTATGGCGGCAACCGGCTCTCCAAGCGAATGCACTGGTTCTCTTCGGTCATGGTGTTTGCGGGCTCGTGGCTCTCCGGCTTCTTCATCATCGTGACCGACGCCTGGATGCAGCATCCGGTGGCCTACGACCGCCTGCCCAACGGCCAGTTTGAGATGCTCAGCTTCTGGCAACTGCTTATGAACCCCTGGGGTCTGCTGCAGTACATGCACAACATGACGGGCGCGGTGATCACAGGCTCTTTCGTCATGGCGGCTACCGGCGCGTTTTATCTGCTCGACGGGCGGATGCAGAACTACGGGCGCACGTTCCTCAAGGTTGGCGTAATTGCCGGCGCTATCGCTTCCATCCTCATCATCTTCCCGACCGGCGACTTACACGGCAAATACGTCGCACACAATCAGCCTCCGGCGATGGCCGGCATGGAAGGCGTCTTCAAGACCGAGCCGGGCACGGGGATCGTGCTGATCGGCCAGCCGAACGAAGAGACGGGCCAGATCGACAATCCCATCGTAGTCAACGACATGCTGAGTTTCCTGATCTATGGAACCACCAAAGCCGAAGTGAAGGGGCTGGACCAGATTCCGCACGACCAGTGGCCCACGGCCCTGCCGCTGCTCTATTACGCCTATCACATCATGGCCGGGCTGGGGACCTACTTCGTATTTGTCATGGTGCTGTCCGCTTTCCTGCTGTGGCGTAAGAAGCTTTACACGGCGCGCTGGATTCAATGGGCGCTGTTGTTGAGTTTTCCTCTGCCCTACATCGCCAACACCGCGGGCTGGATGACCGCCGAACTGGGCCGCCAGCCATGGCTTGTCTATGGCCTGATGCGTACCAGCGAGGGGTACTCGAACACGGTCTCGGCCAGCAACGGGCTCTTCACGCTGATCGGCTTCATGGGACTCTATACCGTGCTGGGCCTTCTGTTCACCGTCCTCATCTATCGCGAAATCAGCAATGGACCCGAGGCAAAACCGGCTCTCGCTGTGGCGGCTCACGCCAATTGACGATGGACGCCTGTGCAGGGCATGAACGCACGGGCTGAAACAGAGAAAGGAGCTTAGCCATGATGGGATTTATCTGGTTCTGGCTGGTCGCCGTAATGATTGTGGGTTATGTGGTGCTCGACGGCTTTGACTTGGGCGTCGGCGTGCTCCACCTGTTCCTGGCACGCAACGAGACAGAGCGCCAGGCGACGCTGCACTCCATTGGCCCGGTGTGGGATGGCAACGAGGTGTGGCTGCTGGCGGGTGGCGGCACCCTCTACTTCGCCTTTCCGCTGCTGTACGCTTCGGCCTTCAGCGGCTTTTATCTGCCGCTGATGATCGTGCTGTGGCTGCTGGTGCTGCGCGGGGTGAGCCTTGAACTCCGCAATCACCTGGAGATGGGCGTGTGGCGCGCGCTGCTGGATGGCATCTTTGGCGTTGCCAGCTTGCTGCTCACGATCTTCTTCGGCGCGGCGCTCGCCAATGTGATCCGCGGAGTTCCGCTGCAGGCCGACGGCTATTTCTTTCTGCCGTTGTGGACCAACTGGCAGCCGGGCGCCAATCCCGGCATTCTGGACTGGTATACGGTCATCGGCGGCCTGGTCGCCCTGGTGGCGCTCACGCTGCATGGCGCGCTCTGGCTCTCGATCAAGATTTCAGGCGATTTGGAACAGCGCGCCCGCCGCATCGTCACTCCGCTGTGGATCGCGCTGGTGATTCTCACGGTGGTCAGCCTGATTGCCACCATCTCGATTCGGCCTCAAAACCTGAACAACTATTACCAGTACCCGTTCACCTTTGTGGTGCCGGTAGGCGTGCTGGCTTCGCTGGCCGGCATCTGGCTCTGGAACCGGAATGCCCAACCAGTCAAGGCGTTTCTTTCGTCTTGCCTGTACCTGTTTTTTATGCTGGCGGGCGCCTGCTGGGGGCTCTATCCGACGCTGTTGCCCGCCACTACGGACCCCGAGCGGGATATCACGCTGAGCCATGCCATCTCCGGCCCGCACACGCTGGCGGTGGGCTTGATCTGGTGGGGCTTCGGCATGGCCCTAGCCACCTGCTACACCATCTTTGTCTACACGCGCTTCAAAGGCAAGTCGGATCTGGGCGTCAGCGGCCACTAAGAACGAGGCACCGGCCCAAAAACAGCAACGGGCAACACAAAATACGCGAAATGCGCTTCAATGCGCATTTCGCGTATCTCTTTTGCTGGACCGTAGCTGGGTTCTTTAGGCCTAAAAAATATTGAGGAGCCACGTAACTTGGCTCCTCAAGGCGGGATGAAGATCTGCGTACTTATAGAGTTACAAGAGATCCCGCTGCTTCCGAGTGACCGACGACGGGTGACTCATCCTGCTGTGGAATCCAGTTCTTCGGCTGGTAGATGCAGCAGGGTTCCTGGGCCAGCGGGTCGCCGGTGAGCGCATAGGCACGGGCACGCGAGCCGCCGCAAATCTCTTTGTATTCGCAGGCGCCGCACTTGCCTTCCAATTGATCCGTATCCCGCAAGCATTTAAAGATGGGCGCATTCCGGTAGATGTCGGCGAGCGGCGTCTCCCGGATGTTGCCGGCATGGATGGGCAGGAATCCGCTGGGATAGACGTTGCCCACATGCGAGATAAACAGGAAGCCCTTTCCGTCGTTCACGCGGCGGGTAGCCCATCCTGCTGTGCGGCTTTGGGCATCGGCCGTGGGAGTGCCCGCTTCGTAGCCGGCTCCCGCGGCATGAGGATGCCCCATGCCCATGCGCCGCTCTTCCAAATTGTGCTGCAACAGGTAGCGCCGGTAGTGCATGGCCTCGGTGGTCTTGATCTGGAAGTTGACCCGATGCGACAGCTCGTAAATCTTGCCGAAGACCTGCTCGAACTCCTCGCCCGAAAGCAGATCGTCCAACTGGCCGCGCCCCACCGGAACCAGAAAGAACACATTCCACATGACGATGGCCAGCTTCTCGAACAGGGCGCACAGGTTATCGAGGTCGTGGGCGTTATGGCGGCTGAGCGTGGAATGTACCTGAATGGGAATGCCCGCCTCGTTGGCCCATTGGATGGCCTCGATGGTCCTGGCCCAGGCGCCGGACAGACCGCGGAAGGCATCGTGGATTTCAGGTGTCGAACCGTCGAGCGAAACCGCCAGCCGGACGACGCCGGCCTCCTTGAGCTTGAAGATCGCCTCGCGCGTCAGCAGCGGAGTCGCGCTGGGCGTAACGGCAACCTTCACATTCTTTTCGGCCGCGTAACGGATCAGGTCGAATACGTCGGGTCGCTTGAGCGGATCGCCGCCGGTAAAGACGAAAATGGGCACGCGCATGGCTGCGATCTGATCGATCAGCACCTTTGCCTCATCGGTGGTGAGCTGGTCCGGATGGGCGATCGGCTGTGCGGCGGCGCGGCAGTGTTTACAGGCGAGATCACAGGACTGTGTGACTTCCCAGATTGCCAGAAACGGTGTCTCGTCAAAATTCAACCCGCCACGGGCGGGGATATTGTGCATCGGCTGCATGGGGCCTCCTACGAAATCGCCGGGGCCGTCCGGAAACCTCTTCCAGAGGGGGATTGCGCCACGGCTCCACATCTAGAAGAGCAGCCTCGATGGGGCGCGGGCTGTGATTGGGATCACCTTGTCTTCTTCAATTTATAAGGTGAGCAATTGAGCACTAGACAAATGTGGAAAAAGAGACGAAAATTTTGATCCTCAGGGCAACGTAGCCTATGAGCGGAACGTCTTAGTAGGGTTGGGCTCCACACCCCTGGCGTGATTAGATCACTTCGAGATGTGCCACCCGGCGCTGAACCGACATGCATCTCCATCACCGTAACTCGCACGTTAAGGAGGTTCCCATGGCCACCCACATCCAGCCGGGTTGGAGCAAACCCTCCACCATCCTGTTCGCCTCCGAGATTCCTGCAAACGAGAAGGCCTTTGCCTTTGCGCTGGCGCAGGCCTCCGAATTTGGCGCGGATCTGATCCTGTTTCACGCTTACGACACCTTGGTCGTAACCGCATCGGAAACCTCAGGGGTTCGCTACTACGACTACGCCGCGGCGGCGCGTGCCGAGACGCATCATCTTGCGCCCCTGGCCGAACGCGTACGCGCTGCCGGCATTCGCTGTGAGGTGGTGGTGCGTCCCGGTTTGGCCGCCGACCAGATTCTCAGCTTCATGGCCGAGCGCGATATCGACCGCGTCGTAATGGGGACGCACTCGCCGGGTCCCATCGGCAAATTGCTGGTGGGTTCGGTGGCCGAGGCCGTTCTGCGCACCTCCAAAGTGCCCGTCTATATTGTTGGCCCCGATGTGGTGGAAGGCAGCTTCCGCAACTTTGCGACCCGCAGCATCCTGTGCGCCGTCAGCCTGCAGGAGAGCAGTTACGTAATTGCGAGCTTCGCCGCCGAACTGGCCGCCCAGCACGGCGCGCGTCTCATCCTGCAGCATGTCATCAAACCGCAGGAGCGGGCCCAGGTGCTCGCCGGCCGGACCATCGATGAGATCGAGACCGATCTGCTCTCGTTGATTCCCGTCGAGCTGCGGGGCAAGATCGAGGCTCAGGCCGTCGTCGTGCCCGGCGATCCCACGGAAGAATTGCTCTACCAGGGCAGGGCACAGCAGGCCGACCTGATCGTGCTCGGAGCGCAAGGGGCATCGGCGTTCGCGGCGATCACCCGCCACGGCGTGGTCTACAAGGTGCTCGCGCACGCGCATTGCCCGGTGATAACGCTCTCCCCGGTGGTGCTGGCGGAGTGCGGCATTCACGGCGAAAAGCCGCCCGCGGCAGAGGCGTTTCTGGCCGGGGTCTTTTAGAACGGAAATCGCACTTGCGGGGACGAAAGAGTCGTCCCCGCAAGTGCTGCCTGTTGTTATCGCCTGGTTATGGCTTGCCGGTCCTGGCGGGTGATTGAGTTTCCGCCGTGGCATTATTGGAACAGGGCTTTCCATTACACAAGGCGGCTGTAATCCCCTGGCCTTCGGTAATCGTGTAAATGCGATCCGCTGCCGGCAGCTTGATGGTTTCTTTCAGGCCGGAAGGCCAGTGGATTTCCGCAGTCCCCGGATCGCTTGCATCGCCCAAGCCAAAGTGCAGACGCTGATCGTTCGCCGAAATGTAGCTGCCGCTCGCCAGCACATCCTGGCGCTGGCGCACGCCGTTGGCCTTCAGATAGACGGTTGAGCAGACGGCGTCGCGCGGGCTCTTGGGGCCGCCCACCAGTTTCATCTCTACCCAGTGATGCTGGTCCGGATTCACGTTCCGCAATAAGATGGCCGGCCCGTCGATGGGATTGATGACGACATCGATCTTGCCGTCGTTAAACAGATCGCCAAAAGCGGCGCCGCGCGCGGGCGTGACGATGGCCAGCGCGGAACCCTTCATGGGCGGCACATATTGAAACTTCTTTCCCTGTTCGTTATGAAAGAGCAGCGACCGCTCGGCAAAGGTGGTTCCCCAGTCGTGCTGGTCCACCTCAGGATAGACATGGCCGTTGACCATAAATAGATCGAGCCAGCTATCGTTGTCGTAGTCGATAAAGCCATCGCCCCAGCCGACAAAGGGGATCGTCGTCTGCGCGATGCCGGCTTTGTAACTTACATCGGTAAAGCTGGCATCCCCGTCATTGTGGTAGAGAACCTTGTAATCATCGCCGAAATCGGTGACAAAAAAGTCCAGCAGGCCGGTGTTTTCATAGTCGCCGACTGCGACGCCCATCGAGGCGATCTCGCGCCCGTCCTTGTTGAGCGCGAATCCTGAGACGTAACTCTGATCGTCGAATGTGCCGTCGCCTTTATTGATGTAAAGAAAATTGGGCTCCGAATCGTTGCCTACCACCAGGTCCGGTTTGCCGTCGCCGTTTACGTCCACAAAGATCGCGGTAAATCCGTAATAGCGATCCTTGTCCTCGACTCCAGCTCTTACCGTCACATCGGTAAAAGTGCCGTCGCCATTGTTATGAAAGAGATGGTCGGGCTCGCCCCGCAGTCCGCGCGGACCGCAGTTGACCGCTACGCCGCGATACTGGCAGAAAGCATACCCCACGGCCTTGGTTCCGGCGACAGGCAGGTTGCCGCGGTCGAAGTGAACATAGCCGGTGACATACAGGTCGAGCCTTCCGTCTCCGTCGTAATCGCCCCAGGCCGAGCCGGGCGACCAGTTACCCAGCGTGACGCCCGCCTTCTCCGCGACATCGGTAAATGTGCCATCGTGATTATTGTGGTAGAGGCGATTCTTGCCGTAGTTACCCACATAGAGATCGGGCCAGCCATCGTTATCGTAGTCGGCCACACTGACGCCATATCCCCAGCGATCGTTCGTTACGCCAGCTTTGGCCGCTACGTCCGTGAACGTTCCATCATGGTTGTTGTGAAACAGCGCGGAATGCGGCGGTTCCTCTTTACCATCGAGCGCATCGAACGTCGATCCATTGACTAGGTAAATATCCAGCCAGCCGTCGTTGTCATAGTCGATCAGACCCACACCGGAGCCGTTGGTCTCGACGATAAACTTCTTCTCCGGGCTGCCCATTTTGTGGGTCCAACCGGAAAGGCCGGCGGCCTTGGTGATATCCGCAAACATCACGGGGCCGGAGTCCACAAACCCGCCGGCCGTGATGGGCCTCTTCTGTTCGTCGTAGACTGGCGCCGCCCCCACGCCCCCTGCAATGCCGCCGCCCATGCCGGCCGCCTGCGACGGTGGCGCTTGCTGTGCCCGGAACTCGCCAGGAATGAGAAAGGAAGCGACGACGAGACCCGCCAGCAGACCACGGTAAAGCAGCATCTAAAATCCCCCAGATGTGAAGTGTATAGGATGGCCGGGGCTTCAGGCTTGCTCGCAATCGGGCCGTGGTTCGCAGAAATCGCCTCGGCGCGCGGGCAGGCTATATTCACTTGACTTAGAGAACCGGTTCGGGAAGAATCGCGAATGGCGTATAAAGAATTTATAAAGGAGATCCTAAGATGGACAAGCAGGTTCCCGGGACGCCGGCGCGCAATACCAGCGATGGATTTGGGCAATTCGCCACTATGGCGTCGTACTGGCTGGGATCTAAATGGGGGTTCACCGGAGCCATTCTGATCATTGCCATCTGGGCTTTGACAGGGCCGGTCTTTCATTTCTCAGATACCTGGCAACTGATCATCAACACCGGGACAACAATTGTCACCTTCTTGATGGTCTTTCTGATTCAGAATACGCAAAACCGCGACTCGCGGGCAATCAATCTTAAACTGGATGAATTGATACGAGCCATCGACAAGGCGCGGAATCATATGATCGATATTGAGAAACTGAGCGAAGCGGAATTGGATGTTTTGCAGAACCAATATGAAAAGCTAAGAGCCGCGCATACGCAGCGCACTCGTCCGGTACCGGAAACAATTACAAAGTAAGTCGCGATTGTTAGAGAGCTAATTATAGAAAAACGCGCGGGCGCCTCTGCGGCAAAAGTAACCGCGATTGCAGGCAGGATGAGGCGCACGATGCGAATTGGGTCGCCACTGCGTGTAGCGGCAAAGCAGTTCTGCCAGCCTCAGAAAACCTTGAGCAGCAGCAGAATGACGATGATGGTCAAGATTAAGCTAAGTCCACCACCGCCGTAATAGCCCAACCCTGGACCCATCCGGTAGCCGCCATAGCCAAACCCAAAGATCAACACGATCAGAATAATGAGAAGAAGCATGTTCCCTCCGTACTTAGGTTGAGGTCCGTTTCCTTACGCCACGAGTTACACCCCGCGAACAGTTGCAACTTACAAAGCGGCGCGCTGCTTTTGCTCGGCACCGTTGCCCTCGCCGTGAGCGGTGGACACTGGCGTGGCCTTAGACGCGGTCAAGACAGTTCAGTGTAAAACCGCACAGGCACGGTGTTGGGATGCGTAAGTTGGCCGGGAGGCTGTATCCAAACCGTATCTAAACCAGGGAACATTCGGGCTCAGGTTCGGGCGCACAGGTACGTTTGGCAAATCTTCGAGCAGCGAACAACCATACCGTGACGGCCCGGCGTCCAAGCGTCTGTTGTGGATGTGGAAGAAGAGAAGTTCAGGAGGTAAGAAGAGATGCTCTGGACGATTTTTGTAATCCTCCTCGTGCTGTGGCTGCTGGGAATTGTGAGCAGCTACACCCTGGGTGGATTCATTCACATATTACTCGTGATTGCGCTGGTCGTGCTGATTCTCCAGTTGATTTCAGGCCGCAGACCGGTTGTTTGACACAACTCCGGCGACTTAGCCGCAGAGCGGGTCATTCGGCCTGCTCCGAATTGGTTGACCAGGATTCGGATTGGTATTGAGCGGGGCAACGTGAACGCCCCGCCAGCAAAGTAATTTAGAGCTTCAACCCACGGAGGTGGAACCATGGACAAGGACAGAGTAAAAGGGGCAGTGGACGATGCAGCAGGGCGCGCCAAGCGCCAGATAGGCGAATGGACCGGCGACACGGATGCGCAGATCGAAGGCGCGGCTCAGCAGATTAAAGGCAAAGCCGAAAAAGCTGTCGGAAACGTGAAAGACGCGGCCCGCGATGTACGAGACGAAGCCAAGCACGAGAAGCACAAGGCCGAAGTCGAACATGCCGCAAGTCATCGCCACTAATCGGTACGTTTCACAAACAAACCTCGGATGGGTGGCTGCCAATCCCGCGTGGCCGCCCACCTGACCGCACCCAGATCGCTAATTTCATTAGAGGGAAAATGCTATGAGTGTATCGAGTGTAGAAGAGCTGTTTCTAGACGAGCTAAAGGACCTTTATTCCGCCGAACAGCAAATCACCAAGTCTTTGCCGAAGATGGCCAAGGCTTCCACTTCAGAAGAATTGAAAGCGGCGTTCGAAGAACACCTGAACGAGACCAAGGGACAGATCGAGCGCCTCGACCGCGTCTTCGAGATTCTCGGCAAAGGTCCGCGCGGAAAGACATGCGTGGGTATGAAAGGCGTCCTCGAAGAAGGTGCGGAAGTGCTGGAAGAAGCGGAAGAAGGCCCGGTGCGGGATGCCGCCCTGATCTCCGCAGCCCAACGCGTGGAACATTATGAGATGGCTGGATACGGCAGCGTCCGCGACTATGCCAAGCTGCTGGGCCAGAACGAAATTGCCACTCTTCTCGAAGAGACTCTCGGGGAAGAAAAAGCGGCCGACAAGAAGTTGAATTCGATTGCCAAAAGCGTCAACTCGTCGGCAATGAAGATGGCGCACGCCTAAGTCAGTTTATTTATCCAGGTAATCCAGGTAAGGCGCAAGCGAGTAAGCTCCCGCTAGACCGCTGCCACCAGTCCACCGGCATCAAGAAAGAGGCAAGGGATGAGGTTAGTCGGAATTCTTCTGATCGTTGCGGGCATAGCGGGAGTGATTTACGGCGGGTTCAGTTTCACGAGTCACAAAAAGGCCGTCGATATGGGGCCGATTCAGATCGACAAGACGGAACACCACACCGTGCCTATTCCGCCGATTCTGGGCGTGATCGGCATCGTGGCTGGCGGCGCGCTTGTTTATCTCGGAGCTAAAGGCAGCCGCTAGCTTTCTGCCGTGGGTATTGCTTCGGCACAGACCTGGGGCAGGAGCTACGCTTCAACCGGCAATTCCGCTGCGAGGATATTCATCGGAGTCAGTCCCCGCTTGCGCAGGGCGCGCAGGCTGAGCGCGTCATGGCGCTTGGCGAGGCGATGCCCGTTGTGGTCCACCACCAGGGGACAGTGATACCACTGGGGACCGCCGAAGCCCAATGCACGGTGAAGCAGAATCTGCCGCGCAGTGGATTTGAGCAGATCGGCTCCGCGAACTACTTCGGTAATGCCCATCGCCGCGTCATCCGCGACGCAGGCGAGTTGATAGCTGGGCACCCCGTCCCGCCGCCATACCACGAAGTCTCCAAAATCCTGCCCGGCGACAAAGCGCTGCCGACCCAGATTCCGGTCCTCGAATTCGACCACTTCGCCATCGGGAACGCGGAACCGCCAATTCACGTCCTCCGGTGTGTCGAACTCGATGCCGGTGCGGCCTGGCAGTTGCGGAACGAAACCTTGCAAATGCCGGCACGTTCCCGGATAGACAGGCTCGTCATCGAGGTGCTCGTGTTTTCCGTGGTTCTCTCCAGATTGAGTTGAAGGAGAAGAGCTTTCATGAGGCGCACCGAGAGCCGCTTCAAGATCTTTGCGCGAGCAGTGGCAGGGAAACAAAAAACCACCCCGCAACAGCTTGCGCCAGGCGGCTAGATAGATCGCCTGACGGCGGCTTTGCTGATAGGGAGCAAAGGGGCCGCCTTTGTCAGGACCTTCATGCCAGCGAATGCCCAGCCAACGCAGGTCTTCAAGGGCCGCGTCGGCGAAAACTGTGCGGCTGCGTCCGGGGTCCAGATCTTCCATGCGCATCACCAGCGTCCCGCCGGCATCGCGCGCCCGCTGCCAGGCAGTCCAGAACGTGCGCGCGTGCCCTACATGCAAGTAGCCGGTAGGCGAGGGCGCAAGCCTGCCCCGATAACTCGACGTCGGTGCTGGAGAGAGACTGGCCATGCTGCCCTTCAGTGTAGCCAGCCCAGACGATGCGGCATAGGTAAAGTTTGGTTCCGGCGGAACGCCGGCGGATGAACGGTCTCCATTCCATCGCGTTGGATCGAGAGAAACTGCGCCACATCCAACTCGCGGAGCCGTGCCCTAGAACAAGTCGGGAATGCTATGGAAGGCGATGCGAGTGGGCGCGGCCTTGAACGCGGTCAACATGGTCGCCGGGGCCAACGTATTCATGCCATATTTCTGATTCAATCCGTCCATTGCGGCCAGCAAGCGCGCACGGCTCGGCTCGCCGTCCACTTCATCGAACAGGTTGAGCGAGTGCAGGCGATCGGGGACCAGTCCGCCGAGATGCACGCCGATAAAAAAGGGCGCCGCGCATTCCGGACCTTGAGGCTTTGAGTCCCACAAGCGGCGCAGGGCGGCAATCAGGATCTGGTTATCCTGGCACTCGCTCAGGCGCTGTTCGCCATGCCAGCCGCGGGAGGGAATACCGAATCGGCTCACCGGAACTTTCTGCTCCCGGGGAACGGCAAAGCCGACGGCCAGACCGATGCTGCTGGCCCACAGTCCACCCGAGCGCAGCCGCATCGCGGCTTTGTGCAGAAGCTTATGCGCGACGGCCCAAGCCTTCTCGGGCGTGCGCATCTCCGGCGCGAGCACATGCTGATGGCTGATGGATTTGAGATGCTCCGTCTCCGATAGATCGAAGTCTTCGCCGTGCAGCCAATGCCACAACCGCTCGCCCCAGACCGAGCCCCATAGCTGGCCGGTCTGCTCGCAGTCGAGCACCAGCAGGTCATCCATGGTGCGGATGCCGCGCAGGTTCAGCCGCTTCTCCGTGCGCGCGCCGATGCCGGGCAGGTCGCGCAGAGTGAGCCCGCGCAAGGCCTCGGGCAAGATATCCAGCGTCAGGGCGACCAGGCCGTTGGGCTTCTCCATATTGCTGGCCACTTTGGCGAGATAGCGATTGGTGGCCAGGCCGACCGAACTCCGCAGCCTATCGCCTACCTTGTGGCGGATGCACGCCTTGACCTGGCGGCCGAGCTCCATTGCGGCAAGCAGGGGGCGCTCGCGGCCCATCAACCGGCAGGCCATTTCATCGATGGAGAGAACAGTCGTCACCGGCAGGCAGCTTTCGACGGCTTCGACAATCCGGTGATGATATTCGACATACAGCTCGTGGCGTGCCTCAACCAGCACCAGCCCGGGGCACATGCGCTTGGCGTCGGCCACGATGGTTTCCGTCTTGACGCCGTAGGCCTTGGCTTCGTAACTGGCCGCGATGCAGCACGTTGTGTCGGCCATCATGGGCACCACGCCGACCGGACGGCCGCGCAGATCGGGCCGAACCTGCTGCTCCACCGAAGCAAAATAAGAGTTCAGGTCGACAAAGAGCCAGTTAAGGAGGGGGACGTTCTTAGCCGCGGACGCATCCAAGGAACCAGAGATCTGAGTATCTTCCGGCCATTCCGCAATGACGGTTTCAGGTTGCGAATTGGGTTCGGCGGGCATGGAAATATTTTCGCTTTTTCTTCACTTTAAGGCAAGAAAGAAACGGCGATAAATAAGTGCACGCCAATCGTAACTTGCCGATGGTAGACTGTGTGGCACCGGGATACTGGCGCTCCGACATTCAAAATAATCTGCCGCTGCACAAGATCTGCGACAGAGTTTTGGAGTTGGCTATGTGGACATTCAATATGCAGCATCTGATTCACTGGTTTGCCTCGAACGGAAGTGTCCTCGCCGTGCTGGTCACGGTGGGGGTTGCGATTCTCCTCGTCTGCTGCCTCGGGTGTGCGAACTGCCCGAAGCGCGAGAAGGACGATCTCTTCAGGCGGCGCGAAGTTTAAGCGTGTTGCCGACAAGGTCCGTTCAGAGAGCATGCGTTCCCCAAGTGGAAACGTAAATACCATACGCCTGATTTTTGGCTCCGTCAGGGGCTCTACAGACTAGTGTTCTCTGGTCGAGTGCGACGGCTCGATCTGCCGCCAGGTATGTCGGCCAAATATTCAATCTACCCACTAGGCTCTCTCCTAAACGGCTTGTGAATGAGGCAGCTGAAGGCTGGCCTGCCGCTTGCCCGATTGCGCCGCCTGCTCCGCGCGGTGTATGGTGCGGGTCATGCATTGGGCAACTTCGGAAGAGCGGCGCAAACTTGGCCAGGCACGGCGCAAGCAGGTGGGCCGCCAGGAACATGAAGGCTTCAAACTCAAAGCGAGGCAAACGCCAGCCCTCGCGCTCATTGAGCAGTCGATGCGGGGCCGCGTTCCGGCGCTCGCCAAGCTCAAATACGACCTGATGCAGCAGGCCCCCTTCGGCTACTTTCGCGGGGCTGTGCCGGTGATGGCGGCAGATTTAGCCGTGCTGCCCAACACCGGCATCGTCAGCCAACTTTGCGGCGACGCGCATGTGCGCAACCTCGGCGCTTACGCGGGGCCCGACGGACGCCTGGTCTTCGATATCAACGACTTCGATGAGACCATTCGCGGGCCGTTCGAGTGGGACTTGAAGCGCATGGCCGTTTCGCTGATGCTGGCCGGGCGCGGGTCGGGGCACAAGGAGTCATCCGCTCAGGGCGCCGTGGAGAAGTGCATGGAGCGCTATGCCGCTCAAATGCGGGCCTTTGCCGAAATGCCGAGCATTGAGATTGCGCGCTTTCAGGTGCACCGCTTGAACTCGGTGGAGCCTGTCCATGACGCGCTGCTCAAGGCCGAGCGGTCCACGCCTCAACACACGCTGAAACAGGTCACCGAGCCGGCTTCGAACAAGCCCGGCGCGCCCCGCCGCTTTCAAGAAGAAAAGCCGGCGCTTACCCGTGTCACGGGCCGCCAGGCTGCCTCGGTGCTGGGAGCGCTGGAGCCTTATCGCGCCATGCTGGAGCCGCAACGGCAGCACTTTTTGTCGTTTTACCGCCCTGTAGATGTGGCCTTCAAAGTGGTGGGCACCGGTTCGGTGGGATTGCGCGACTACTGCATCTGCTTCGAAGGCAACGGTCCCGGCGATCCGTTGTTCCTGCAGATGAAAGAGGAGAAGGAGTCCAGTTATGCTCCTTATCTGCCCAACGCGCAGCCCGCCCGCCACAACGGGCAGCGCGTCGTCGAGGGGCATCGGGCCATGCAGTTGCAGTCCGACCCGTTTCTAGGTTGGACGCAGTTTGGCGGACGCGACTACCTGGTGCGCCAGCTCAATGACCACAAGGGGCCGATCAACATCGACGACATGGCTGGGGGCGGTCTGCGCGCATTCGCCGAGGTGTGCGGGGAACTGCTGGCACGCGGCCATGCCCGCTCTGGAGACCCGCTGGTGATTTCCGGCTATCTGGGTTCGGGAGACGGTTTCGCCGAGGCATTAGCCAAGTTCGGCTCGCTCTATGCCGACCAAACCGAAAAAGATTGGGAAGACCTGTGCGCCTCTGCCAAGGCCGGTGCCAAACCTGTGAAGTCCAAATCTACAAAGTCTTAGGAGGAATGCATGAATCGCCGCACGTTTACGCAAGTTCTGACGACAGCCGCCTTGAGTGCCGTGGCGCCGCCGCTCTCGACATCGTCTCCGGCCCGCGCGCAATCGCCTAAAGCGGCGGCCCCGCCCTTTCCGCTTTCGGTGATGCTTTGGACGATCTTGCCGAAGCTGTCGTTCGACCGGCGACTGGCGATTATCGCCGAGGCGGGCTATCGCAACGTAGAGCTTGTGGGCGAGTATGCTCACTGGACGGAGGCGGAGTTTGCCGGCGCCAACGCGGCTCGGAAGCGGCTCGGCATCCAGTTTGACGCGACCGCGGGCCTAGCTCACGGCGTAGGCGACCCGGCGGCGCGGGAGGCATTGCTGGGCGAATTGCGTCAGGCGTTGGTCCCCATGGAAACGCTTTCATGCCCCGCCATCATCCTCCTCTCCGGCAACGTTGTTCCCGGGCTCTCCCGTGAGGCGCAACACCAAAGTTGCGTCGAGACACTCAAGCGCGCCGCAGCCCTCATCGAGGGTCGACAGATCAACGGCCAGCCGGTGCGCCTGCTTTTGGAGTGCATCGACCCCAAGGAGAATCCGCACTACTTTCTTGCCTCCGCCGCCGAGGCCATCGAGATTGTGCGCGCCGTCAACCACCCGCAGGTCCAGTTCCTCTACGACCTTTTTCATGAGCAGATTGCCGAGGGCAACCTCATCGAGAAGCTGGATAAGGACATCGATGTGATTGGACTGATTCACGTGGCCGACGTGCCGGGCCGCCACGAACCGGGCACCGGCGAGATCAACTACGGCAGCATCTATCGCAAGCTGGTCCAGCTCAAATATCAGCATGTAGTCGCCATGGAGTTCTATCCCACCGGCGACCCGGTCTCCACATTGCGGGCGGCTAGAGAATTCGCAACGCGTTCAGCAATGCTCTAGCGGGGAAGATGTGGCCGGCTGGCCTCTGAAAAAACGCCAGACAGCCAGGCTCTCTAAAATGGACCGGTATGCCTACCGCCGTTCGTTCGCACGCAAAGATCAACCTGGGCCTCGGCATTGGTGCGCCGCGGCCCGATGGTTTTCATTCCCTGGTCACGGTGTACCAGACCCTCGAACTGTACGATCTGGTCACCGTGACGGCAAAGCCTGCCCCCACGACGGCCCTGCGGCTGACCTCGAATGATGAGCGCGTGCCTACGGACGAGCGGAACACCGCCTGGAAGATGGTTGCGTTGGCGCTGCAGGCGTTGGGCTGCACGGCCGAAGTAGACATCCACATCGAAAAAAGGCTACCGGTGCAGGGCGGGCTGGGCGCGGGATCGGCCAACGCCGTGGCAGCGCTGGTTGGCCTGGAGACAGAGCTCGGGATCACGGCCCGAGGTGCGGCTTTGCCGTCTTCGGAAACGAAGACTCCCGCGGGATGGGGAACGGAGCTTAGCTGGCCGGCCAGGCGGCTGGAGATTGCCGCCCAGGTGGGCTCCGATGTGCCTCTGTTTCTGATCGGCGGCACTCTGCTGGGCGTGGACCGCGGCCAGCAGGTTTACCCGCTGCCGGATATCGAACCGACTTGGTGCGTGGTTGCCACGCCCGAGGTCGGGGTCTCCACACCGCAGGCATTTCGCGACTGGGATGCCCTGTGCGCGACCGAGGGTTTGACCGCCGACGCCAGTACCGCTAAACTAAATGAGTTGAGCCGCGCCTATGCCAGCGCCTTTGCGGGAGCAATCCCGGGAGGACGGCAGGGAGTTGGCTCCTCCGGTGTCCTCTCCGTGGGAGGGGACCTGGCCGGGCCTCAAGAGTCCGCGCTTGTCCGCACCGGGATCAGTAGCTGGATCCAGAACGACTTTGAACGGGTCGTGTTTCCCCAGCAGCCTCCCCTCGGTGAAATCAAGCGTATTCTTGCGGCTTCGGGCACTCCGGAGGCGGCCCTCCATGCCTCGTTGTCCGGGTCCGGTTCGGCGCTCTTCGGGTTATATCGGACCCGTGGAGATGCAGAAGCGGCACAGCAGCGCCTATGGGCGCAGCCGGCCGGTGTGGCGAGCCGTTTGACTCGCACCCTGCCTCGCCCCGCGTACTGGGGCGAAATGCTTCTGAAATAAGGATGTTGACAGTCAGCCGTCGTGCAAGAGAGACTCACGAACGGCTGTCGAGTTGGGCGATCGTCTAATGGTAGGACAGTGCCCTTTGGAGGCACTTGTCTAGGTTCGAATCCTAGTCGCCCAGCCAAAGTTTGCAGTTTAGCGATTCTCCAAATTGCTGAATCTGGAAACCACAACCGCTCAGGGGCTTTTCCTCTGGAAAAGCAGCCAGTGCACCGTGGCGAACAGTACATGCAAATTGGGAAACCGCTCTAAAAGCCGGAAAGCAGCCAAAGCAAACCAGCTTGGAGGTGCTCGGAGATGGAAGTGGGATCGTTGACGGTGACAGTGGAAGAGAAGCAGCAGGAGAGCGGAGTGGACCCGCTGAAAGATGGGGCGGTAGCCGTAAAAGACGGAGCGCAGGTTCTGGCTCCCGAGGCTGCCCTGAAGGCGAAGGAGGCCAAACCGGCCCCCGAGCGCAAGCGGGCTCGCAACTTGAGCGAAGACAAGCGGTTCAAGCTCTTCAGCGGCTCGGCCAACCGGCCCCTCACCGAGGAAATCGGCCGGCACATCGGGGTTCCGGTGGGCGAGGCCAAGCTGCAGCGCTTTGCCGATGGCGAGGTTTACTTTCAGCTTTTGGAGAATGTGCGCGGCGTCGATGTGTTTGTGGTTCAGCCCACCTGCTATCCGGTGGACCAGAACCTGGTGGAGCTTTTGGTCATGATCGATGCGCTCAAGCGCGCCTCGGCGGCGAGAATCACGGTGGTGGTTCCTTATTATGGGTATGCCCGCCAGGATCGCAAAGATCGTCCGCGCGTCGCCATCAGCGCCAAACTCATCGCCGATTTGCTGACCACCGCCGGCGCCAATCGCGCCCTGTTTGTCGATCTGCACGCGGCACAGATTCAAGGCTTCTTCAATATTCCCGTCGATCATCTTTTTGCCAGCCCGGTGCTGGTGAGCTACTTCCGCGAGTTGAACCTGCCCAACCTGATCGTGGTTTCGCCGGACGCGGGCGGTGTGGAGCGGGCTCGCTTTTTTGCCCAAAAAGTAGGAGCGCCGCTGGCCATTGTGGACAAGCGCCGCACCGACATGAACGTCACCGAAGTGATGCACGTCATCGGCGACGTGAAGGGCAAGACCTGCCTCATCATCGACGACATTATCGACACGGCCGGCACGCTGGTGAAGACCGTGGATGCGCTCTATGCCAACGGGGCAACCAGTGTGTACGCCTGTGCCAGCCACGCTGTGCTTTCAGGGCCGGCCATCGATCGCATTGCCAACTCCCGCCTGGAACAGGTGATCGTCACCAACACCGTTCCCTTGCGCGAAGCGGCGCAGAAGTTGCCCAAGATCAAGGTGCTCTCCATTGCCGGCCTGCTGGGCGCGGCGATTGAGAGCATCCACATGGAAACCAGCGTCAGCACGCTGTTTTCTTAAGGCCAGCCGCTGGTTAGCCGTGGCTGACGGCGGGTGGGTACATGAGATTGGCCTTTGCGACTGCGCGAGGGCGAAAGAAGAACGCAGCGAGTCGGAGATTGAGTCGATTCGAGCGCGACAGCAACAAGCAGTCCAAGCCGGCAGCTAAAAGCCGGCAACTGCTTCTCAACAAAGGGAGCGGACCCCAAGCGGCCCGTGCCCGACGCAAAGAAACGAGAGACCTATGCCCGAAGTAGTCGCAGCCAAGCCCCGTGAGGGCAAGTTCAACAAAAATGCAGCCCGCCGCGTGCGCCGCGCCGGCAAAATCCCCGCCGTGCTGTATGGCGCCGGCAGTGAAGCAGTGGCCATCGAAGTCGATCCCAAGCAGATTGCGCGGATCCTCTACTCCGAGTCCGGTCACAACACGATTTTCGATGTTGAAATTGCCGGCCAGTCCACGGCCAAGGCCATGATCGTCGATTGGCAGTATGAGCCAATCAAGGACCAGTTGATTCACATCGACCTGAAGCGCATTGCGCTCGACAAGACACTGCGCGTCAGCGTGCGCGTCAAGCTGCTGGGTATTCCCGTGGGCGTCAAGAGCACCGGCGGCATTCTGGATCAGGTGCTGCGCGAAGTCGAAGTCGAGTGCTTGCCTGGCGATATTCCCAGCCACATCGACGTGGATGTGAGCGCCATGAATCTGTACGACGTGGTGCGCGTCAGCGACCTGCCCCACTCCGGCTCGATCAAGTTTCTCAATGCGGAGGATGCGACCGTGGCCCACGTGGTTTCGATCCGCGAAGAAGCGGCACCCGCAGCCGATGCAACGGCAGCGGCTGCAGCGGCGACTACGGCTGAGCCTGAAGTGGCCAAGAAGGGCAAACCGGAGACCGAAGCTGCCGCAGCCGGCGGCAAGAAGGCCGACGGAGCGAAGAAGTAAGCATTGGCCGAGGCAAGTGAGTCTGTTGGCCGGCGTGGCCCCTTTTTGGTGGTGGGGCTTGGCAATCCCGGCCCGGAGTATCTGTGGACCCCGCACAACGCGGGGTTCATGGCCATCGACCGCATCGCCCAGCAAGAGGGTGTTGTGGTCCAGAACCGGCGCTGCCGGGCCGCAACCGCAACCTGCCGCATCGCAGGGCGGGAAGTGGTCCTGGCCAAGCCGGAGACTTTTATGAACCTGAGCGGGCTGGCAGTGGCCGCGCTGGTTCGGGAATTTGAGGCGGATCCGGCGCAGGACCTGCTCGTGATTTACGACGAGTTGGACCTGGCGCTGGGGACCTTCAAGATCAGGGAGCGCGGTTCGCCGGCGGGGCACAACGGAGCCCGCAGCATCAACGGCGCTCTAGGGAGTCAGGAATGGGTGCGTCTCCGCATCGGCGTTGGATTGAATTTGCCGCCGGAGGCGATCGCAGCAGGAGCCGGTAAGCGTCTAGGAAAAGATTACCTGCTCGCCCCCATGCGCAAGGCGGACCTGACGGTGCTGGACGAGGTGTTGGATCGGGTGGCTACGGCCACACGGCGCATCCTCGAAGTGGGCCCGGCAGCCGCAATGAACGAGTTCAACCGCCGCGAGCGAAACGGCCCGGCGGAGCAGTAAATGCGGCACAGTGAAGAGAAGTGGAAGTGAAGTAAAGGCAACAAACCGCCAAGGCATGCGAGCGCTCTTTCTGTAGGGAGACGCTCTGGCCGGCGGGCAATGCTGGGGAGCGGGGCTGGACTCCGAGCGGCCAGCGGAAAGAGATACCGGATGTCCCGTGTGTATGAGGTTATGTTCATTGTTCGGCCTGACGTGGCCGAAGAAGATGTCGACAAGCTGATCGCTGGCTTCACGACCACCGTCACCAATGGCGGCGGAGCCGTAAAGACCACCGAGAAGATGGGCCGGCGCAAGCTTGCGTACACCGTGCGCAAGTTCAACGATGGCAACTATGTTCTGCTCACCGTCGAGGCCGATGGTGCCGGCGTGGCAGAGCTGGAACGCCGCTTGCGCGTCACTGAGCCGGTGATCAAGTTCATCACCGTGCGCATCGACGAGGAAGAAAAGCGTTTGGCCAAGGTAAAGGCGTTGCGCGGAACCCGCCGGAAGCTGAGCGCGGAACCGGCAGCCCCGGTTGCCGTTCCGGCTGCAACCCCGGCTCCCGCTGCTGCGCC
>JAATGG010000214.1 GCA_015654835.1 Terriglobales bacterium
GTGAACGAGCGCGGCGCCAGCGCAGCCCTTTGGGCGCCCAATGAAATATAGGCGATTACTTCGTTCAGAGCCATGCGCATGCCGAGCAGGTTGCCGATGGCGCCGGCATCGTGCCACGGCACGCCGATCAGCCAGGCCACGGGCGCAAACACGAATCCCAAAATCTGCCCCAGGCTTCCGGGAATCCACGGCACGCCGCCGTGTACCCAGCCCAGCAGGCTGTCGAGCAGCGCCACCAGCGCCAAAAAGCTGATCAGCATGATGCCGACATTGAAAGCCAGCCTGCCGCCATCGATGGTTCCGCGGGCAATCGCGCCAATCAGGTTTTCGTCCTTGTGCTCTTCGTCCTTGGGAATCACGACGCGCCCCTCGGTGGCGGGGACGCCCGTTTCCGGCACCAGCATTTTGGCAATCAGAATCGTGCCCGGCGACGTCATGATCACCGCGGCCAGCAGGTGCTTGGCCTCTACGCCCTGTGCGATGTACATGGCCATGATGCCGCCTGAAACATGCGCCATTCCGCTGGTCATGATGGTCATCAATTCGCTGCGCGTGGCGCCCTTGAGAAACGGCCTGATCGTCAGCGGAGCCTCTGTCTGTCCCATGAAAATCGATGCCGCCACGTTCATGCTTTCCGCGCCTGAAATACGCATGGTCTTGAGCATGACCCACGCCAGGCCGCGAATGATAATCTGCATCAGCCCGATGTGGTAAAGCACCGCGAAGAATGCCGAGATAAAGATGATGGTCGGCAGCACCTGAAAGGCGAAGATCGATCCCAGCGAAGTATTTTGCGTGCCCAGCGCGCCAAACAGCACCTTGGTGCCTGCCTGCGTGCAGCCCAGCATCTTGCCCACCACGTCCCCGGCCCAGGCCATTGCCCGCTGCCCAAAATCGAAGCGCAGTACAAAGAAGGCAAAGATCAGTTGCAGGCTGAGCCCCCAGCCCACCGTGCGCCAGCGGATATGTTTGCGGTCGGTCGACCCCAGCCACGCTGCGGCCAGCACCGCCAAAATCCCCAACACCCCCGTGAATCGATCCAAATCGATCTCTCCTTACAACCCCCGACAGAGCAGCCGAACCGGCCTGCAGCGCACCGATCTCAAGTCTGGCGTCTTCCGATCCCTGGTCTCTGAATCCTGTGCTCTGTGTACGCCTATCCGACTACCTTAACAGCATCCTGCAGGTGCTTCTCCGCATTTTCCCGCGTAAAGATCCGGCTCACCAGCGCCACCGGTTCCGGCGGCGTAGCCGCGATGCGAACCGCCTGCTTCAAGATCGCCACAGGCTCTGCGAGCAACTCCGGTCCCGTCGCATAGAGGGTGGCCAGCGGCTGCCCGCGCTCGATCCGGGCTCCGCGCCGCGCATGAAACAGAATTCCGGCATGAGGATCGACCGGCTCTCCGGCCTTCTCGCGTCCCGCGCCCAGCCGCTGCACGGCCCAGCCGATCGCCGTCGTGTCCATCTCCTCGACAAACCCGCTCTCCCATGCCGCCAGCATCTGCGTCGCTCCGGGCTTGTGGGTCGTCTTCGGATCGTCGAACACCGTCACATCTCCGCCCTGCGCCTCGACCATCTCCAAAAACACGCGCAGCCCCGAGCCGTTTGCCAGCGCATTCTCAGCCAGCCCACGGCCTGCTTCCGGCGATTCGGCTTTGCCGCCCAGGCAAACCATCCATCCCGCCAAAATGAGCGACAGTTCGCGCAGATCTTCGCTCTCTGCCGGCCGCTCCCCGCGCAGCAGGTCGATACATTCGGCCAGTTCGATCCAATTGCCTGCGGTACTGCCCAGCGGCTGCCCCATATCGGTTAGCAGCGCCACCGTTCGGGTGCCGGCACCCTCTGCCGTAGCCACCATCAGCGCCGCCAGGTATTCGGCTTCCTCCCGCTTACGCAGAAAGGCTCCCGAGCCGGTCTTCACATCTAGCACCAGCGCATCCAGCCCAGCGGCCAGCTTCTTGCTCAAAATCGACGCGCAAATCAGCCCCGGACTTTCTACGGTGCCCGTCCTATCCCGCAGCGCGTACAACACCCGGTCTGCCGGAACCAGGGCAGGCGTCTGGCTCACAATCGAGGCGCCGCATTTTCTTAAGACTGTCTCAAATTCGGACAGTGTCAGGGCCGTCCGGTAGCCGGGAATCGCCTCCAGCTTGTCCAGCGTGCCGCCTGTATGCCCCAGCGCCCGGCCGCTGATCATGGGCACGGCCAGCCCGCAGGCCGCCGCCAGCGGAGCCACCAGGAAGCTGGTTTTGTCGCCCACGCCGCCGGTCGAGTGCTTATCCACCGCCGCCTTGCCCAGCCGCGACGGATCGAATTTTTCTCCCGAATCGCGCATGGCCACGGTCAGCGCCCGCGTCTCATCGAGCGTCAGCCCCCGCAGGTATGCCGCCATCAGCCACGCCGAAAGCTGCTCCAGTGGAATCGTTCCGTCTGCCGCTCCGGCTGCGAGAAAGCCGATCTCCCGCGCATCCAGCGCTCCGCCGTCGCGCTTCTTGCGAATCAGGTCAATCGTGTGCAGCGGGGCAGCCGAGGTAGCGGTACTGAGTATGGACATCGCGAATAAGCCTCACTTGAGGGGTTGGGACGGTTGCAACCGGGCTGCAGGCGTTCGGACAAGAGTCCGGCCCTTTGCCTGCTCTCACTTCAGCTTCATCTCGAACGCCAGCGGCAGCAGGGCAGAGAAGGGCATCGTCCGCGCTCCATCGGCTGCTGGAAACACCACCGGCGCCTCCGGCAAAATAAATTCCGCCAGCACCTGCCGGCAGGCCCCGCACGGCGGACTTGCCACCCCGTTCAGGTTGGCCACGGCGACAGCCGCGATGCGAATATCAGGTCCGAATTGGGCGACCGCCCGCACCAGTGCCGCCCGCTCCGCGCAGATCGTCAATCCATAGCTCACATTCTCCACATTGGCGCCGGTCACGGTTTGGCCGTTGGTCAGCCGCAGGGCCGCTCCCACCTTGAAGCCCGAATAGGGCGAATAGGAGTGTTCCGCAGCCTCGCGCGCATTCTCCAGCAGTTCGGCTGGCGCCGGCTCCGGGGCATTCGGTTGAGCATCCATCGGGCTTCCATTCATAGAGAGCATGAACCTTGAGGCTAAAGCATTTCCTCTGTTCCTGTATATCGTTGCAGGCTTATCGCGCCGGCGGCTTTTCCGTGCGCCCAATTCCCGTGTTTTCTGTTTCCTGCGGCCCGTCGCTCAAGTCACGCTCCCATCAACCGATATAGACCTTGAGTGCTTCCCGTGCCGGGCATCTGAACCTGGCTGGGCGGATGAGTGGACGCAATGGATGAATTGACAAGGGAATTCCTGATCGAAAGCCAGGAAGGATTGGACCGCATGGAGCGGTGCCTCACCGACCTGGAGGGGCGCCCGAACGACATGGGGCTGCTGGGCGAGATCTTCCGGTCGGTGCATACAATTAAAGGAACCACGGGCTTTCTCGGCTTTAAACGTCTGGAGAAACTGGCCCACGCCGGCGAAAATCTGCTCGGCCTGCTGCGCGACGGCAAGCTGTCTGCCAATGCCCCCATCATCACAGGACTTCTGCAACTGCTCGATGGGTTGCGCTCGATCCTCAGGAGTATTGAAACCGAGGCCAGCGAGGGCGAAGGCGACGATACCGTACTGATCGATCGGATCAAGGATCTGCAGGTTCCGTCGCAGGCCCAGACGCCCGTCAAAGCTCAGGAGCAGGCCGTTCAAGCTCAAGCGGTTGCCTCGGCTTCCGCCGTTCTCGGTCCGGTGCCCACGGCGGCCGCGCCGCCTCCTCCCGGTCCGAAAGCTTCTGAAACCGTAGCCGAGCCCGTGGCGGCGGCCCCTGTGGCTTCGCAGCATGTGCCGGCCGCCCCCGAAGCGGAACATGAACATATCAAAGCGACCGTGCAGGCCGGTTCGGCTGCCGAAAGCACGCTGCGCGTCGACGTCACCCTGCTCAACCGGATGATGAATCTGGTGGGCGAGCTGGTGCTCACGCGCAATCAGGTGCTGCAGGCGACTGCCTCCGATCCCAACATGACGATGCTTTCCCGCCGCCTCGACATGGTCACCGCGGACCTGCGCGAGTCGGTCATGAAGGCCCGCATGCAGCCGGTTTCCAACATCTTCTCCAAGATGCCGCGCATCGTGCGCGATCTCTCCCAGACGCTTGGCCGGCGGGTCCGCCTGCAGGTCGAGGGGCAGGACACCGAGCTGGATAAGAGTCTGCTCGAAGCCATCAAGGACCCCCTGACCCACGCGGTGCGCAACTCGCTCGATCACGGCATCGAGTCTCCCGACGTGCGCCAGGCCGCCGGCAAAGATCCGGAGGGAACCCTCAAGCTTCGCGCCGCCCAGGAGGGCAGCCACGTCATCATCGAAGTCTCCGACGATGGCGCCGGCATTCCCGTTGAAAAAGTTCGTCAGAAAGCGATCGAGCGCGGGCTGATTACCGCCGAGCGCGCCAGCCAACTGGCTGAACGCGAACTGCTGCAGTTGATCTTCCTGCCCGGCTTCTCTACGGCTGCCGCCGTGACCAACGTCAGCGGCCGCGGCGTCGGCATGGACGTGGTCCGCACCAATGTCGAAAAGATCGGCGGCAAGGTCGAGATCGATTCCCGCCCGGGCAAGGGCACCACCCTTCGCCTGCGCATTCCGCTGACCCTGGCCATCATTCCCGCGCTCATCGTGCGCAGCGTCAACCAGAGCTTTGCGCTGCCCCAGGGCGCGCTCTCCGAACTGGTTCATATTCCGCCGGCGCAGGCTGCCACCGCCATTGAGTGGATCGAAGATGCGCCGCTCTACCGGCTGCGCGGCAAGCTGTTGCCGCTGGTCTTTCTCGACCGCCTGCTGGTGCCGGACGGCGAACGCAGAGAGGTGACGGATCGCGATAATTTCATCGCCGTTCTCGATGCCGAAGGCCGCCGTTTCGGACTGGTCGTCGATGGCCTCGCCGACCCGGAAGAGATTGTCGTCAAGCCGCTCAGCTCGGTGCTCAAGGATATCGGCCTCTATTCGGGCGCAACCGTGCTCGGCAATGCCGATCTGGCTCTCATTCTCGACCCGGGATCGATTGCCATGAAGGCTGGAATCGCTTTGGTCGCCGAGGAGGAAAATGCTCCTGCCGCAGTGGGAGAAGACGAGAACGCCGAAGCCGCCAAGGGCCTCGAATACCTGCTGGTCGAAGTCTCGGATCGCCAGGCGGCGGTGCCCCTGGCCGACGTGCTGCGCATCGAGCAGCTTCCCGTCTCGCGCATCGAGTACATCGGCTATCGCCCGGTGCTCAACTTTGAAGGCCAGTTGCTTCCGGTTGAGGATACCGGCGGTGTGCTGGCCAGCGTTCAAAGCGATCCGGAGGCGCAGATCATCGTGGTCGTTTGCCGCGAAGGCAACCGCCATGTCGGCATCGCCGTCTCCCACGTACTCGACGTGGCTGCCGGCGGCGATCTCTTTGAGGCCGGTGCCGGACAGCGCGCCAGCGGCGTCACGCTCCTGAAAAACCGCGTTACCGGCGTGGTCGATCTGGGCGGCGTCGCCCCATTGCCCGCCCAGGAAAATGCGCCCATGGAGCTGAGTTCGGTGGAGTAGTCCGGCGCTCGCCATGAGGCGGCTCAACAAGCGCCTGAAGCGATGAAATTGGCGTACGAATGAACCCGATTGCGGAGAACACGGAATGAGTACGGTAGGAACTGCATTGAATCGCAATAAGGAAAAAACTACGGCCACGCTGACCGAGATGTGTTCTGTGCGGGTGGGGCCCACGATGTTCGGTATGCCCATCAGCCACATTCTTGAGATTGTGGGCTCCGCCCGGCCGCAGCCTGTTCCTCTGGCTCCGGGCTTTGTCGGCGGTCTCGTTCACTACCGCGGCGACGTGCTGACCACCGTCAGCCTGCGTCAACTGTTGGGATTGCCGCCCAAAGATGGTCCCCAGGACATCCTCGTTCTCGAAAATGCCGGCGGCTGTTTCGGGGTGCTGGTGGATTCGGTGGGCGAAGTGCTTACCGTCTCATCGGTCGACCACGAACCCAATCCGTCGATTCTCGATGAGCGCCGCAGGGCGTTGTTTGCCGGCGCCTACAAGCTCAAGGAAGGCCTCCTGGTGATGCTCGATCCCATGCGGCTCGACCCCATGCGTCTGGGCGCTGCCCGGGTCGCGTAAACGGGCACTATCCCGAGGTGATCATGCGAGCTCTGATTGTCGATGACTCCCGTTTCGTACGGGGATATTTACGTGGCCTGCTTGAAGAAAAGGGAATCGAATGCGAGGAGGCAGCCGACGGCCAGGCCGGCATCGACCGCCTCAACGGCAGCCCGCCCTTCGACCTTGCGCTGGTGGATTGGAACATGCCGGTCATGAACGGCCTGGAGATGCTCAAAAGTCTCCGTGCGCAGGGCGTGCGCACCATGAAGGTGATGATGGTCACCACCGAGGCCGAAAACGACTTTATCCTTCGCGCGTTGGATGCAGGCGCGGACGAATACCTGATGAAGCCTTTTGATGACGAGGCTCTCACCGAGAAACTGGCGATGCTTGGCCTGGTGGAGGCCTGAACCATGGCCTCTGGCCGCCGTATCCGAATTCTGATCGTGGACGACTCGGCGGTCATGCGCAGTCTGCTGCGTTCGGTCGTTAGTGCCGACTCCGGCCTCGAAGTGGCCGGCACCGCAGCAGACGGAGAATCTGCCTTAAACTCGGTCGAAACCCTTCGCCCCGACCTGATGCTGCTGGATGTTGAGATGCCGGTCATGGACGGGCTGATTACGCTGAAGAAGCTGCGCGCCCGGGGACACAAAATGCCGGTGATCATGTGCAGTTCGCTCACCCAGCGCGGCGCCCGGGTTACCATCGAAGCCCTCGCCAGCGGAGCTTCGGATTATGTGGCCAAGCCCGCCGGCCAAGCCAGCCGCGAAGCTGCGACCCACGCGTTGTCGCAGGATCTGCTGCCCAAGATTCAAGCCCTTACCAGCGCCATGCAGTCTCCTCCGCAATCGTCCTTCCCTTTGGGCGGACCTCGGGGCGGCGCCACTGGCCCCCGCGTTGTCGCGGCCGGCGCCGGGCGCCTGGCTTCTCTTTTCCCATCCGCTCCGCCGTTTCGGCCCCAGTCTGTCACCAACGTTCCAACCGTGCTTGCCATCGGCGTCTCTACCGGCGGCCCGGCGGCCCTCGACATTGTGCTTCCGGCGCTTCCCGCCAACTTCCCTTTGCCTGTCCTGATCGTTCAACACATGCCCGAACTCTTTACCAAGCTCTTTGCCGAGCGCCTCAACTCGCGCTGCCGTTTGCGGGTCGTCGAGGGCGCCGAGGGCGATCCGGTGCGGCCTGGAGTCATCTCCATTGCTCGCGGCAACTGGCATATGGAAGTGCTGCCCGCCGCCCGCGCCAGCTTTCCCCCTACGCTGCACCTGAGCCAGGGGCCCCCCGAGAATCACTGCCGGCCCGCGGTGGACGTGCTCTTTCGCAGCGTTGCCGCAGTCTATGGTTCAGGCGTATTGGCCGTGGTGCTCACCGGCATGGGCTCCGACGGCACCGCCAGTTGCCGCATCATTCGTGATCAGGGAGGCGCTGTCCTGGCCCAGGATCAGGCCACAAGTGCCGTCTGGGGAATGCCCGGCTCGGTCGTCAGCGCGGGGCTCGCCCATCGGGTGCTTCCCCTCAGCGCCGTCGCTCCTGAAATCATCCGGCTCGTCGGTCGGAACCACAACGAAGCCCGCGAGCTTCGGGAATCGGTGGTCTAGTCGTGTCAACTCCCCTCAGCGTGGACTATGGCTATCTTCGCCAGCTCGTTTTTGGGCTCTCCCAGAATGTGCTCGACCCTTCGCGCGACTATCTCTTCGATACGCGCCTCTCCAAACTTCTCCGCAACCAGGGCATGACCCATCTGGAGGAACTGGTCCAGCACCTGCGCCTGCGCAAGAATCCCGCCCTTGAGCGCGCCGTCGCCGAGGCTATGACCATCAACGAAACCAGCTTCTTTCGCGATGGCCGTCCTTTCGAGTTGTTGCGTCTCGATCTGCTGCCCAAACTGATCGAAGCGCGCCGCCTCAGCCGGACCCTGCGCATCTGGAGCGCTGCCTGCTCCACCGGACAGGAAGCCTATAGCATGGCCATGCTTTTCCGTGAGCATTTCCCCTCGCTGGCCGGTTGGAATATCCGCATTGAAGGGACCGATATCAGCGGAGAGGTGGTCGAACGCGCCCAGGCCGGCTCCTATCACCGCATCGAAATGAACCGCGGCCTGCCTGCCCGCTTTGTCGTCAACTATTTCGACCATCTCGGTGAAAGTTGGACCGTCAAGCAGGAACTCCGCAAGATGTGCAACTTCCGTCAAGCGAACCTGTGCATTCCGCCGTTGCCGTTCCATGAGCGCTTCGACATCATCTTCCTGCGCAATGTCATGCTCTATTTTTCGCAGGATACCCGCAAGGCGCTGCTGGCCAATATCCATCGCCTGTTGGCTCCGGATGGCGTTCTCTTCCTCGGCTCCAGCGAGCAGCCCGCCGATCCGTCGATCTGGACCCCTGTTCTGGCTGGCGGTACCTGCCATTTCAGGCCCAACCACCCCGACGGTCATCGCGTCGGCAGGGTCGACTTCGCCAGCGCCGCCAAGTAGCGGAGCTTCAGCACCGGGTGCCCCAACTTTGGCCGGGTGTGGGGCTAGCCAAAGCGCGAGTTCATCCATCTCCAGCAGTTCTCCGATAGCCGTAAAGGGAAAACGCAACCGCTGAGCGGCCTTTTCTCAGAAATCTGCGCGCCCTTGAAGCCCCCACTCAAACAGGAGAGCTGCTCTAAACTATCTCCATGGTTAAGCGAATTGGCGTGCACATCGGCACGGCTGGCGGCGTCTCGAAGGCCGTTGAAAAGGCGCAGGAAATCGGCGCCAATACCTTTCAGATTTTTTCTTCCAGCCCGCGTATGTGGCGTCCCTCCAAAGTGGACCCCAAGCAAGCCGAGCGCATGCATGAGTTGCGTGCGGCCCTGCACATCAGTCCGCTGGTCATCCACACCAGTTATCTGGTGAACGTGTGCAGCCAGTCCGATGAAGTGCGCCAAAAGAGCATCGTCGCCTTCCGCGGAGAAATCGAGCGCGCCCTCGTTCTCGGCGCCGAATACCTGGTTCTGCATCCTGGCTCCTGGAATGGCCTCACGCGCGATGAAGGGCTCAAACTTGCCGCCGAATCCATCGAGCGCGCCATCGACGGCTTACCCTGGCAGGACACCGGCTTCCACATCCTCATTGAGAACACCGCCGGCGCGCAGCACTCACTCGGCGGCAGTTTTGAGCAGGTAGCCGAGTTGGTGGCTCTGCTGCGCGCTCACGCCCCGGTCGGCGTCTGCCTCGATACCTGCCATACCCACGTTGCCGGCTACGACCTCGTCACTCCCGAGGGGTACGAGCAGACTATGGACAAGATCGCTGCCACCATGGGGTTCGACACCGTGCGCGTCTGGCACTGCAATGACGCGAAAGCTGCTTGCGGTTCGAAGCTGGATCGCCACGAGCACATCGGCCAGGGCACCATCGGCGTCGAGCCTTTCCGCCGCCTGCTCAACGACCGCCGCTTTGCTCACGCCGCTTTCATTGCCGAAACTCCTGTCGACGAGTCCGGCGACGAAGAGCGCAATGTCCGCGTCCTCAAAAGCCTGGTGAAATAGAAGTTCAGCGGAACGAATTGGCCCCATTGTACCGTTGTGCGGTACAATGGGATATCGGGAAGGATGGCCATGATTCTCGGCTTTCGAGACCGTTGGCTGCGGGAGTTCTTCCTTCATGATCTGCCCAGCCGGAATATCCCGCCGGATCTTGATGCGCGGCTATTCCGAAAGCTGCAATTGCTGGACGATGCAACCTCGGACGCAGATTTGCGTGTGCCGCCCAGCAATCATTTCGAAAAACTGCGCGGCAGCTTGGCCGGGCGGTGTTCCATTCGGGTCAACGATCAATGGCGGCTCGTTTTTCAGTGGAGCGGCGATAGGGGCGAAGCTGCAGCGGTGTATCTCGATAATCATGGTTATCGGTGAGGTCCAGTCATGTTAAACACAGAGCGGAAGCCCGTGAGCGTTGGCGAGATGCTGGTAGAGGAATTTCTGACCCCGCTGGGTCTTACTCAGGGCACCCTGGCAGAGGCGATGGGAGTACAGCGCAAGCTGGTGAATGAATTGTGCAATGACCGCCGCGCGGTTACCGCCGATACCGCACTCATGCTTGCCCGCGTGTTCGGCAATTCTCCGGAGTTTTGGCTCAATGTGCAGCGTCGCACCGATCTGTGGGAGGCGCTGCACACCCCCAAGCGCCGTCAGCGCATCGAGCAGGCCAGGGCGCTAAGTTGCGTGGCTTAGCGCTTTACAGTCGCCTTCGACTTGGAGCGGCAATACTTATGATTCGCTCCTCCTCTATCTAATAGATCAGCGCATCCGTTTACACTAAAAAGGTTATGGCGGAAGACAAAGAACTTCGTTACGACCCGGTCGCGATCGAGCCCAAGTGGCAAGACCGCTGGGCCGCGGACCCCAAATTGTACGCAGCCGAGCCCATTGCCAGCGGCAAACCCAAGTATTACGTGCTCGAAATGCTGCCCTATCCCAGCGGCCAGCTCCACATGGGCCACGTGCGCAACTACTCCATCGGCGACGCTCTTGCCCGTCATATGTGGATGCGCGGCTACAACGTGCTGCACCCCATGGGCTGGGACGCCTTCGGCTTGCCGGCAGAAAACGCTGCCCTCAAAAACAACACGCCCCCGCGCGAGTGGACCCTGGCCAACATCGCCGCCATGAAGCGGCAGATGCAGCGTCTCGGCCTCGGTTACGACTGGGCCACCGAGGTCACCACCTGCCTGCCCGACTACTACCGCTGGAACCAGTGGTTCTTCCTGCGCATGTATGAAAAGGGCCTGGCCTATCGCAAAAAGAGCAAAGTTAACTGGTGCCCCGAGTGCGCCACTGTCCTTGCCAACGAGCAGGTCATCGATGGCCGTTGCTGGCGCCATGAAGACACCCTCGTCGAGCAGCGTGACCTCGTGCAGTGGTTCTATCGCATCACCGCTTATGCCCAGGAACTCCTCGATGGCCTCGACAAACTCGACGGCTGGCCTGAGAAGGTCCGCACCATGCAGCGCAACTGGATCGGTCGCAGCGAGGGAACCGAAGTCGACTTCTTCCTCTACCCGGAGGGGATCGACGCCGAGTGGACCGACGGTCACGGCAACGTTACGCCGCCCGCCGGAGCGGAGAGAATCCGTGTCTTCACCACCCGCGTCGATACCATCTTTGGGGCCACCAGCGTCCAGCTTGCTCCCGAGCATCCTTTGGTCGCGGCCTTTGCGGCAGCCGATGCCGGCCTGAAGGTGCAGGTTTCCGCCCTCATGGAGGAGCAGAAAAAA
>JAATGG010000153.1 GCA_015654835.1 Terriglobales bacterium
CACTTCCGAGCAAAACGCGATCCTGGCGCTCTCCGACGAGCTGATCGCCGAGCTGCAACACGCGGACGAGTACGTCATCGGCGTGGCCATGCATAATTTCACCATCCCCTCGGTCCTCAAGCTCTGGATCGACCAGATCGTCCGCAGCGGCAGCACCTTCGTCTACTCCGAAAGCGGCCCCCAAGGTCTGCTCCACGGCAAAAAAGCCACCGTGCTCTCCGCCGCCGGGGGCGTGTACGAGGCCGGAACCCCCACCGCCGCCTTCAACTTTATCGATCCTTATCTCAAGACCGTTCTTGGTTTCATCGGCATCACGGATATAACATTTGTGACGGCGGGCGGAGCGGCGCAGATCATGACCGGCGCCATCGACCGCGAGAGCTTCCTCAAGCCGACCCTGGAGCATGTCCGCACCATCGCCGCGTAACTGAAGCAGCGTAACTGAAAAGGAGACAAGGCAATGAAGATTGCAGTCCTGATCGCTCGTATTCTGTTGGGCCTGATGTTTCTCGTTTTCGGGCTCAACGGGTTCTTCCACTTCATTCCCATGGCGCCACCCACAGGCAAATTGGCGGGCCAATACATGGGCGCTTTGTTCGTCTCGCACTATCTGGTTCCCGTCTTTCTCCTCCAGATCGTCGGTGGGCTGCTGCTGCTGATCAACCGGTTCGTTCCGCTGGGACTTATTCTGCTCGGCCCGCTGATCATCAACATCATCCTCTTCCACTCCCTCATGGCCCCTGAAGGCTTGCCGCTCGCCCTCTTGGCCACCGTGCTCTGGCTCATCGTGTTTGCCGGCGTACATCGCGCCTTTGCCGGAGTACTGGCAGCCAAAGTCGACTGAGGCATCTCCCAATCGTGGTAGAGAAAGTGGATGCTCCGAAGTGGCGTTGAGGTGGTGTTTCTTCAAAGAGGCGCCACCCTGCACTTTCTCTAGAAGTGCCCCTCAAACAGGAGAACCGCTCGAAGAAAATCTACCTGAGGATTTGTCTAAAGCGGAAGGTCTGTTCACAACCTGGAGGGCTCGTTTGGCGCTTGGCTCCGACAAGCCAAGTTCCGGCTACTTACGTTCGCCGGTATCGCGAATGCGGCTGACTTCAAAGCTCACAATCTTCCACTTGCCTTGCTCGTCACGCACATAGACGCGGGTGTAGCGGTAGTTGCCGGAGATATCGCTCTCGCCGTTCTTGCCGCTCACCTGGGCCAGCGAAGTGACCAGGGCGGTGGCTCCATAGAAGCGCACCTTGCGGTCGATCAGATCGAGGGCCGTGAAATGCACCATGCCGGCCCGCAGACTGGTGAGCGTCTGGGCCTTGGACTGCAACATGCCATTGGCCGTGATGGCCACGTAGTCGTCGGCCAACAGCGTATCCATGGCCGCTGTATTTCCTTTGAGAATAGCGTCGCGCCACTGATCTTCAAGCTGATCGATTTCGTGGCGGCTCTCGTGCCTCTCGCCACGGGGCATGGCATAGAGTTGGACCGCGCATACCGCCGCGATCAATACCAGCGCCAGGGCGATATGGCGGGTCTGGCACAGGAGCGGATTGGCTTTGGATCCTCGCATGAGCGTATCGGATGGTAGCCTTGAAACGGGTGGCAGGTCAATCCGCTTTCATAGGATGCATTCCCGGCGCCGGTCGATCATCCCTCAAAAGCGCCATGCAATCGTGCCCACTGCTTCTGCCCATTGGACGGGGCGGGGAGCCTAAACGAGAGCAAGCAGGTTTTCGACGCTGCGATCACGCATTTTCTGATAGATCCCGCCGACGGCGTACTTCTTGAAATGCTCCGACTCGCGATGCGACGCCAGGGCCTTGGCATCTCGATACTGCTCATAAATGAGCACGGTGTCGGGGTCGCCTTCCACCTGGTGGGGAATGTAGCTGATACATCCAGACTCCTGCCGGGAGGCGGAAGCCAGTTGACGCAGAGATTCGGCAACATCCGTGCGATCTTCGGGGGCAAACTTCAGCCGGACGATAAAAGTGACCATAAAAATGGTGTCCTTCTTCTCTTGACGTACTGCTCTTAAGCTACATGCAGCCGGCTATGCCTGCTGTGCGGTGGCTCACCTCGGCCAGGCTGCATGTGCCGCTATTATGCGTGGATTCCTTCGAGCGCCTGAGCGAACTCCGGCAGCAGCATCGTCTGGTCGCGGTCGGGGCCGGTGGAAACCATGCCGATCTTCGCGCCGCTTTCCCGTTCCTGGAAATGCAGATATTCCTGTGCCGCCTTGGGCAGCTTGTCGAACTCCGTGATGCCCTCGGTGGACTCGTGCCAGCCCTTCAGCGTGGTGTAGTGCGGCTTGATCGCTTCCAGTCCGCGGACATCGGCGGGAATTTCGTCGGTGACCTTGCCGTCGATCTCGTAGCCGATGCACACCGGAATCTCGTCCAGCTCGTCGAGCACGTCGAGCTTGGTGACGACCAGCCACTCCGCGCCGTTGACCTGGTTGGAGTAGCGGAGCAGGGGAATATCCAGCCAGCCGCAGCGCCGGGGACGCCCAGTAACAGCGCCGTATTCATTGCCGCGTGCGCGCAGATGGTCGCCCACCGCATCACTGATCTCGGTGGGGAATGGCCCCTCGCCGACGCGCGTGACGTAGGCCTTGGTGACGGAAATGACGGTGCCGATGGCCGTGGGGCCTACGCCCGTGCCCGTCGCCGCTCCGCCAGCCGTCGCCGACGAAGAGGTCACAAACGGATAGGTGCCGTGATCGATGTCGAGCATGGTGCCCTGCGCGCCCTCGAACATGACGCTGCCGCCCGCACGCAAAATGCCATTCAGCATCCGGCCGGAATCGGTGACGAAGGGCGCCACCTTTTCGGCCGCGGCGGCGTACTCGTCATACATCTTTTCGGGGTCCAGCGGATCGGTGCCGAACAGCGCGTGGGCAATGGCATTCTTCTCCGCGCAGGCCGCCTCGATGTGCGTCTTCAACAAGGCCGGGTTCAGCAGGTCCACCACGCGGAGACCGCTGCGCGCCATCTTGTCTTCATAGGCCGGGCCGATGCCGCGGCTGGTGGTGCCGATCTTTTTGCGTCCCGGCGCGCTCTCGGCGGCCAGTTCGATCATGCGATGGTAGGGCAAAATGACCTGTGCGCGGTTGGAAACGAAAAGCTGTCCCTCCACCGAGACGCCAAGGTCGCGCAGCCGGGCCACTTCTTTCAGAAAGGCCAGCGGGTCCAGAACCACGCCATTGCCAATGACGCCCTTGCAGCCCGGGCGCAGTACGCCGCAGGGGATAAGCTGCAGCACGAACTTTTGCCCGCCGATGATGACGGTGTGCCCCGCATTATGTCCGCCGGCATAACGTGCCACGGCGGAAAACCGCTCGCTGAGCACGTCCACAATCTTCCCTTTGCCCTCGTCGCCCCATTGGGCGCCTAGCACAACCGCTGTCTTCGCTCGCATTTTGATCCATTTCCCGCAGAATGACCCGGCTCTGCCCCCTGAAAGGGACGGCAACGCTCAGGCAATGACTCGGATGCGGCCGACTGAGCCCGCACCGCCTTTCATGATAAACCCTGGGTCGGTTTGCGGGGCGAGATCGCGGCCCGACGCGGTGATTCAGCATCTCCGGCAATGGTATTGATCCCGAACCGGGCCGATGCTGCCTGAACGTCATTTGCGGAGACAAAAACAAGAATCCCTCGTGCAGGACAGACGTTCTGGACACGAGGGAATGTTCCGCAAAACTCGAAAGCTGCAGGGCGGGCACAAGGCGCCGCCGCTACGTTCGTCCGGGATAACACCGTTATCGGGGCAAGCGAAAACTCCGCCCCACTCGAACGTAGCTGCCGTACGCTTACTGCCGCCGATTCCGCTGCTACTGCTCGCGGTATGGATGATGGTGTCTGCGATGGTGGTGGTGACGATGGTGTATGTCCACGATCACCTGCGCCTGCGACGCGATAGGGGCTGCGACGCAGAAGACGAGGATGAGTCCAAGCACTAGCTTCTTCATCCCACGTTCGATGCGCGGGTTGATGCGACAGCCGCCCGGAAGGCGAAAATGTTGTTGAGAAAATACCAGTCTTGGAACTTCTATCTACCAGAAAGCAGGGTGGATGCCTGGGCCGCCAGCACGGCGTCCGCAACGCTGGCGGCTTCCACTGCCTGTGGCATCGTGTGGACCCGAACCACCGATGCGCCCTGCAGAATGGCGGTGACCAGGGCTGCAAGGCTGGCCGTCTCCCTGGCTTCGACGGGAACCGGCGCGCTCGCTTCGGCGCCGCCATGAAGCTTGCCCAGGGTGTACCCGAGGAATGACTTGCGCGAGAGGCCGGCAAGCAGTGGCCGCCCCAGGGCGAGCAACTCGGCTTGGCGAGCCAACAGGGCGTAATTCTCGCCGAAGCGTTTGCCGAATCCGTAGCCGGGGTCGAGCACGATGGCCTGGGGCACAATGCCGGCAGCCTCCGCGATTGCCAGGCTTGCAGCGAGGCCCTCGCGCACCATGGCCAGCAGCGGACCGGCCGCAAGCTGCGGCTGGGTGCGCCATTGCTCGGGACGTCCGCGGGTATGCATCAGCACCACGCCGGCTTTGAACTCGGCGCAGACTGCCGCCATCTCCGCATCCCAGGCAAAGCCGCTCACGTCATTCACGATTTCGGCTCCGGCAGCGAGCGCGGCACGGGCAGTGGCCGCCTTATAGGTATCCACCGAGACGATGGCCTGCGGCCGAGCCCGCAAGATGCCTTCCAGCACGGG
>JAATGG010000279.1 GCA_015654835.1 Terriglobales bacterium
CCTCGCTCAGCAGCGGCAAAAACCGCTGCAGTTCTTCGTCGTACTGCTCGATGTGCCCGCTCAAAATATCGTAGTACCACCCAAACACCGTAATCTCGCCGCGGGACGCAGCGCGGACCACCGAAGGCTGCGCGCGCAGATTAAGCAGTTGCGCCACCACGTTGCCGCGGATCAGCGCCGCCAGTTCGGCGTTGGCTCCGTCGGCCGGGTTCAGCGGCTGGCGATGGCTGAACGCCGCCTCCACATGATGCAGCCACCGGCTGGCCTTGGGCAGGTTGTCGAGTGCCTTGCGGTCCAGCGCCGCCTTCATCGCGCCGCAGTCCGAGTGCCCGCAGAGAATGGCGTACTTCACCTTCAGCACTTCCACCGCGTACTCAATGGTCGCCGTCACCCCGTCCACGTCATAGCTGGTGATAGGCACCACGTTCCCCGCGTTCCGGGTAATAAACAGGTCGCCGGGTCCCGTGCCGAGAATCAGGTCGGGCACCACCCGCGAATCGGAACACGTAATAAACAGCCACTCCGGTGCCTGGCTCTCCGCCAACAGGTGAAACTGATCGCGCCTCTTGGGAAAAACATCGGACAAAAAATGCCTGTAGCCTTCAATGAGCCGTTCCATATGCTTGACGGTACGCGCGGAATCCCGCACGCCTCCCTCCATGCCGAAGCCTACCGCATCCAGCCGCCTGCTGATAGCTTAAGTGCAAGAGAATGTGGAGGAATTTGATTGCATGAAATCGTTTCGCTGCGTAGGGCTATGGGGTACCGCTTTCTCGCTGGCATTGGGATGTGCCCATGCCCAGATCGTCGACACCCTCGATCCCGCTCTGCGCAGCCGCATCGACCGCATCGCCAACCAGGTGCTTGAGATCGAAGGAATCCCCTCCGCCTCCGTAGCTGTGGTCAAGGGCGGCAAGCTGGTTTATACCCATGCCTACGGGCAAGCCCACATCGACCCGCCCCAGGCCGCCACGCCGGCGATGCGCTACTCCATCGGCTCCATCTCCAAGCAGTTCACCGCCGCCGCCATTCTGCTGCTGCAGGAGCAAGGCAAGCTGAGCCTCGATGATGCCGTCGGCAAACATGTGCCCGGCCTCACCCGCGGCAGCGAAGTCACCATCCGCCAGATTCTCTCCCACACCGCCGGCTATCAGGACTACTGGCCTGAAGACTACCTGATGACGCCCATGATGCAGCCGGCCACCGCCCAGCAGATTCTCGACACCTGGGCCAAAAAGCCGCTCGACTTCGAGCCCGGCACTCAGTGGCAATATTCCAATACGAATTACGTCATCGCCGGCGTGATTGTGGAGAAAGTAAGCGGCCAAAAGCTCATGGACTTCCTCGGCGGACACATCTTTCACCCGCTGGGCATGAAGTCCGTGTGGAACTCCGACGAGACCAAGCTGACGCAGGCCGATGCCACCCCTTACGTCCGCGCCGCCCTGGGTCCGCCGCGTCTGGCCCCCAAAGAGGGCCGTGGCTGGATGTTTGCCGCCGGCGAACTCGCCATGACCTCCCACGACCTCGCCCTGTGGGACCAGAGCCTGATTGCCCAGTCGGTTCTCAAACCCGAGAGCTACCGGCAGATGTTCACTGAAATCAAGCTGAAAAACGGCCAGGGCACCCACTACGGCCTGGGTGTGGACGTCAGGGACCGCGACGGCCACCGCTCCATCGAGCATTCCGGCGAAGTCACCGGCTTCGTCTCCGACAATGAAGTGCTGATTGACGACGGCGTTGCCGTAGCCGTGCTCACCAACCATACGTCCGGCGGCTCCGAGCAGATAGCCCAGCTCGTCTCCTCCACCGTCGCGGGAACCGGCACCCAGACCGAGGCGGAAAAGCAGGCCCTCGCCCTCTACCGCGGCCTGCAAAAAGGGGAGATCGACCGCAGCCTGCTGTCCTCGAACCTCAGCGACTACTTCTCCGCCCAAACTGTTGCCGACTTCCGCGACAGCCTCGGCCCTCTGGGCGAGCCGCTCACCTTCAGCCAGACCGGCGAATCCCTGCGCGGCGGCATGACCTTCCGCGCCTTCCGCATCGTCTACCCCGGCCGGCGCCTGACGCTCACCACCTACACCTACCCCGACGGCAAGCTGGAGCAGTACCTGATTTCCCCGGCCAACTAGACCGCTCCGGCCAACTGGTTTGCATCCCAACTCCCGGGACTCCCATCCTCGAATCGTCTTGCGAAACCGCTTTCGATTCAAGGATGGAACCTGCGGATATCCAGGGAAAAACCATGCCGTGCAGGGCCGCGATACACTGGGAGTTGACCTATGTTTGAGAACCTGACTGACAAGCTCCAGCGCGCCTTCAAAACCCTCCGCGGCCAGGGCACGCTGACGGAAGAAAACATCGGCGAAGCTCTGCGCGAAATTCGCGTGGCGCTGCTTGAAGCCGACGTCAACCTCAACGTGGCACGCGACCTGATCGAGCAGATCCGCGCCAAGGCCGTCGGCACCGAAGTGCTTACCGCCCTCTCGCCCTCCGAACAGGTCATCAAAATTGTTCGCGACGAGCTGATTACGCTGCTCGGCAAAGACACTGCCCGCTTCAAATTCTCTTCGCAGCCGCCCACCGTCATTCTCATGGCCGGCCTGCAGGGTTCCGGCAAAACCACCACCAGCGGCAAGCTGGCGGCCTGGCTCAAAAAGGGCGGCCACCGTCCCATGCTGGTGTCGGTCGACGTCTATCGTCCCGCCGCGCGCGAACAGCTCAAGGTCGTCGCTAAATCCATTGACGCCAAGCTCTACGAGGGCGACGAGAAGGGCGAACCCGCCGGCTCGGCCTTGGTGGAGCGACTCGCCACCGAAGCCCGCCGCGAAGCCCGCAACATGGGCTGCGACACCCTGATCGTCGATACCGCCGGTCGCCTCCATGTGGACGAGGAACTCATGAGCGAGATGGAACGGCTCAAAAAGCTGCTCAATCCCTCCGAGATCCTCTTCATCGCCGACGCCATGACCGGCCAGGACGCTGTCAATTCCGCACAGGATTTCCATAAGCGCCTCGGCCTCACCGGCGTCGTCCTCACTAAAATGGACGGCGATGCCCGCGGCGGCGCAGCGCTCTCCATCCGCCACGTCACCGGCCAGCCCATCAAGTTCATCGGCGTAGGTGAAAAGCCCGACGCCTTCGAGCCCTTCCATCCCGACCGCATCGTAGGCCGCATCCTCGGCATGGGCGACATGCTTTCGCTCATCGAAAAGGCCGAGTCTACCCTCGACCGCAAAAAATCGGAAGACTTCGCCAAAAAGGCGTTGCTCGGCGACGGCTTCTCCCTCGAAGACTTCCGCGACCAGCTCCGCCAGATCAAGAAGCTCGGCTCCATGGAATCGATCCTGAAAATGCTGCCATCGGTCGGCCCCTTCGCCGGTATGCAGCAGGCCGCCAGCAACGTGGACGAGAAACAGTTCGTGCGCCTCGAAGCCATCATCAACTCGATGACCCCCAAGGAGCGCCGCAACCACGAAATCATCTCGGGCTCGCGCCGCAAACGCATCGCCACCGGCTCCGGCACCTCGGTGCAGGACGTAAACCAGCTCCTCCGCCAATACGCCCAGATGAGCAAAATGTTCAAACAGATGGGCAAAGGCGGCCTCGCCAAAAGCATGATGCGCGGCGGCATGGGCGCACTGGGCATGGGCGGTAAACAACGTTTCGGGCGGTAAATATCTCATCGGGCCGTCGATCAAGCCAATCGTGGAGAACCGCTAAAGGCCACCCTGACAGTTCCACTGCCGAAATCACCCGATAGCAAGATCGATACCAGGATGACCCGACAAAAGAACACCCCAACTGGCGCGCTATGATTGCCCTCCAAGACCAACTCGACGAAATCACCGCTAACACCCGCCAGTTGGTGCAGGCCGAGCGGCTTGCTGTCGGCGAGCGTGCAGTTGAGGAACTGTTCGCGACCGGCATCGAAGAGCGCATTCTCCCCGTTGGCGCCCTGGCCCCGTCCTTCGCCCTGAAAGACTCCAACGGCAAGCTCGTAAACAGCGCCGACCTGCTCGCTCTCGGTCCCTTGGTCGTCAAGTTTTTTCGCGGGCGATGGTGCCCCTACTGTGTCACCGAGCTTGAAAACTGGCGCGACCTTTACGGACAACTGCGCGAGCGCAACGGGCTCATGGTCGCCATCGGTCCGCAGATTCAGCGCCAAAGCGA
>JAATGG010000140.1 GCA_015654835.1 Terriglobales bacterium
ATTGAGCGACCACATGCAGGAAACTGCTGCCGCCCAGGAAAGGCAGTTGAACAATTTGCAGAGCGCTCTGCAGGCCCAAGCGGCTTCGCTGCATTCCGCCGCTTCTGCGACTCCTGTATGCTCTGCGCCCACGCCCGTGCGTAAGGCCAAGAGGAAGCCCAAGCTACCCACGACAACGACTCCGGCGAAATCGACCACGCCGGCAACGGGAACTCCCACCCCCGGTAAATAGGGCACATCGCAGAGGCGAGCGGCAACAACTGTTATGTCGCGCTCAGAGTAGTTCTCCCTGCGCACCTAATCCTGCCTGAAATTTTTGCTGACTTGAACTCGGCCCAACTATGCTAGTTGCAAAAGACAGCGGCTCCATCGAGCGGCGGAGAGAGCCGCTCGATGGAGCCGAGTATCGGGGAAAGGCCACAACTTTACGGCTGACGCATAAGCGACATCAGTTGGTGGCGCGTTGGGCTCTCAGATATTCGTCCTCCACGCTGGGGCGGCGGATGATGGTGAGTCCATCGGATCCGAGCAGGAACGTGGTCCCTGTCTCAGCGCGTGAAGCCATGTCGTTCACCAGCTTTGCAGTATAGAGAACCGACGGGTTCACCGGATTGGAAGCATCGATGACTTGATAGTCTCGTGAAGCCGCTTGCCGGTCCATTTGCAACTCACTCGTCATCAGGTAGGCAGAGTCGCCGAGCGGTTCAGCGTGGCCGGTATATTTCAGACCGTCCACCGTTTTCAACACGGGAGCCTTTGCTTTATGCAGATCGAGCACCGCCACTCCCTGGTTGTTATGGAAGCGGAGCAGAATCGAAGAATTTCCCAGTGACTGGGCGAAATCGAAGGGGCCTGGGACAGCAAGGTGGACAGCTCGTACCATCTTCACATGGCCTGGATCGCTGACGTCGAGAACCACGAGGCAGCCGCCATTTTGCTGTTCAATGTAGAGATAGGCGCTGCCATCGCCGCTCTCGGTATAGAGCTGAAATGCGATTCCAGGCTGTTGGGCCAGTTCAGGCAGATTAGCCGGCTGCTCAATGACGATGTTCTTCGAGTGGGAAACAATCTGCGCTCCCGCGACGGCCGTCAAAAAAGCGCTGTTCAAGATAAAACTTGCAATTGCTCCGCGAATGATTACTGATTTGGCATTCATGGTTCCAACCTCACGAAATCAAGTATTGGCTGGAGCCGAAGGGAAGTCTAATTAGAAGTCCTAATATGCCATAACACAACGATTCGCGCGGCAAAGTATCGCGCATTTCTATTGGGTATAAATGCGGGATGCAATGATCTGAGCGCCGGGCGCCGTGGCGCCGATACTCGTGGTTTCGACCAGCAGTTCAAATGAGCGCAACGTGCCGTTAGGCAGTGTCGCTTGTTGCAGCACCGGCTTGATCGCTCCGGATTTGAAAAGAACATCGGCTGCCGCCTGAGTTGCTGCCATATTGAGACCTTGAATAATCAACACATGTCCCGCGCCATCCAAGTCGGGTAGATATGCGATTGCCCCGTACGTGTGGTTGCTGGCATTGCTCGTGCTGTTGCGATAGATTTTTTGTTCCGCTCCCGCTGGATGTTCATTCAGCACGAAGGAGTCGTCCACTTCAGGCGTGTATTCAAGCTTGAAGTTCAATTTTCTTTCAAAAATCGATACCCACGGATTGGTATGTTTCGATCCTATGAGGATGACGTTGGAATCCTTGAGATCGTCGGCGGTAATGCTGCGTGCGTAGCGGACATGAGTGCGGTTGGCGATAAACTCCGGAAGCTGCGTCAACGCCGACGTAATGTCTAGAGAAACGACGCTGGTATAGCGTTCCCGCCGCAGAGCATTGATGTTGCGCGCGTCGACATCGTGGGGAAATTGCACATCGGAGAGATAAGAGCCACTGGCATACTCGTCCACGTCTACCAGATGCTTGGTCAGATTCTCCAAAATCCCGAGGCCGCTGTCGGTGGGCACGATCAAGGTGTTCCGGTTCGGCTGAAACAACTGTGCCCAGATTGCATGTGCCGGTTTTTGATCTTTCCGTTCCTGAACAAGATGTGCGCCCAGCCATCCGCCTGCGGCCAGCAGAACTCCGGCTGCAAGTCCTACGACTCCGAAGAGCCAGGGGCTTTGCCGATGGAGTGACCACTCCCTCGCTCGTATCGGGTCAGCAGAAACAAGGGCCTGTATTTCCTGCGACGAATGCTCCGACGGTAGTGGAACGATGGTGTTGGAGTCCTGCGGCGGCCAGATTGTCGAATCCAGTTCCTCCGCTTCGGGACTGCCCTGAAAAACCGGTACGTATCCGCCACGGGGAATGACAATCCGCATCGGCTCGCTTGCGCCTTCTCCTTCGAAATAGGCATCCAAGCGCTTGCGCAACATGCGCGCATAGCTCCTTACAATGTTGTCTTCGCCCGGATTGTAGTCGAGGGGGCGATTGAAAATTTGGATGCCAATGCGCTGCTCGGTAATCTCATGCGCTCTTCCCAATAGATGCTGCTCACATACGTAAAGCAGAAAGCGCGGCAGCAGGTCCGATTTGCTGAGCCCCTTGCTCGCGGCCACCCGGGATGCCAGTTGCCATTCCTGCGTGCTCCGCATCTCCTCGGAGGCCATGGACGGAGTTTCTTCGAGAAGCAGAATTGACTCTGATTGCGCTGCGGCGGGAGCGCTCGCAGGGTAGGACGTTCTGGAGCGAAACTCGCTCGGTCTATCGTCGAACGACCGGCGGCGGGCATCAATCATGTTTTGAACATAGCTCAGGTACATGAATTTTCTATAAACAAGGCACCGCTTCGTGTCCAAAATCTTCAGAAAATATAGGGGGGTGAGGCAGGGGTGAGGTCACTGGGTAAAACCAAAAAGCGCCCCGTCACCCTTTCCCGGCCCACTGAATCCAGCCATGATCGACCCGTCTGCAGTTTTGCCCGGCAATAGCCGGCTTGTGCAGATGCTGGATCCCCACTGACAGAAGGACCCCAGTCCCTCTCGATCAACACGCACAAAGATACTTTGGAGTTAAGCATGAGACGTTTTACTCTCTTTACAGTACTTGTCTGCCTGCTGGGTCTGAGCTCGATACAGCTCTTCGCGCAGTTTGAGACAGCGTCTGTATTAGGCTATGTACGCGATTCCTCCGGAGCGGCAGTGTCCAACGCCAGTGTTTCCCTGGTGAATAAGGAGACCGGCACGCAGGTAACCGTGAAGACCGACGCCCAGGGCGCCTATCAGTTCACCGACGTCAAGGTGGGCAACTACGAGGTGACCGCCCAAGCCGAGGGCTTTGGCACCACCACGACGCAGGCTTTTCAGGTGCAGGTGAATGCCCATCAACGCGTCGATGTGTCCCTGAAGGTCGGATCTGCCAATGAACAGGTGACCGTCAGTGACGCCGCCGAATTGCTGGAAACCGACTCCAGCGAACGCGGGCAGGTCATCAATACCCGCGAGGTTGAAAATCTTCCTCTCAACGGCCGCGCCTACGCCGACCTCGCCGCTCTGGTACCCGGTGTTCGACGCAACATTTTGGAAAACACCACAGACAGCAGCCGCGACGCCTCGTTCAACGTCAACGGACAGCGCAGCGAGTTCAACAACTTCCTGCTCGACGGTCTGGACAACAATGCGTACGGTACCTCGAATCAGGGCTTCTCCAACCAAGCCATTCCGCCGTCGCCCGACGCGATCTCGGAGTTCCGCGTGGAAACCGACAACTACAGCGCTGAGTATGGCCGTTCGGCCGGCGCCGTTATTAACGTGAGCATCCGTAGCGGTTCCAACCAGTTCCACGGCAAGGCCTACGATTATCTGCGCAACACGGCTTTCAACGCCATTGGTCCCTTCACGGCGCCGTCCAACCCGCTCACCGGCAAGCCGCAAAAACCGACCCTTATCCGCAACCAGTTCGGTGGAAGTTTGGGTGGACCAATATGGAAGGATCGCCTCTTCTTCTTCGGAGACTATGAAGGCACGCGCCAGGTGGTTCACTCCATCATGCAGGCGACCGTGCCGACCGCCAATCAGAACGGCACCAGTGCCCAGGCCATTGCCAACGGGGGATATACCTTCTTGACGGCAACAAAGGCCGGCGGAGAGAGCGGCACTCCGGTTCCGCTGGTCAATCCGCTGACGGGCAAGAGCTATCCGAACGGCGTCATTCCCTTCGGCGATCCTTCAGTTTCTTCTTTTGCCAAGGGTGTGCTCGCCGCGCTGCCTGCACCCAATGTTCCTGGGAATCCATTTGGCAATAACTATGCGTCGCTTCCGGCGGATACCATCACCGACGATAAGGGCGATATCCGCATCGACGGGACCCTCAGTCCGAAGACGACCGTATATGGCCGTTACAGCGAGCACCAGGGGATTATTGTTTCGCCTCCCAATATTCAGGGACCGGCAGGCGGCAACAGCAACGGCAGCGTGAACATCTTCAACCAGCAGGGTGCCTTGGGCGCCACGCATGTCTTCAACCAGAACTCGATTCTCGATGCACGCTTTGCATTCACTTTGACCGACGGCGGCAAGACTCCCTATGGAGCCAGTTTGCCCAGCCTCATGGCCGGCATCCCCGGCCTCCCCACCTCGCCAACGGTGGTTCGCAGCCTGAACGTGCAGAGTGTCAGCCAGTTCACGCAGTTCGGCAATCAGGGGAGCAATCCGCAGTTCCAGAACCCTTACGTCTTCAATCCCAAAATCAACTACACGCAAATCCACGGCCGCAGCACCTATAAGGTTGGCTACGAGTATCAGGCCATCTTTACCAAGATCGACGACTTCAACCCGGTCTACGGACAGGATACGTATAACGGCGGATTCAGCTTTGCGGGCACAGGCGCGGTGAGCAGCGCCGACACGGGCAGCAAAGAGGGTGCGGCTCTGGCCGACTTCCTGTTCGGTGCGCGCGACACCTTCCAGTTGAACAACTTTGTTGTTGTCCATCTCAACCAGCGCATGCACTTCTTCTATTTGCAGGACGATGTCCGGCTCACTTCGCGGCTTACGATCAACGCCGGCCTGCGTTATGAACTCGTCACGCCCCAGTGGGAGTCGAACAACCTTCTGGCGAATTACGACCCCACCACCCAGTCGCTCATCAAGGCACATTCCGGCTCTATCTACGATCGGGCGCTGGTCAACATGCCGAAACTCGACTTTGCACCACGCATCGGTGCAGCGTACTCACTCGACCCCAAGACTGTGGTGCGCGCAGGCTATGGCATCAACTACGCGCAGTTCAACCGTGAGGGCGGCGAAAACCTGTTGGTCTATAACCTGCCCAACGTGGTCAACACCAACATTACGCAAGCGCCCCAATTTGCCGACACCGCCGATACCGGCACACAGAAGTTGCAGGCTGTTTGCACTACGGATCAGGCCGGAACGCCTTATAACCCAGCCAATCCGACGCCTTGCTTTCGCACAACCATGCAGGGATATCCAACCAACTTCACCAGCCCTGCCAACGTAACTGCGGCCAGCAATCTAAGTACCCAGGCGCGCTACATTCCCAAGGATCTGCCTACCGGCTACGTACAGGCTTATCATCTGACCGTTCAGCGCCAGTTGGGACCCTCCAGCACGCTCGATGTTGCTTATGTCGGGTCGCATGGCGTTAAATTGCAGGTTCTGGCCGACCTCAACCAGGCGGAGGCGAACCCCGTCACTGCCACATGCAATAGCTCTGTCAATTCCAAGGGCTGCCTACCGCTTGCCAACCGTCGCCCCATTCCCACCTTCTATACCATTGAGGAGACTCTGCCGGCTGGCTTCCTCTCCTATAATGCGTTGCAGGCTAAACTGGAGCACCGCACCGGTCATGGGCTCTATCTGTTGGATTCTTTCACCTGGTCGCGTGCAATCGATAATGCTGCCGGGCATCTGGATACCCCAGCCGGAGACAATTCGCGCATTAACCTCGCCAATCCGCGGGGAGAACGAGGCCCTTCCGCTTATAACGAGCCGTTGAACGACATTCTCACCATTGTTTATGATCTGCCTTATGGCAAAGGACGCATGTTCGGCAACAGTGCGCCGATTTTCATGCAGGAAGCGTTGGGAGGCTGGCAGTTGACGGCCATCAACAGCGCCAGCAGCGGATTGCCGGTCAATGTCACCTATAGCCCGAATAGCTTTCAGTCGGTTAGTACACTGCTTAATCAGCGGCCGGACGAAGCTCCCGGAAATCCCGTGCTGCCTAAGAGCAAGCGGGTCAAAATCAATGGCAATCAAGGCATTTCCACGTTAAACACTGCCCTCTTCAGCTTGCCTGATGGCAATAGCCCGAACACGCCTTATGGAAACGCGGGCCGTAACTCGATCCGCTTCGACCCGTTCTATCAACTCGACATGGGGCTCCATAAGGTTTTCCCGCTCTATCCGCAAGGCACTTCGTTCGACTTTCGCTTCGAAGCGTTCAATATCCTCAATCAGACCAACTACTCTTTCCCGTCGAGCAATCTAAGTTCTTCCAGCACCTTCGGTGTAGTCACCGCGGCTACCACTGGTCCGGCTCGCATCCTGCAGTTTGCAGGCAAGATCAACTTTTAGTTGAGGCGGTTCGGTCAACTTACTTAACCAACCCATAAGGAGAGGCCGTTATCATGGACCGCAGACAGTTCAATATGCTTGCCAGCGCATCGCTAGGAAGCATGCTTACCCGTAAGCTCTGGGCTGAGCGGGCCGTGGCAACGGCCGCTTCCGGCAAGTTCTACTTCGCACTGGTCGCCGACACCCACATCATCGATGACTTCTATGTCAAAGGGAGTGAAAACGGTGTCGAAGACAACACAAGTATCCTGGTTACGACGCCCCGCCTCACCGCGGCGCGCGATCTCATCAACTCTCTCAACCCGGCCATCGAACAGGTTTTCCTGGTCGGCGACTACTTTCACAATTATCCGTCTACCGATTACGATTTTTATTTCAAAAACACGACGCGGCTCGATCATGCGAAAGCCATCACCGATGGCTTCCACATGCCGGTTCATCTCGGCTTCGGCAATCACGACTATGATGTGCGCCACGTCTCCCGCGACATGAGCCATCGGCTTTTCAAGGCTAAGTTCAATGCCGATCCCTATTCCGTGCTGGACTATAAAGGTTACAAGTTCATCCACCTGAATAATTTTCTAGGCAGCACGCAGGATCACACTGCGGCGGACTTCAACCCCGGCATCGGCTCCTTGGGTGAAGAACAGCTTCATTGGTTCGAGGCGCAGCTTCAACAGCGCAAGCCTACGTTCGTTTTCATTCACTATCCTCTCATCCAAGATGTTGCTACCGAATGCGGTGATTACGGGCTGCATCCGCTGTTGCGCAAATATCAGGACAACATTCAGTTTGTCGTTGCCGGGCACATGCACAAGTGGATCGATTTTGCCCACACCTATGGCCCGCAGCACTATGTCATGGCTGCTACGCGCTACGACCCCAATGCCTACATGCTGATTGAGGTTGATAGCAGGCGCGGAACCTGGCGCTTCATGAATGCCGATCTCGTCGATTGGTCTACGCACTACAGCAAGCCGTATCGCGCGAGTTGAGTTCATCGGGCTTCTATTGCCCGTGTACGGTTCCAGTCACCATGACCTATTGATTCCGGAAGGACACAAGCATGTTTCGCTACCATCGACTTCTTTCTTACAGCGTCTTTGCTGCTGCGCTTGGCGGCGCTCTCTCGTTCGCGCAGACTCCCGCAGGCGACGGTACACTCAAGCTCAATCAGATTCAGGTGATTGGCACGCACAACAGCTATCACGCCGGCATTGCTCCCAGCGAAAGCAAGCTCTGGCAGGCCAAATACGCGGAGGCTTACAAAGGGCTCGACTATCAGCACCAGCCGCTTCCGCAGCAGTTCGACAGCGGCGTGCGTCAAATTGAGCTTGATGTCTATGCGGATAGTAAAGGCGGCCTCTATGCGCATCCATACGGGCCGACGATGGTGGCTGCGGCTCATCTGCCGGCCGACCCCGAGTTCGATCCCAATGGAATGATGGCTAAGCCCGGCTTCAAGGTCATGCATGTGCAGGATCTCGATTACCGCAGCACCTGCCAGCCGTTTACCGCCTGCCTTGAACAGATCCGGTCATGGTCGCACGCCCACCCCAATCACATCCCGATCTTCATCCTTGTCGAAACCAAGCAGGGCAAGCCGCGCGGTGACTTGCATATGACCGAGCCCGAGCCTTTCACTGCAAGCACTTTTGACGCGCTCGATGCCGAGATCCGTTCTGTCTTTCCGCCTGAAGAACTGATTACTCCCGATGACATCCGCGGCCACTACGACACGTTGAACCAAGCCGTACTCGCCGGGAACTGGCCGACTCTCGCCAGCGCTCGGGGCAGGGTCGTCTTCCTCATGGACCAGCGTCCCGTCGGACCTGTCTATCTCGAAGGCCATCCCTCTTTGCGCGGTCGCGTCATCTTCACTAACGCCGCTCCCGGGCAGCCGGATGCCGCTTTCATCGAACGGAACGAAGGTCCCGCCGCCGACATCGCCGACCTGGTTCGACAGGGATATCTCATTCGCGCACGTACCGACTCCGATACCAAGGAGGCCCGCACCGATGATACCTCTACCCGCGACGCCATGATGGCCAGTGGTGCGCAACTTCTCAGCACGGACTACCCGGTCAACGAGCCCGCCCGCTGGCCCGGTCATTTCGTTGTCACGCTTCCCGGCAACGTAGTGGCTCGCTGCAACCCCGTTGACGCTCCTGCCTCGTGCAGCGCGGAATCGTTGAAATAAGTTCCAGCCTGTCATTCAACATTGCAGGGCCGAAAATTGAAGGCTCGTAAATCTCACGGACAATCATGAGATTTACGAGCCTTCAAATATTTGTGCCGCATAAGATGAAGGCTTATGCGGCGCATGTGTGCAGGATGATTGCGAGGTAGATTTGCCTTGGCTCTCAAGACAATCTACGAAGCGGTTGTCAGGCTCGAAACCGGTCTCGCCGACTTCTCTTTGCCGAAACGCGGGCTGGGTGCGCTGCCAAGCTGGAACACAAAGTGCCCCCCCTGTGCCACATCGGCATGGCGAAACCACGACTTCGAGTAGGACTTCGCGTTGAAGTCCACACCCTGGATGTAAATGCTCTCCGGTGTCGCGCGCCGTGCCTCGAAGACAAGCTCGCGGCCCTCACCCAGGTTCATCGTGACGCGCTCAAAGAGCGGCGTGCCGAATACGTAGTGCGTGCTGACCGGATCGACCGAGTAGAACCCGATCGAACTTAGCACGAACCATGCCGACATTTGTCCGCAATCCTCGTTGCCCGCCATTCCATCCGGAGCATTGGAATACATCGTTGTGGTCAGCATGTGCACGCGTTCCTGGGTCTTCTCCGGAACGCCTGCGTACGCGTAGAGATAGGCGATATGGTGGCTGGGTTCGTTGCCGTGCGCATATTGCCCTACCAGGCCGGCGATATCCGGCGGCGCATCCGAAGGCAGCGTCGAGGGCTGGTTGAACAAGGCATCCAGGCGCTCGATAAAGGCAGCGTCGCCTCCAAGCGTCTGAATGTAATTCGTCACATCGTGCTGAATGCCGAAGGTGGTTTGCCACGCATTCGATTCGGTGTAGTCGCGCCATTTGGACGAGTGACCCATCTCGATGGGGTTAAAGGGCACAGCCCACGATCCGTCCTTGAATTTAGGCCGCAGAAAACGCGTGCTTGCATCCCAATAGTTGTGATAGTTGCGCGAGCGTCCGAGCAGGCGCTCTGCATTGGTCCGATCGCCAAGATGATGGGCCACATGGGCGATTGACCAGTCGTCGTAGTCATATTCGAGGGTCTTCGATACCGACTCTTCTTCCAGGTCGCAGGGAATAAAGCCAAGGGAACGATACCATCCGAGGCCGCGATAATTTTCATCGAAGGCCCGCTTCTTCATCTCCGTATAGGCCGCCGCGTAGTCGATGCCTTGAAAGCCCTTCATGCAAGCTTCGGCAATGACCGCCGCCGAGTGATAACCGGTCATGGTGCCGGTTTCCTTGCCTTGAAGCGGCCACACGGGCATGCCTGCAGGGCTTTCCTGCGCCATGCGGATCAGGCTATTGACCATGTCGGGTACGCGGTCCGGATGAATCAGCGTAAACAACGGATGCGCTGCCCGATAGGTGTCCCACAACGAAAACGTCGTGTAGTTGCGTTGTCCCTTGGAGAGTTGGTGAATCTTTCCATCCATGCCCCGATAGCGTCCGTCCACATCGTCGAAGAGCGTGGGCGCAACCATGGTGTGATACAGCGCAGAATAGAACACTTTTTTCTGGTCCAGATTGGTGGTCTCAATCTGGATTTTGTTCAACTCCTGCCGCCAGCGATCCTCGGCTGCGTGCTGAACCTGTTCAAAGTCCCAACCCTGAATCTCGGCTGCAAGGTTCTTGTTCGCGCCTTCGGCCGACACGCCCGAGAGCCCAGCCTTGATCAGGATCTTTTCGCCCGCAGTCGTCTTGAAATGCGCAACAGCCTTGAGACTCTTGCCGCGCAATTCGACCGAGGGAGCAGGAACCAATTGCCCATCGAGGTAGAAGTCAATTCGCTCGAAGGGACGGGAAAACTTAAACGCCGCATACATCTCGCGTCCCGCTCCCCAGGCGCGGGTTGCGTGGCCGGCCAGAATCGTGTCGCCGCCCACCTGCTGCACGGTACACCATTCAATGCTCTGCGGCAGCTTTCCGTAGGCATGCGTCAGGTCGATCAGAATATGGCTGCTCTGGCTGGCTGGAAACGTGTAGCGATGGAGTGCTGCATGTTCGGTTGCCGTCAACTCCGCACGTATACCGGTGTCGTCAAGAAGCACAGAATAATAGCCGGGATGGGCGTGTTCGTTGGTGTGTGAAAAGCTCGAACGATAACCGGTTCCAGGCAGCTTACGGTCCCCAGGCTCCAAACGCACATCGCCGGTCCGTGGAACGACAAGAAAGTCCAGCAGGTCGCCGCAGCCCGTGCCGCTCAAATGGGTGTGGCTGAAGCCCATGATCGACTTGTCTGAAATGTGGTACCCGGAACACCAGTCCCAATCGTCGTTAAAAGTGTCGGGGCTCAGTTGCACCATGCCAAAGGGCACGGTAGCCCCGGGATACGTGTGGCCATGACCGCCTGTTCCCACTGCAACATTGACAAAACGAAGCACGTCTTCCTGCTCCAATGCAGAGCCTGCTTCGCTTGCGCCGGCAGGCCAGCTTGGCCATCCCGCCGCCGCTGCCACTCCCAATACCGAGAGTCCGCGCATGGCCTCTCGCCGTGTCCACAACGTCTTTCCGATTTCAGCCGCCATCGCCCCAGATATCCTTTCCTTCTACAGCCTCATTCTCCTACTGCGTTTACATCTTTCCCGAGCCCGTGCGAACGCCGCCTCTACCGGAAAGCAGGGATGAAAGGCGGGAGCCAATTTTTCTGCCGTTCTAAAACTCGGTCCGAGGTCGCCCCGACAGTGTATGCCGGAGGCTCGATCCTGGTGTTTTACGTGGCCGGCTGCACTCCCGATTGCTCCGAATCGAAAATGAGCATATCTCCACATTTTGATCATTGTATATCGCGGAGGGGCCGGAACCGCTTTGCGTTGAAAGCTGCGCCTTTGCCCTCAAATTAAAATCGGCGGACCCGATCCAACGACTTGGATTGGGGCTAGAGGCTGCACTATCTTGTGCTTAAGGGATGGCCGGAGGTTCCGAGCATCCAGAGAAAAGCGGATTTTTGCTTCGTTGTACGTTTACCGCTGGCTATGAATGGCATCAAAAGAACACCATCTTTGCTCTTGTTGATCAAAAACGCAGCTTTTCTGCTTACAAATTGAGAGAATTTTCGCTGGATTGACCGTAAGATACTGAATGTCCAGCGTATTCATCCGATAGAATCGGGGCCAGGCCATTCTTATGTCCAAATCAATTGATCAGCGTTCTGAGCAGATCATAAAATTTCTTTTGCGGAGTGGGACCGCAACCGTGGAGGAGCTTCTTGCCGCCGTCGGTTCTTCCGCTCCCAGCATCCGGCGCGATCTTGCGCGGCTGGAACACCGCGGCTTGATTCGCCGTACGCATGGCGGTGCGACGCTTGTCGAGCCGCTTCTCTATGAGCCGTTTCGTTACGACAGTTCCTTTCTGGCGCGCGAGCAGCGCTACGCATCCGAGAAGCGCAGAATCGGCCTCGCCGCCGCCGAACTGGTTCAAGCCGGCGAGACTGTAGGCCTGACCGCCGGCACCACCACGACCCACATCGGGCGCAGTCTGCGCCATCGCGATCGCATTCAGGTCATCACGAACGCCATCAATATTGGGATGGAACTCTGCAATCAGCCTGGCATTCGTACCTATTTGACGGGGGGAGTGGTTCCCTGGGCCTGGTCTTTTTCACTCACCGGCAATGCGGCTCTGACCTTTCTCGACGATGTTTATATGGACAGGGTCTTCTTGAGCGTTACCGGGATCGATGCCGAACGAGGCGCAACTACCCTGGAAGGCGACGAGGCTCTGGTCTACCGCAAAATGCTCAAGCGCGCCAAGCAGACGATTGTGGTTGCCGACTCCAGCAAGCTGGGCATTGTGAGCCCCGCCTTTATCTGCCCGGCCAATGAGATTCATACCCTCATCACCAACGCGGGTGCTACCGCCGAGGCTCTGGCTCCTTTTGAGAGCCAGGGCATTCGGGTCATCCGCGTCTGAACCGAGGTGTGGGGCACACTCCGATTTTAGAGTGCATCGAGTACGGGGCATTCCACGTCTACAATTAATAGAGATGTCTGACGCGTTATATCTAAGTTTGTGGTATCCGAATCTGCGCCTTGTTACGCTCGCTGACAAGTTGGCGACAGTGCTGGGCGAGTTTGCCGCGCATGGCGGCGAGCCCCGTGTGTATGCAGCCACTGTGTGGCCTGTGAACTGGAGCGAGTCTCCCGTCTTTCAGCGTGTCTACGGCCGCAGTGGAACCGGGTCTGCGCTGGGCGCGGAGCCGCGTCTGGCGGTTGAAGAAGCCATGGAACTGCTGCATGACGACTACGCCTATGAATTCCAGATTGGTTGGAGCTTGTGGGAGTCCGAAGCCGGTGGCGGGCTGGATACACGCTGGGCCTACGTGCCGCGGCTGGTCCGCGTCACCGGCTTTGGGCCGCTGTTCGACGAGGGCGCCTATGAGCAGGACGGGCATATTCGGATCGACTTCGGCAGCGACACGCCGTTTCTTGAAGAAGAAGCCGAGTTGAACTCGGTGGCAGCCCGGCACATGGAAGAAAATATCCGCCAGTTGGTGGAACTGACATCGGCTGTTGAGAAAGCTTCGGGCGCCACAGCGCGCCTCTTGTGGAGCGAACTGGGAGAAAGTCTAGCCCAACGGTTGGCGGCACGGCTCGGCCAGAGGAACTAGCGTGCGCTTCACGATCGAACGGATGCGGACGCTGGTGCTGGTGGCAGGAGTCCTGCTGATTGTTGCGCTGGGAGTCTTTCTCGCCATCGGCAAATGGAAGAGCCCATTCAGCCGCCGCGATTGGCCCCACCGGCTGGGCATCGATATCCAGCAGGAAGCCAATGGCGTTACCTATACGCAGGCCCACGGCGGCCATACGCTGTTCAAGATTCACGCCTCGAAGGTCGTGCAGTTGAAGCAGGGCAATCATGCTTTGCTGCACGACGTGAAGATCGAGTTGTACGGCGAGGATGGCAGCCGCGTCGATCGCATCGAGGGCAATGAGTTCGAGTACGACCCAAAGGGCGGCACCGCCAGGGCCACCGGTCCGGTGGAAATTACCTTGATGCGGCCGGGCGTGGCACCTGCCATCGCGCCCAAAGCAACCACGAGTCAGGTGACGGGTGACAAGGGCAAGCCAACTACGCTTTCCGCGGCGGCGCAGACTGCTTCGGCGGGCGAGATCCATGTGAAGACCAGCGGCCTCACCTTCGACCAGAAGAGCGGCGTGGCCACTACGGACCAGCGGGTCGATTTCACCTTGGCGCAAGGAGCGGGCAGCGCCATCGGAGCTACCTACGATTCGCAGCAAGGGCACCTAGTTCTGGACCATGCGGTTGTGCTCAACGTGCATCGCGATACAGAGACTGTCCTGGTGAACGCGCAACATGCGGAATTCGAACGTGGCGATCTGCAATGCCACTTGCGCACGGCGGCGGCGGAGTACCGTGGCGGCAAGGCGACGGCTGGTGAGGCTACGATTCTGTTTCGTGAAGATGGCTCGGCGGTGCGTCTCGATGCAGCGAGCGGTTTTACGCTCGAAACGGCCACCGGTGGCCATTTGGCAGCGCCCATCGGAGCACTGGAATTCGACGATCACAATCAGCCGCGGCATGGCCACATGCAGGGCGGCGTCACGATGGATTCGGTGACTGAATCCGGCAGCCAGTCGGGGAGCCAGTTTGGGGCGGACCAGAGTCGCATGATGCACGGAACCTCCCCTACCGCGGAGCTGGAATTTACCCCTCAAGGCGAATTGCGCCATGCGCATCTTGAGCGCGGCGTGCAAATGCATAGTGAGGAGCTCAGCCAGTCGCAGGGGCAGCCGTTTCGGGTGAGCCGGGATTGGCGTTCTCCGGTGGCCGACGTCGATTTTCGTGCCGCTGCTCCCCAGGTTCGCTCCGGAACCGGCCGCAATGCCGACCGTAAAGTGGGAGAGGCGCAAGGGCAGGTAGAGCCAAGCGCGATCCGGGGGACCGGGGGTGTTGTCATCACTGGAGAGAGCCAGCGGGGCACCGGCGCGGTTTCGCCCTCACGGCTGGCCGCAGACGAGGTGACCGGCGCATTCGGCCCAGGGTCGGTGTTGACGGCCATGGCAGGCACGGGCCATGCCAGCCTCCAAGAGACCTCTACGACGGGGAGCAGGCAGAGTTCGACCGGCGACCGTCTGGAGGCCCATTTCGCGGCTCCGGGTCCGGTCAAGCTCCCGGGCGAACCGGCACCGGTGGGCAAGGGGACGCCTGGCAGCAAGACTCTCACCGCAGGTGCAGCCCAGATCGAGTCTGCGACACTGGACGGCCATGTGGTGCTGCTGCAGGTGCCTGCCAGCAAGCCTGGCGCATCACCCGAGGCACCCATGCGGGCCACGGCGGGCCACGCCGTCTACGAGGGCACTGGGGAGTGGCTGCACCTCACCCGGAGTCCTCGGGTCGAGAATGGCGGATTGCAGCTCACAGCCGATCAGGTCGATGTGTCCCAAGTCTCGAACGACGCGTTTGCGCACGGCAACGTGAAGGCGACCTGGCTTGGCAGCAATACCGATAAAAATGCTTCGCAGGGCAAGTCGCAGAACGGCTCGGCAGGGCCGCAGGGCAGTCTGGCGCTGGGCGGTCAAGGGCCGGCGCATGTGATTGCGGACGAAGCCCAGCTTCATCAGGCGACAGGCGAGGCGACCTTCCGCGGGCAGGCCCGTCTCTGGCAGCAGGCAAACTCTGTGGCTGCGCCGGTGATCGTGCTCGACCGCGTAAAACAGACGCTGGTGGCACGCACAACGAGCGCCGCAGATCCGGTGCGGGTGGTGATGGTAAGTGCCGGGGCACCGTCTTTGTCTGGCTCTGAGCCGGGCAAGGTGCCTGCGCACAAGGGCGCGAAGGACGCTTCTGGAAAGCCTGCCGGTCCATCTGTCATCCGCGTGCGGGGGGGCGATTTGAAATACTCCGACGCCGAGCGCAAGGCCGTGATGCATGGTGGAGCTCTGCCGAACGTGGTCGCCGAGACCGACACCGCGACCTCTGTCTCGAACGAAGTCGAGCTGGTTCTGCTGCCGCCCGGCAATCATGCGGGCAAAGACGGGACTTCGGCCCAGGTAGATCGCATGACCGCCCGCGGCCATGTGACGGTCAGTTCGGGGGGGCGGCGCGGTACGGGCGAGCAGTTGGTCTATTCAAGTGAGACCGGCGAGTACGTGCTGACCGGGACCGCCGCGATGCGGCCTAAAATGACGGATCCGGTGCGCGGAACGGTAATCGGCGAAGCTTTGATTTTCCATAGCCGCGATGATAGCGTCAGTATCGAAGGCAGCAGCAATCGGACAAGAACCGAGACGACCGCGCCCAGATAGGGCCGGCAACGCCGAAATTGTGGCTGCATCGTCAAAAGAGCGATGCTGCTGCCGCAATCGTGGCTGAAAATGGAAGAAGCGAGTCGAACGAAGTAGATGGACACTCTCATCGCCGAGGGAATCGGCAAGTCGTACAAGGGCCGGCAAGTTGTTCGCGGTGTCGACCTGAAAATTTCTCGCGGCGAGGTCGTAGGTTTGCTTGGGCCGAACGGCGCAGGCAAAACTACCAGCTTTTATATGATCGTGGGCCTGGTGGTCCCCGAGTCCGGCCGTGTCATGGTGGATGAGAAGGACATTACGCGAGTTCCGATGTACTTGAGGGCGCGCAACTTCGGCATCAGCTACCTGCCTCAGGAGCCATCGGTATTTCGCAAATTGACGGTCGAGGAAAATATCCTTGCCGTGCTGGAGGCGCAGCCGCTGGGCAATCGGGAGCGTCGCACCCGTACCGAGCGGTTGATTAACCAACTCAATCTGAACCACATCCGCACCACACGAGGCTATGCGCTCTCGGGCGGGGAACGGCGGCGGGTCGAGATTGCGCGGGCTCTGTGCATTCAGCCGAACTTTATCTTGCTGGACGAGCCGTTCAGCGGCATCGATCCCATTGCAGTGCTTGAGCTGCAGAAGATTATTTTCGACCTGAAAGCCAGCGGGATTGGAATCTTGATCACCGACCATAATGTCCGCGAGACGTTGTCTGTGACCGACCGGGCCTATATCATCGCCGAAGGACGGATCTTTCGCACCGGAACGCCCCATGAATTGGGCAACGATGTCGAAGTGCGGCGCGTCTATCTGGGAGAAGGCTTTTCCCTAGGATAGTTTTGCTCTTTCGGGCGCATCGAAGAACGAGCGCGGGGGCGTTTCGTCAATTCCATTGATGATGGATTGTATGTTGCTGATTCCATACCGGGTCTCCCGGAGGAAGCGGTAGCCCAATTCGGGACGAGTGTCTCAGGGTGCCACAGTTTATCCTTTAGCTACTTTTGCACCCGGCTAAACTTATTAGTCAGGTTCGACGGGAAGAAGTCTTCTTTATGGTACTGTTGCAGCCCAAATTGAACCTCAAGGTCGCCCAACGCCAGATTCTGACGCCGGGTCTGATGCAGATGGTGAGCGTCCTTGCCCTCAATAAGCTCGAACTGAAGGAAATGATCGATGCCGAGATGGTGGAAAATCCCGTCCTGGAGGAGATTGACGAGTCGGTTCCGATGCTGGATCAGATGGCGAGCCGCGAAGAACACTTGGAGCGTGGGGCAGAAGAGGCCGTGGCTCCGCCCAAGGATGTGTTCAGCGAAATCGATTTCGGGTCGTATTTCCAGGAGTATCTTGATCCCGGCTTTCGTACCCAGCCGGAGTACGAGGAAAACGAGAAGCCCTCGTTTGAGAACTTTCTCTCCCAGCCAACGACCTTATCCGATCACCTGGCGTGGCAGTTGGGGGCACTGACTTTAGATCCGCTGCTGCGTGCGGCGACAGAGTTTATTATCGGCAACCTGGACGAAGAGGGGTACCTCACGGCCAGTGAAGAAGAGCTTACGACCGCCATCGGCCAAGACCGGCAATCGGAGCGGAGCACCGATACCGATCTGCTGCGCCGTGCCATCGACCTCGTGCAGCATCTCGACCCCGCCGGAGTCGGAGCCAGGGACCTGCGCGAGTGCCTGCTCCTCCAGATTGCCGCGCAACAGAACGAATTCGATCAGTTGTATGCGCGGCGGGCCGCTGCTTCCGGGCCCGGTTCGGACGAAGACGGGGAGAATCCTCATGGCAGCTTTCGCGCCGAAGCCGAGGCTCAGCTGGAAGAGCGTCGCCGCAGTATGGAAGTCGCGGCGCTGATCGTGGACCGGCACCTGCATCTGCTGCAGAAGCGCGACGTGAAAGATCTGGCGCGGGCCGCCCAGGTTACTCCTGAAGAGGCCCATGCCGGGGTGGAGTTTATCCGTACCCTCGATCCCCGGCCCGGCCGCGTCTACAACCGCGAGCAGACACGGTTGATCGAGCCCGATGTGGTGTTTGTGAAGCGCGGCGCCGAGTGGGTGGTCGCGATGAACGAAGAAGATCTGCCCAGTCTGCGTCTCAGCCGCCGCTATCGGCAGATGCTGGTCGCCGACGGCACCGAAAAAGAAGTCAAGGACTATGTCAAGGAGCGGTTCCGCTCCGCGCTGCAGCTCATGCGCAATATCGCCCAGAGAAAGAGCACCATCCTGCGCACATGCGATGTCATCGTGCGCCGCCAGCAGGACTTTCTCGAAAACGGCATCGAAGCGCTGCGGCCTATGATGATCAAGGAAGTTGCCGAGGAAATTGGGGTTCACCCCTCCACGGTCAGCCGGGCAGTGGCCAACAAATATGCGCACACGCCGCAGGGCGTCATCGAGTTGCGCTTCTTTTTCTCCGAAGGCTCGAACGGGCCGGAAGGCGCCGATACGCCGCTGCTGGTGCTCAAGCGCAAGGTCAAGAAGCTGATCGATGAAGAAGATCCGCGCCATCCTCTGACCGACGACCAGCTTGCCGCCATGCTGCAGGCACAGGGAATCCAGCTTACCCGCCGCACCGTGGCCAAATATCGCGAAGACCTTAATATCCCTTCGACGCATCAGCGCCGCCGCCGGGACTGATGCGGGGTGGACCCCGCTCCGGTCCTGCTCTGGCTTCCGAGCCATGATTCCTGACACCGGATTTCTGGCGTCCTCGGGCTCAATGCTATAGAATCCGTAGATTCTCGGGCAGATCAATTGCCCGGGGAAACTCAGAGCGGAGGCTGACCATGGAAGTGGAGTTCACCGCCAGACAAGTAAGAATCTCCAAGGCGCTGCGTACGCAGGCCGAGGAGGGGATGGATCGCATCGCCCGCATCATGGGCAAGACTACGCACGCCAGCGTCACATTCCGTACGCAGAGGCATCTGCAGATTGCGGAGCTGACCGTGCAGGCGCGACTGCAGAAAATTGTGGCCGCAGGCGAGGCAGACACCTTTGAGTCGGCTCTGCGGGCTGCCCTGGCTCATGCCGAGCATCAGGCGCTCCGGTATCGGGATCGGCAATTGGCGAATAAGCGCCTGCCCAAGGAAGAAAAAGTGCTTACGGCTCTGCCGGTAGCCCGTCCCAAGGCTCGCCGCACCGCGACGGCGCCCGACGCGGAGGCCGCGACTCCCGCCAACGGCGCTTCCGGCCGTACGGGAATAGCCGTCCACTCCTTCCCGGCCTCGACCACGCTGGTCGAGCCTCATATCATCAAGAGCGCGGAGGCTATTGCCTTGAAGCCGATGACAGTTGAGGAGGCCGTGAAAGAGGCCGAATTCCGTGATCGCGAGTTGCTGATCTTCCGCGATCCTGCCGGGGATTTGTATGTGCTCCACCGCCGGCGCGACGGTCATATGGAACTGATAGAGATTCCCTGAAGAATGCCGATAAGACTGAAATAGTGATTCTAGCCGTCGGGCTGGTTGAGGGTTCCGGAGAGGAGCGTTTTTCTTCCGGAGCCCTTTCAGTCTGCTCCTTTCACTTTGTCCCGTTAGTCGATCCGGGGTAGCCCCTCACGGCGAAGGCTGCGTCGTGCCCGCGCTACGGAGATCCGGTATGGGGAGGGCGGACTTTAGTGGCTGGATGCGGGTTCGGGTGGCGCATTAGGATGCAAGAAGAGTCAGGCAGACATCCAGATGTTGTAAGCCGTTTCAGGGAGGGGCACCTCGGTGACTCCACTGTCTTCCCGCATCTGCTCTAAACTGGTGGGTTCCCTTTACCTTTTCTGCCGGTCCTGATCCTGGGCCTATTCGAAATGGGAGTCTTGGTTTGAGAGTGCTTTGTTGTGCTCTCGTGGCATTCAAGGGCTTGAGCTGCTCGCGATCTCGACACAGGCGGGCTGAAAATTTGCTGCAACTCTAAGTAGAGAATGGAGGCGGATGGGAATTGCAGGGCTTGCCAGGGGCGAGATGAGCGTGAATCTTCCGGAAAACTCGGACTCCGTACAGCAGCAGGCAGTTCTTGACGCGTTGCCGGCTTTGGTTTTTCTCCAGAGGGAGGGCTCTATCGTCTCTGCCAACGCGGAGGCGCGCTTGGTGCTGGGGCTGGCGGAGGCGGCATGGGTTCCGCGTCCCACTGAAGACCTACTCTGGGGGCTGTTTCCGGGTACGGCTGAGCCGCAGACCTTGCTTGCCGGCAGCGAGCGGGCTCGCCCCTTTCATGCAACCTTGGCCGCGGCCGGCGGCCATCTATTGCCGGTAGAAGGCACCTATAGGCTTCTGAGCGCCGAATTGCGAGAGGCCGTCATCGTGGCGCATCTCTCCGACCGGGAGCAGGCTCCCAAGTCACGCCTCATGGAAGACGTACTAGCCAGCATTCCTGAGGCCATAGTGATCGTGCATGGCGTCCACGTGCTCTACACCAATCCTGCATTCACGCAGATGTTCGGATATACCGCCGAAGAGGTGAGCGGCGGGAATCTCCGAGAGTTCATCGTGCCCGAAACCCGGCAGCATGAAAATGCCATGCTGCAAAAAATGGTGGACGAGTACAGCCGTGCTGCAATGGAGACGGTGCGGCAGACCAAGGACGGGGAGTTGGTGGATGTCTCTCTGATGGCTGCTCCACTCGCCGTCGGCGGGGCAAATGTGGGCTATGTGCTCACCTATCGCGATATCGGCATGCGCAAGCAGATGGAAGCCAGACTGCAATACGATGCCATGCACGATGCGCTGACGGGACTGCCCAATCGGGCGCTGTTTCTCGATCGGCTGACCCTGGCGATGAACCGCCGTGCGCGCCGCCGCGACCAGAACTGCGGCGTCCTTTTTCTCGATCTGGACCGCTTCAAAGAGATCAACGACACGCTAGGTCATGCCGCCGGCGACCTCTTGCTCGTTGCCGTGGCCAAACGGCTCAATGAGGCATTGCGTCCTCACGATACTGCGGCACGTCTCGGTGGGGATGAATTTGCCGTGGTGGTTGAAAATATTCTGGACGCCTCCGATCTGTGTATCGTTGCCACCCGCGTCCTCCGGGAGATGCTGCGGCCGTTCGAGATATTCGGGAACCCGGTCTTCGCGGGGGCCAGCATTGGCGCGGCCATGGCCGGCCCCGACCACGCCGCTCCCGAATTGCTGATCCGGGATGCCGACTTTGCCATGTACCGGGCCAAGCAGGGAGGCGGCAACCGGTTTGAGATCTTCGACAGGCGGCTTGAAGTGCACGCCAGCAGCCTGCAGGAGCGTGAACAGGGGCTGCGCGCGGTGCTGGATAAGCGGGAGTTCGAGCTTTGGTACCAGCCGATCTACCGCCTGATCAATGGCAAGCTGGAGGGGTTTGAATCCCTGTTGCGCCGGCGCCGGGCCGACGGTTCTTTCGAAAGCTTCCGCGAACTGCTTTCCGTGGCGGAAGACACTGGGCTTTCCATCAGCATTGGCCGCGAAACCATGAACGACGTGTGCCGGCAACTGCTCCATTGGGCCGCGGTCTTGCCCGAGGTCGACTTGACTCTGACGGTCAACCTGTCATCCCGGCAGTTTTACCATCCCGATATGGTTGCGCAACTGAGATCGGTTCTTGCGACCACGGGAGCCAGGCCGTCAAGCCTGCTGTTTGAGATGTCCGAGAGCACGCTGAGCGACAACCCCGACGCGGCGGTGGCCATTCTGCAGCGCATGATCGATTGCAATGTGCGCGTGGCCATCGACAACTTCGGCTCTAATTTAGCGCCTCTCAATCACCTTGTCCGGCTACCCATCGATATGGTGAAGCTGGACTCGAAACTGACGATGACCGCAGCCACCGGGGGCCGTCATGCGGCGATCCTTGAGTCGCTGATCCACTTAGGCCGTTCCCTGGGAGTGCGCGTCGTGGCTCAAGGCATCGAGACGCTCGACCAGTTGAATGCGCTGCGCCGGATGGGGTGCGAACTGGGCCAGGGGCATCTGCTGTCGCGCGCGGTCGAACCGAACAAGGCGCAGCGGCTTGCGGAACAAGGCTATTGGATCGGTTAGCTCGTATAGTTTGGACCGGACCCAAGCACAGGATCGGTCAGCCGGTGTAGCATGAGCGCATGACGCCTAAAGAGCCGGCGCCCCGAGTCTCCTCTCTGCGAACGGCTGACAAACACTCCAAAGCAGCGAAGAAGCCAGGGAAGGAACTGGTCATTGTCACGGGAATCTCCGGTTCAGGCAAAGCCTCTGCCCTCAAGGCCTTTGAGGATCTGGGCTTTCATGCAGTCGACAACCTGCCTCTGGAACTGCTGCCCGATTTCGCCGCCTTGATCTGCAAGTCTGCCGAGATTCAAAGCGCGGCCATTGTGGTCGACGTTCGAGAAGGGCCAACGTTCGACCGCCTTCCCGAAATCCTCAAGAACATCAAAAAGCTTTTGCCTACCCGTGTCGTTTTTCTGGATGCGCAAGATCCTGCGCTGGTGCGCCGCTATTCCGAGACCCGCCGGCCCCATCCCCTGCGCCGGTCGCAGACCGTATCGCGGTCGATCGTGGAAGAGCGGCAACTGCTCGACCCGATCCGCAATGTGGCCGACGTGCTGATCGACACCTCGAACTTCAACGTGCACGAACTGCGTGCGCATATCCAGGCCCGCTTCGGCCAGGATGACCAGAGCAAGCGCCTGCTGGTCTCGTGCCTGAGCTTCGGCTTCAAGAACGGCGTCCCGCTCGACGCCGATCTGGTCTTCGACGTACGTTTTCTGCCCAATCCTCACTTTGTGCCGGAGTTCCGCAAGAAGACCGGCCTGGACCCCAAAGTCGCGGCCTACGTGCGTGGGTTTCCCCAGTCTACGGAGTTTCTCGAAAAGGTGACCGACCTGATGCTCTACCTGCTGCCACATTACGTGACGGAAGGGAAAAGCTATTTGACCGTGGCATTTGGCTGCACAGGAGGCCAGCATCGCAGCGTGATGATGGCTGCTGAAATGGCCAAGCGGCTCAAAAAAGCCGGATATCACGTAAAGGCGTTGCACCGCGATATGCCGCGATAAATTCTCGGCGACTCAGAGCGCTTGCTCGGCGGTGAGGGTGCGGTATTCGAAGAACATCCTCATGCGCCAGCGCAGGATCATGCCGAAAGCCAGAATAAAGAACAGCGCGGCGGTCTGTTGCAGCGAGAGCCGCGAATCGAGATAGCCGCGGGCTAGAAAGCGAATCAAGGCCAACGCGATGACCACGATGAAGAAAGCTCCCGAGCGCCGCATCATGATCGATTCGCCATCGCGCTCCAGCCGCGAGGTCAGCAACAGCGGGTAGGCAAGAGCGATAGCCCCGATCAGGAATGCACAGAGTCCCCAGGCGAACGGCACACGGAACGCGGGCAGAAAAAACATCGAGAAGCCCGTGGCCATGCCCAGGGGCGGCATTACGATCTTCTTGAGCGTCACGGCTGTGCGTCCCTCGCGAATACGCCAGGCAATCACAGCCACCATTCCTGCGAGCGAGCCAATAACGGGGAAACCAGTAAAAATATGCATAACCGCCATCCCTATTTTATAGGGAAAAGGGCGGGCAGGCATTTCCGTTGGGGAAGTGCGCTCGCGAATACACGCCCAGGGCTATTGGAGATCGCCCAGCCAGTGGGTCAACGCCACGGCTTCGATGGACTCTTTCTTCGCTTCTGGGAAACGCGGGAACCAAACCTGCATCTTGGAGGATGTCACTTTTTCGAAGGCTGTCGGTTTTTGGTAAAGAATCGGTTGCAGAGGCTCGGTCGCCTTGAAGAACCAAAGCGACGGAATCCGCAGCGCCGTTGCCGGAGCGTCCAACTCGAAGCGGTCGCGCACCAGAATGTGTGCTGGAACCAGCCGGGCACGCGCGTCGTTGAAGATTGCATCGACAGCCGTCTCGGAGGGCGACTCCAGGACGAGGCCGGCCAGTTCGGGGTGCCGGGCGGCCAGTTCGAGCGCCAGATTTGCACCCAGTTCCTTGCCGTCAAGAACAATGCTCTTCGCGGCAATGTGGCGCGTCCCCGTCAGATAGTTGAGTGCCCACTCCGCGTCTTCGCGCCAGCGGGCTTCGCTGGGCCGGGCAAACTGGCTCTGCCCGTATCCGCGGTAGTCGAAGGCCAGCACGTTTACCCCGGTAGTGTGAAGTGTAGCCAGGGCATCGAGGGTGTGGCTGAGATTGCCGTTTTCGCTATGCAGGTAGAGCGCGGTGTAGCGGCTGAAGCGCCCTGCGGCATCGGCGGGAATCCACCAGCCTCGCAGGCGGGGCTCCCCGGCTTCCGTAGCGCCGATGGCGACCGGCTGGAAGGCGAGTCCTATGCTGGCAGGCGTGCGGGTGATGGCCTGCTCGGGGTGGTAGAGCAGTTGCCAGCCTCCCTGCCAGAAGAGCAGGCACAGGGCACCCCACGCGCAGCCCGCCGAGGCTGCCAGGGCGATACCCATGGCCTTGGCCAGCCACTTGCCTGAGACGGTTTGCGGCGGAGCCGAGAGCGTACTGCTATTTCCTGCGCCGCGCTCGCCGGCCGCTGCTGCGGAATGTGCTGCGGATTGGGAGGGAGCGTTCTTACGAGGCATCATCGTGCAGGGGCCTTCACTGGAATGGAGTGCTCGTCTTTATGCTAACCGGAACGAGCCAATTACTATGAAGGGACTGGTTTGACCCAAGGAGTTTGGAAGATGTCTGGTTTTGTGCGCATCTGTTCGCAGGCCGAGTTGCCGCCTGCGGGCGAGGTAAGAGAAGTGATGGCCGAAGGCCGCACCTTTTGTGTGGCGAACATCGACGGAGCCATTGCTGTGCTGGACGGCATCTGTCCTCACCGCGGCGGTCCGCTGGGGCAGGGAATCGTCGAAGAAGGCAGGGTTGTGTGCCCGTGGCACGCCTGGGCCTTCGACGTGCACACTGGCGCGGCGCTGCATAACCCCAATGCCAAGGCCCAGGTAATCGATGCCGTGGTTGAAGACGGCGAGTTGCGCGTCAAGATCTAGCGGGCTGTTTCAGTACCGCGCTATGACTTCTTCGCCGGAACCTTCTTGCCTTCTTTGCGGGCCTTTGAAAGGCCGATGGCGATGGCCTGTTTCGGATTGGTCACCTTCTTGCCGCTGCGGCCGGACTTGAGCTTTCCCTGCTTCATCTCCTTCATCTCGGTCTCGACATTCTTGCTTGCCGATGGAGAGTATTTCCGCGCCGATGACTTTTTTGCGGCGTTCTTTTTGGCTGCTGTTTTCCTGGCAGGACTTTTCTTTGCGCTCGCCTTCTTTGCTGCGCGTTTCGTGGCCATATCGTAGTTCCTCCTCGAACGTCAGATGGCCGTTGGAGGGGCGCTAGTTGTTTGTTCTCTTGGAACCTTGAGGGCGGAGCGGGAGGGCGGCGGTGAAGAGTGGTGCAAGGAGGACTGAGCCATGGCTGTGTCGGGCCGCGAAGACAGGTTCGCGGCCTGACGGGGTACCGGCAGATTAGTACTTGACGATGGCGGCGAAGGAATCGGGCTTGAGGCTGGCGCCGCCCACCAGGGCACCGTCAATCTCTTCCTGGCCGATCAGCGTCTTGGCGTTGTCGGGCTTGACGCTGCCGCCGTAGAGAATGCGGATGCCGGCGGCGACTGCGGGGCCGAGCAGCTTGGCCACTTCGGCGCGGATGATCTTGTGGGCGTCGACGGCAATCTCGGGTGTCGCGGTCTTGCCGGTGCCGATGGCCCAAACGGGCTCATAGGCAATGACGATGGGCGCGGCAGCTTCGGCGGTGATGCCGGCAAAGGCACCGGCGATCTGCTTCTTGAGCACGTCGGCGGTCTTTCCGGATTCACGCTCGGCCAGCACTTCGCCTACGCAGACCACGGGCACCAGGCCATGCTTGAGGGCGGTGTGGAGCTTCTTGTTGACGATCTCGTCCGTTTCGCCGAAGTATTGGCGGCGCTCGGAATGGCCGATGAGCGTGTGCGTTCCGCCGACAGCCTTGAGCTGGCCCACGGAAGTCTCGCCGGTGAAGGCGCCTTCTTCGGCAAAGTGGATGTTTTGCGCGCCGATGGCGACTTTGGAGCCCTTGGCGGCTGCAATCACGGTGGGCAGCAGGACTGGCGAGGGAAACAGGGCAATCTTGTCGCGGTCGTGGCCGGCAACGAGCGGCAGAAAGGCATCGACAAACGCCTTGGCTTCCGCAGGCGTCTTGAACATTTTCCAATTGGCGGCAATGAGTGCTTTACGAGACATTGTTAGAATTCCTCGCCCCTGATTCTAGTGGAAGCGTTCTTACTCTCAGGGTGACGGCGGGCACACGGCGAACAGTGGGGGGCGACCCCAAGAAGCGAAGGGGGCGGCCTGTCGCCATGGTGCGCTGGGGCCGGCAATGCGCTTAGACGCCGGACTTTGGATGCGCGGGTAGCTCGTGGTCCTGCTTTGCCGCCTTGTTGCGATAGGCCAGCGCGCTTGCTACGCAGGAGACGGCGATAAACGCGATCCACAGGCACAAGACCGGCAGTACGCCGAACATGCCATGCATACGGGAATGAAGGATGTACGGGAAGACTCCCAGAACCAGGTGCGAGGTCAGCCAGAAGACGCCCAGGATCAGCCCAAACCCGGCAGCCGACAGGAGCGCCGTACCCAGAACGATGAGAACCGAACGGTTCATAGCATCCTCCTTAGGGGAAGCCGCTCGCGGAGGCAACATGCGTTGAACTTGCTCCCGTTTGGAAGAGATTATGCGCTTGTTGGCGTTGCTCTACAAGCGACTGAGGCACATGCGTTTCGATCTGCCGGAGAACGGACCGGCCGGAACTTCCGCACGATTCGCCGGAGTGCACTGTTTGCCGTGATAGGCGAAGAAAGGGAGAATCGGACCCCCGGGGGGGGATACAAAATCGAAGTGCAACGGATTCACGCGGCGTCGCGTTTCCGGCTGGCAGACTTCGTGGGTGAAGGCTTGGGCACCAGGGTTGCCGCGACCTGGGCGGCGTAGAGAAGCCGGGTGCCGTTTGCGCCGTCGATGGCTCCAATGAGCATGGCGTGGGCGGTGCAGGCGATAAAGTCGCGGATGTTCTCATATCCGGAGAGCGGGGGCATGGCGCTGCGGTAGGCCTTTTCAGCGTCCAGGGTGGCGAAAACCTGTCCTTTGCCGCGCGCGGAGGCGGTTTTCATCGCGCTCGTATAGGCGTCGCAGCAGCGGGCGACGGCAAGGTTTGTGGAGTCGGAGGACGCGTCTTCCGGGGGCTGGGCGGGTGCGATTTGGGTGCAGGTCATCAATTCTGTTTCTCCCTTGTTCCCCTGCGGCGAGGCAGGCGCTTTTCTCCATTGTGCGCGAACATCCCCTAATTCCCCGCACCACCCACCTGCGGTGGGGCCAATGCCTTCGGGTGGCCGCGCCAGGAAAAAGGCGCGGAGGCTGGCAGGTTGGGGGAGCGAGAAAGATGGGGATTGAGGGGGATTCTATGTATGGTTCAAATTGCTTTTGACGTTGAAGGAATTTGGGGAGTATTGGAATGGAAAATTCGCTTGAGGGGTAGAAAGCTCATTGGGGCGCGAGGTGACCCAAGGGCGTATGCGGTCGCTTGAACGGAACGGGGGAGAGCGAGGGCTTTTATCTCTGTCATTGTTCGCCCTCTCTCAGGCGCTGAAATAATACGGCCCCGAGGGTGCGGATAAAGCTCGCCGTCAAGTGATCTTCATCCCGATAAATGATCTGCCCGCCGACTTCGAAATAGCATCGATCGGGGCCGCACATCCGATCTGACAAATCGAGGAATTTGACATTGCCAAAGCCCCGCGCTGCCCGTTCCTCTGCGGCATAGACGCCGGGACTCAACGCTACGGCGGAAGCCGGAGCTGGACACTGCGTGTGTCCGTCCCATTCGGCCTGAGCCAGGCAGGCCGGCACATCGTAATCTGCAAAGGGAGTGTCGCGGATAAATCGAACCTTCACTCCCTGCCTTGCGAGTGCCGCAAAGGTGTCGCGAGCCCCCTGTTCCCAGACCTGCATATCTGCCAGGAATTTTCCATCGGCTTCCACGGCTCGCGACGAGCTTGTTACGAGCACCAACTCCGGACGCAGCGCCTCGATTTCTTCAATCGCCGCACGACGCCATTTCTCGCAAACCGGATACATCTGCGGATCGACCTTCATGTTGAACGGCGTGCAGCCTGGCTTGACGATGGTCGCCAGCCGCCAATGTTGTACATCGGCAATCTGCTGCAGCGCCGGAAACCACGCCGCCGCGTGCGAATCTCCAAACAGCACCACTGTCGATTGCGGTCGAGTGACTTCTCCGAAAAAACACATCGTGGGATGAGGGTCCGGCCTGGCAGGAGCGCAACCCTTGCGATAGACCCCCGGAATGTCCTGGGCCACGCGGTCATACTTGCGGAACAGTTCCGAACGCCGCAGGACCGCTAGCCGGGTGCCCGTTGCGCCGACGCACAAGATCGCGACGAGCGCCGCTAGCCCAAGTGTCAGGCCGGAGCGCACAATCAGAAATGGCTGCAGGCGGATCGGACTTTCTATCGCCGCATAAGTTATAGCGGCTATCAGGCCCGCAACAGCAATCCAGCCCAATCGAATGGAGACCGAGTTATGGGCAAGCAGTTGTTGCCCGATCACCAGTACAGGCCAGTGCCATAAGTAAAGCGAATAAGAAAGACGCCCCATTGCCTGGGCCGGTCTGGCACGCAACAGTCGAATCGCCGCTGACTCCGGAGCGCCCATACCCGCCATCAAAACGAGTAGCGTCGCCACCACTGGAATCGCTGCGACATATCCCGGAAACATCGAAGCGGGAATCCACTCGGCACCCGCCATCAGCGTGAGGATGCCAATTCCTCCCAGCCAGGAGCAAAGCCGTCGACGCCCAGCCAGCCACGGCTCCGGCACCAACACCAGGAGCCCGCCCGCACCGAACTCCCAAACCCGCACCGGCGTTGCGAAAAACGCGAGGATGGGGTTTTTCGCAGTCAGCCAAACGCACAGCACCAACGAAGCCAGCGAAATTGCAGCCAGAGCGATGCTGCGGCCTCTGACGCTCTCGATCGTTCGCGCCAGCAACAGCAACAGAACAGGCCAGAGCAGGTAGAACTGTTCCTCCGCCGCCAGCGACCAGGTATGTAACAGTGGATTGACTGCCGCCGAGTGCTGATAGAAATACTGCTGCTGCAAATGCGCAAAGTAGAAATTGCTGGAGTAGAGCACCGTGGCAAGCGCCGCTTTGAGCGTTTTGAATTGCGCCACCGGATTCATGATGATGGATTCTGCGGCGCAAACCACTAAAACCATCGTGATCGCTGCCGGAAGCAAACGCCGTGCGCGCCGCGCATAGAAGCGCGCGAAATTCACTGTGCCCGACGAAGAAATCTCCTGTGTCAGCAGGCTTGTAATGAGATAGCCGGAAAGAACGAAAAAAACATCCACCCCGACAAAACCGCTCCGCAAAAAGGGCAATCCGGCATGGGATGCAATCACCAGACCGACGGCCAAAGCCCGCAACCCTTCGATGTCGGGCCGGAATGGGATGCCGGCTGCCTTGTTGGATAGACTCAAAATTCGTGTGAAGCCCTTCTGCGATGCGCAACCTCGCTTATCTCACACCACCATAACAAAAGCGCATCCGGCGTCAAGGTTCGAGCCGGATGCGCTTTTCTGTGGACTGCATTTGCAGGAGAACCGCGATGCGGAGGGCCGCAAGGCGATGGACCGCACCGCAGGTGCTTATTTGTCGGTGAGGGCTTCTACGCCGGGCAGTTTTTTGCCTTCGAGGAATTCGAGGCTGGCGCCGCCGCCGGTGGAGATGTGGGTGATCTGGTCGGCTACGCCGGCCTGGTTGATGGCCGAGACGGAGTCGCCGCCGCCGATGATGGAGATGGCTGCCTTGTTGGCGGCCACGGCCTTGGCGATGGCGTTGGTGCCAACGGCGAAGCGGGGGAACTCGAAGACGCCGGCGGGGCCGTTCCACACGATGGTGCGGGCGGTGGAGACGACCTTCTCAATGGCGGCAATGGACTTGGGACCGATGTCGAGGCCCTGCCAGTCGGCGGGGAAGTTGACGGAGGTGTCCCAGGGCTGGGTTTTGGCGTCTGCGGCGAAGCTGTCGGCGAGTACGTTATCGACGGGGAGCAGGATCTGCACGCCCTTGGCTTTGCCCTTGGCGAGCGCTTCCTTGGCGATGTCGATCTTGTCTTCTTCGACGAGCGACTTGCCGGTGGTGACGCCGAGGGCGCGCTGGAAGGTGTAAGCCATTCCGCCGACGATGACCAGGGTATCTACCTTGTCCAGCAGGTTATTGATGACGTCGATCTTGCCGGAGATTTTGGAGCCGCCGATGATGGCGACGAAGGGCTTTTCGGGAGCTTCGAGGGCCTTGCCGAGATAGGTGATTTCCTTTTCCATCAGCAGGCCGGCGACGGCTGGTTTGAGGAAATGGGTGATGCCTTCGGTGGATGCGTGAGCGCGGTGAGCGGAGCCGAAAGCGTCATTTACATAAACTTCAGCCAGCGACGCCAGCGCCTTTGAGAACGCCGGATCGTTTGCTTCTTCTTCGGCATGGTAACGGAGATTCTCAAGCAGCAGCACCTGACCGGATTCAAGCTGCGTGGCGAGCGTAGTCGCCTGTTCGCCGATGCAGTCGGGAGCAAAGCCCACATTGACGGCTTCGCCGATTTCCTTATGCAGCAGGGTGCGCAGGCGGTC
>JAATGG010000178.1 GCA_015654835.1 Terriglobales bacterium
CATCTCGGGCCGTCGAAGGGGGCAGCCTGCGGTACCCGGGAAGGGCTAGCGATCGATTGAGAAGCCTGCACGGCGGTTCTGCTGCCAGCAGTCTTCGGTTGATTCGGAGCAGAAGGGCTTTTCCTTGCCATAGCTGACCACGCGGATGCGGTCGGCCGGGATGCCGGCGGCGACAAGGGCCTTCTTCGTGGCGTCGCCGCGATTCTGACCGAGCGCCAGGTTGTACTCGTTGGAGCCGCGCTCATCGCAGTATCCGCCGATAACAATCTTTACATTCGGATGGCTGGCCAGGTAGGTGGCGTCATGCGAAAGCGTGGACTGGGCATCGCTGCGGATATCGTATGTGTCGTAATCGAAGAAGACGTCCTGAACGTTGGCCTTGAACTCTTCTTCCGCGCTCATGGTGTTGGTGGGCACGACGACAGCGGGCGGCGCATTGACGGTAACGCGCGCAGAAGCGTCGGCTGTGCCGCCCGCGCCGTGGGCCACCAGATGGTAGGTGGTAGAAGCGGCGGGAGTGACGGTCTTGACGCCCGACGTGGGCATGTCGCCAAGGCCTTCGATCGACACAGCAGTGGCGTCTGTGGTGTGCCAAGTGAGCACAACCTGATCTCCAGCGGAGACGACGGCCGGCGCGGCGGTGATTTGTGCGGTCGGCGCGACGGCAGCGGGCGGAGCGGTTACAACGGGCGGCGGCGCTTGCTTCTTTTTGCAGCCGGCAACAGCGACCAAGGCGACAAGCAGTACAGCAGGAATCAGAATTCGATTACGTCGATTCAAAGAATTACTCCTTTTGAAAATTCAAGAGCAATGTCCTGACGAATCGACCATTTTATCCCTGTGCCGTTACGCCGCTGCCTATCTCGTTGGATTGCCGCGGCGGGTCACGATGGTGCTGGCCTTGATCGTTCAGGAAATCGCTGTGGTTGAGGTCAGCCCCCTTTGACGTTGGAGATGAAGACGAAGCCAGCGTACCCCTGTTGTTTTCATCTCTTGCGCTATCGACGCTGGAGACTCCGGCAATGTAAATGGGATTGGCATCTCTGTCGCTTGGGGCTCCAGTGAAACTCCGTCGCGCGGATAAGTCTTCACACCAGGAAACCCTTTATTTTACTTGAATTCCCAGGGGCAGAGAAAGCTCCTGTGCAGAATCCGGCCACCAACAGGTGCGATGAAGGCCGTCGTAACGGCCTTCATCGCACCTGTTGGTGGCAATTCCCTCTTACTAATTCTGGCTTTTGGGTGACGCGGGCGGCGGCGAATTTGGACTCGGAGCCGGAGCGCTTGGTGCCGTAACAGGCGGTGCTGCCGAAGGCACAGACGGTGGCGGTGTCTTGCCGGCAGCAGGCGGCGGAGCGGTGGGAGGCACCGCAGGGCTCGATCCATCCGTCTTGGGACTTGCCGGATTGGGCGCCGCACCAGGCCCCGGAGCAGCAATGGGTGCCGTTGCCCCGGGAGATTTTGCATCCGGCGCCGGCGTGGGGGCGGGTGCCAGTTCTTCCGCAGGCAGAGCCACTGGATTGACCACCGCCGGATCGTCGTGGAGCTTCACATAGAGCTGTCCGTTCGTGGGATGGGGGACCGAGAGTACGAAGCCGGGAAAGCCCTGCGAAACCTGTACCGGATGATCGAACTGGGAATCCCCTGAAACCGAATCCACCAGGAACAGGTTGGAGCCGGTGAGTTTGCACGGATCGCTCGCCAGAGCCGGGCATTTGAGATTGCGCAGCACAGGCAGGCGAACCAAAGTGGCGAGAGGCTGCCAGTCGCCGGCAACGCCCTTGTCGAGGATGCGGAAGCGGAGAGGGCCGGAGGCCGAGGAACCGAAGACCTTGCCGGTATCCAGAGTGGCAACGGCAACCTGGGAATCTTCAAGGGTCATGCCGTTGGTCATGGTCAGCGTTGTTAAATAAGCGCCGCGAACCGTAGCCACTTCGATTTTCTCATCGCCGGAGAAGGCTGCGGGAATCTCGGCATGGATCGAGAAAGTCAGCAGAGCATTTTGCGGAAGCTCGTCCTGATCGGCAAGCTGAATGTTGCTGGAGACGCTCGATGGCGAGGGTTGAATGCTCTTCCCGATCAGCGTCACCTTGGGACGGGGACCTTCGACGGAGGTTTCGAGAGTGAGGGTGCGGCCGTCTTTAAGAGTGACCTTGGCGGTAGCAGAATCGCCGGGCTTCAGGCTGTCGACGGCTGCGCTATCGGTGGTGACGAGCGACAATTCATCGGTGCCGCCGCTCGCACTCAGCGGGCCAGGCTTGAAGTGAACCGCGCCCAACGTCATGCCCGTTACCTCGTCCAGACGGCTGCCCTTGAGAACGCCCGACAGATCGCCGGCATGGAGGGTAAAGCTCTCCAGATGACCGGCCTGGGCGAAGGCCTGCAAGGGGACAGTGTCGATCTCTTTGCTGCCGTATTGCTTGATCAGCAGCTTGAGAGCGCCAGGGTGAACGTTCTTGAGCGGCACGGTGACGACGACTTCGTTGGGCTGCGCCGATTTCCAGTCAGCCTTCTCGGCTTTACCCGAGGCTTGCTGCAGCATGACGCTATCGACGCAAGCAGCGTCCTGCGCCTCCAGATGGATGATGCCGTCGCGGCCGACCACAAGAGCCTGCTGATCGTCGGCAGAGAGCTGCCACTGCTGGGGGCGCGCATTCCGCAACTGGAACTCGGGACCGTTGTAAGGCTCAAAGCCCCAAAAGCCGTGCAGAGATCCATCCAGCGCATCGCCGAAGTTGGTAGGGCTGAGACCCGCCGTATTGGCGATGAACCCGCCTTTTCCCGGGTCGGCCTTGACGGGCAGATCGACGGACTTGCCGTCTTTGCCCTTCAAGCGAAGCACCATGTCGTGAGCGTAGCCGGTCGAAAAGACCAGTGGCGCGCCACCGACGGGCAGCACCAGCTCGGTTTTTTCCGCACAATAAACCTCTTTAGGATCGACCGGCTGCAGAGGCGGCATCTGCGGCGATTCGACCGCCGGAAGAGCTACCACCAGAACCGACTTGGGATTGTGGAAGGACGGCGGCGTGTTGAGTTCCAGAGAGAGCTGATCGTCCTGCTCGGTGGCAAGCGCGGGAATGTACTGGTATTGCGCGGTGTGGAAGGAATCCATGATGCGCGCGATATCCATGACCGAGGCGATATAGGGGCTGTAGTAGCCGAAGTTGGCCTGGGCGGTGCCGCTCACCTGAAAGGCCAGATCGGCCGACGACCCGGAGGTAAGCGCCTCGACAATGGAGGCGCTATGGCCGTCGTCCAGCACCAGCGTGTCCTGGCCCTGCATGAGGCATGGAGCCTGCAGTTCGGGAATTTTCTGGAGGCAGTCGGGATTGAACTTGATAGACAGGCTGCGGGCAAGCAGCGGGGATGCCGTCTTCAGTTGGTCGGCGCCCGCCTGATTGAGCCGATGGATCGCGGCAAGATAAACCTTGAGGCGCGAGCGGTCGAGAGTGGCTTGATTCAGGTCCTGTGAGGCGCGGACAAAGGCTCCGGGGCGACCGCGAACGGCATTGATGAGCGTCTTGAAGTCGCCGCCTGTTTCAGGAGCGAGAAAAACCAGCACCTGCTGTGCATTCTCGGGAACCGTGATCTTCAGGCCATCGCGGCCCCTCGGACTCCAGGTCTCAGAGGCGTAGAACCAGTTTTCCGGAGGCGGATTGGTCGCGCCCCGCAGAAAGGCCGCCACCAGAAGATAGTGAGCCGACTGGCCGGGCGGCAGATCGGCTCGAATCGACAGTTGATCGCCAGCCAGCAGATTGGGCACCGCGGAGATCGGCAGCATCTTGCCGTCGCGCGTCACCGAAACTTTTAGTTTAGGGCCAGCCAGGTCAAATGGAGCAGGGTCGGCGAATGCAAGACCCGGGACGACAAGAACAACAAGCAGACAGACTGCGCGCAACCAGGAAGCCATAAAAGAATTCTAGAGCTACAGACTGCGATATAAGACGAATTGTTTACCCATTCTGAACAGGATTCCAAGGAAGAACGCGCCGGTCTGCTCCAGAATTGACCTCGTCAAAAATAACTAGTACGGCCTACAAGAACACCGCCCACCCAAATCCAAACCTCGGGCGACTCAGCAGAAAAACCGACTACGCGTGTTGCAGGTTTTTTTCGGCCAGCAACGAGGCCGCTTCGATCGTCACTCTCCGCAGCCTGCGCGTGGGGGTATATACATCAATATCGGTCGAGGCAAAGATCTGAAGCCACAACTCGGCCGCCGCATCGGCTAGCGATGCTCCATCGGACATCTTGACTGCGGAATAAAAGGCGGAAAGCTCCGCCTCCGTCGCTGTAGCCAAGTCTGGGCCTGGAACGCAGGATTGTCTGCCTGCCGAGTTGCCGAATGGTTCCACTGTCGTTTGTATTCGCATCTGAAAAGTCCCTTCCGCAGAAGCCGTTCAGGATCGTAGCTGCGCCGCTGCCGAGCGCCGAATATCAATAGCGTGATCGATCCGGGACGCCTGCTGTTATAAAAATGGGTGAAATCCGAATGATGCCTTCAGGGCTCTTCGGGAAGTTCTTCCGGGAAGATTGGCCGACCTTGCCGGCAAAATGGGAGCATCGTTTCGAGCGGGACAAAACTCATCCGGTCGAATGCCCTTCCCTTTCGCCCGGCTATCGTCTCTCTCGTCATTATTACTATACGAACCGTTTAGAAAATATGTCAAGTTACTTGTTATTCGAGAGAATTGTGACAACTCAATACCATACGTATAGTTTTATATTAAGATATCTAAAAGGTCTGCTGCGGCTCGTTTGAGCAAGATCGCGGCAATGTTGTGGACTGCATCTCCTCATGAAATTCGACGCCCAATCCGCTGCAGAACCCGACGTGAAGCGCCGTGGACGCCAACGCAGCGCCGAAGCCTTCTCTGCCATCCTGAGCGCAACTTGCCAACTGTTGGAGAAGAAGTGCCTGCGCGATGTGACGGCTGAAGCGATCGCGCAGCGCTCCGGCGTCAGCAAGGCCACGATCTATAAGTGGTGGCCGAACAAGAACTTTGTCGCGCTGGACGCATTTCTAATGCGCATGACGAGGGATGTTCCCACGCCCGACACCGGCTCGGCGCAGAAGGATTTCACCGAACAACTCAAGTCGCTGGTTCATTTCTACGTCAGCCCTGCCGGCAAGCTGTACTGCCAATTCATAGCAGAGTGCCAGAGCAACCCAGCGTTTCTGGGGGTTTTCCGCGAGCGTTTTCTGCAATCTCGGCGCAACGATGTGCGGGTCATGTGGCAAAGAGGCATTGCACGGGGTGAGATTCGCAGCGACGTAGATGGAGAGATCGTTCTAGACCTTATCTATGGCCCGATTATTTTCCGGCTTCTGGCGGGCCACGGCGTGCTCAGCGATCAACAGGCCGAAGCGATCGTCGAGGCCGTGTTTCGCGGCATCAAAGCTTAACGACTGCTTCCGGATGACGCGCCGCAGCTACGCAGCCTGCTTGTCCGAGATTCTTGAGGCCTGGAGCCTCAACACCTCAGAATCGCGGCTCCAGACGCAATCTGGATGGCAGACACGCACAGAAAGCCTCTCGCTGCCGGCAGTCAGCAGCCTTTTTTACAACGCGCCATGATGGCGGCGTGCAGGCGTTCGCGCAGATTCGAAGGAAGATCGTAGATCTCGTGCGACCGATAGATTTCAATGGTCTTGCGGGTCGTATTGAGGGTGACCTCACAATGCTCACAGCCTTGCAGGTGATTTTGCAGGTCAGCGCGTATTTCGGGACTCACCGAATCGTCGATCAGATCGTCGAGGAGGGCTATAAATTCAGAGCAAGTCACTTCTCATCACCCTTTTTTCTGCGGAAGTAACGGCTCAGACGTTCGCGTAATTGCAGCCGAGCGCGCAAAAGGCGCGACTTAACGGCTGGGATGCTCAAACCAAGCGTCTCTGCCGTCTCCTCCGTGGAAAGTCCTTCCACATCGCGCAGAACAAATACGATACGAAACCCCTGAGGCAGCCCCTGAATGGTCTTGCGCAGAATCTCGGCCAATTCGGACTGGTTGTAGTTCTGCTCCGGGTCTGGACTCCAATCGGCCAGATCCCGGGGAACGCTGCCCTCGTCGGTTTCGACGTCTTCGTCGATCGAAACCATTTTCCCAGTGCGCCGCTTGCGCAGGCGCATTAGACTTTCATTCACTGCAATCCGAACCAGCCACGTATAAAACTTCGAATTGCCTTGAAACTGCTCCAGTTTTTCATACGCCTTCAGGAACGCATCCTGCATGACGTCTTCTGCGTCTTCGCGGTTTTGCGTGATGTGCTGCGCAATCCGGAAAACCTGCCGGTCATACTTGCGAACCAGCGTATCGTAAGCCGAGACATCTCCCGCGCGTGCCCGTTCGACCAGGGCTACGTCGGGATGCTGCTCGTTTTCTCCTGCAATAGTTTGGATGGTCGACATGGGGTTTGGTTGCGGAAAATTGAGAGGGTGCTCTAAGCCGATTGCATTCACGGTCCGCTTTTAACGAGTGTAATTGACGAGGGGGCATGGCACCAAACGCGAAACGAACAAGTTAGGGCGATTTTCAGCCGATCCAGATTCGCAAGGGTTCGCAAAGAACCAGGAGGTTGGTAACGCGACTGGTTCCTGTCGTCGCAGAGGGATCAAATCGGCTTAGAGTTGAAGTATGAGCGTGGCCATCCCCTACCATCCAGTTTCCAGGCGGGCGTCGCAGTGCCTAGCTGGCCTGCTTGCCATTTCATTGGCTGTAGCACCTCTGGCTGCAGAGCCTTCTGCCGGCAGCCCCAGGCGGCACAGCAGCAGTTCGGCAACGACCAGGACGGGCAAGACAAAAGCAGCCGGCAAAGCCAAAGCCGGGTCCAAAGGTAAAAAAAAGACCACGCGACCGAGCAAGGCCAGCAGGGCGGTAAACTCCGCCCGGACGGCGCACATCAAGCAGGCATTCGTGGCCTCGGCCGAGTTGCGCCCGATGGCGCAGCAATTGGCGCTGTTGCGTACTCCGGCGGCCTACGCGGGCGTAACCAGCTACGCGCGCCGGAACAGCGGCGAAGCGGCAGCCGCAGCCTATCTGGCACTGGGCCACGCCTATCTATTGGACAAGCGGTATCTGGATGCCATCGCAAGCTTGCGTCAGGTCCGCCAGGCCGGCGACGCTTTGGCCGACTATGCCGAATTTCTGGCTGCCCAGGCAAATCACGAGTCCGGCAACCAGCAGGGCGCCGAGGCTCTGTTGCACGGTTTCACAACCCGCTATCCAGACAGCATTTTCAGTGCGCAGGTTCCGGAATTGGAAGCCAATACGCTGATTGCGATGGGAGATGCGGCCGGAGCACAACGGGTGCTCGCCGCCGCGCCCGGTTCGGCGGATCGGGCCGGCTACGAACTCGCGCAGGGGCAGGTAGCCTTCACCCTAGGGCAAGTGCAGGAGTCGGAGAGGATCTTCAAGCACCTGTTGCTGAGCCATCCCTTAAGCGGAGAGGCGCAGATTGCCCGGGCCAAGTTGACGGCATTGGGCGCGGAGACGACCCTGACGGCGGCGGAGTTGCGCAGTCTGGGCGATGCCTACTATAAGGGCGGCCGCTACGCAGAGGCGAGCGAGCAATATCGTACGCTGGCCCGCGAGTCCGGTCTGGATGCGCAGGCGCGCAATGGCTTTGCGGTGGCCGCGGCGGCCTGTGACCTGAAACTGAAACGTCTGACGCAAGCCCAGGCCGAAGCACTGGCAGACACTCCCGACGAGAACGGCGCACGGCGGCTTTACCTGTTGATGGAGCTGGCGCGGAATCGCAACGACCTGACCGAACAGCAACGGCTGGTGACGCTGATGGAGTCGAATTTTCCCCAAAGCCCATGGCTGGCGGAGGCGCTTTTTTCCAGCGGCAATATGTACATGCTGCGCCGCGACTATACCGCGGCGGTGAACTACTACAGCTATCTGGCCGCGCACTTCCCTGCCAGCAAAAATGCCGCCGCCGCGCACTGGCGGGCCGGCTGGCTCTGCTATCGCCAGGGTTTGTATGCGGATGCCACACGCATGTTCGACGAGCAGATTCGGCTTTATCCCACCGCGACCGAAACTGTTTCCGCCCTCTATTGGCGAGGGCGTCTCTATGAGCAGCAGGATCAGAAGCCGGCCATGGCCGCAGCCAATTACCGCACCGTGATCCGGGTGTACCAGCACTTTTTCTATGCGCAGATGGCTCGCCAGCGGCTCGCGGGCCTGGGCGACGCACAGCCGGTGCCGCAGCCTCAACTCGATCGCTTTCAGGCCGCGCCCGTGCCTCATCTGGAGGAGAGCTTCCCTGCCGACAGTCCTCACCTGGCGAAGGCGCGCCTGCTGGCCAATGCGGGCCTCAATGACTATATCGCCCAGGAAATAGCGGCCGATCCCGATTCTTCGTCGTGGAGCGCGCTGGCCGAAGCCCAGATTTACGCGTCGTATGGCGAAACGTACCGCGCGATGCGTGCGTTGAAGCGAGCCCTGCCCTATGCCGCCTCGGCGCCGATCAAATCGATCCCGCTGGCCTATTGGCGGATTCTTTTTCCCGAAGCATGGTGGGACACGATCAAAGCCGAGTCGGCAAAAAATGGCCTCGATCCATATTTGGTGGCTTCCTTGATTCGACAGGAGTCGGAGTTTAACCCCGCAGTTGTCTCCTATGCCAACGCCTATGGCTTGATGCAGTTGCTGCCTTCGGTGGGCAAGGCCATGGCGCGCGAAGAGGGAATGAGTCATTTCGAAACCTTCCAGCTACTCGACCCGGCAACCAATATCCGGCTGGGAACCCGCTATCTGCGCAAGATGATCGACCGCTTCGGCGGTGTGCCGGAATATGCCCTGGCGGCCTACAACGCCGGCGACGAGCGCGTAGCCGACTGGCAGGCGGCAGGCCCCTACCACGGCATCGACGAATTTGTGGAGTCGATTCCTTTCACCCAGACCCGTGAGTATGTGCAAGGCATCCTGCGCAACGAGGAGATCTACAAGTCGATCGATGCCTCAGCCGGTTCTCAGGCAAGAACGCAGACAGAGGCGGTCCGATAAGGGAATCGGCTGCCACTCCCACCGGGGAAATCAATTCGACACCTTCGAGCCTTCGATTCCGTTTGACTAAAACGGCTTTGGCAGCAACACTGGGTTGAACCGGAGAACTTAACCTCCGCGTTGCCATTCGCAGCCTGCTGTTGTTGCAAAACGGAGCACGCTGAACGCCCATGCGGCTCTGTTACATCGACCCATCGGAGGGACGGATGTCAGCCGACCTGCAGTTTCTGGAAGAATGGATTCCCGAGAGAATGGACCCCGGAACGGTTTTCGTCCTGGAAAACCAACCTAAGATGGGTCACGCCCAAAACCCCTTTATCGCCGTCATGTCCTGTCCGCGTTGTGGGACCATGGGTTTGATCACGCGCCGCCAGCTCTGGGCCGGCGAGGCGATGATTTGCGGCGGCGAAGTTTGTTCGGCCGAGTACCGGCTCAACGGCGAGGATATTTGCTTTCGAAGTCCGCAATAAGGCGCGGGCAGTAGCTTCAACGA
>JAATGG010000258.1 GCA_015654835.1 Terriglobales bacterium
AGTCGGCGGGGAAGTTGACGGAGGTGTCCCAGGGCTGGGTTTTGGCGTCTGCGGCGAAGCTGTCGGCGAGTACGTTATCGACGGGGAGCAGGATCTGCACGCCCTTGGCTTTGCCTTTGGCGAGGGCTTCCTTGGCGATGTCGATCTTGTCCTCTTCAACGAGCGACTTGCCGGTGGTGACGCCGAGGGCGCGCTGGAAGGTGTACGCCATTCCGCCGACGATGACCAGGGTGTCTACCTTGTCCAGCAGGTTATTGATGACGTCGATTTTGCCGGAGATTTTGGAGCCGCCGATGATGGCGACGAAGGGCTTTTCAGGGGCTTCGAGAGCCTTGCCGAGGTAGGTAATTTCCTTTTCCATCAGCAGGCCGGCCACGGCGGGCTTGAGGAAGTGGGTGATGCCTTCGGTGGAGGCATGGGCGCGATGGGCGGAGCCGAACGCGTCGTTGACGTAGACCTCGGCCAGAGAGGCGAGGGCCTTGGCGAAGGCGGGATCGTTGGCTTCTTCTTCGGCGTGATAGCGCAGGTTTTCGAGCAGCAGGACCTGCCCTGACTCAAGCTGCTTGGCGAGTTTTTCGGCTTCTGCGCCGATGCAATCGGGAGCGAAGGCGACGTTGACGGCTTCGCCGATTTCCTTATGCAGAAGGATGCGGAGGCGATCGACGACGGGGCGCAGCGAGTATTTGGGATTGACTTTGCCCTTGGGGCGGCCCAGGTGCGAGGCCAGAATGACTTTGGCTTTGTGCTGAATGGCGTACTTGATGGTCGGCAGGGTCGCTACGATGCGGGTGTCGTCGGTGATGGTGGAGCCGTCTTCAGTGAGCGGGACGTTGAAATCGACACGAATGAAAACCCGTTTGTTGGCCAGATCGATATCGCGAATGGACAGCTTGGACATGAAAATCACTCCGGAAGAGAACTTGAGGTTCTCCGCCCGGTGTGAGGCGAAAGGAACTCTCGCGGGCGGAGAGCGGGAGGAAGGTTGCCGGCAAGACTCCAGACGGGAAGCCCGGAAATCCCGATGCGCTGGAATTTCGGGCTTCGCTGTTGGAAGAACTGCCTTAGAGGCCCTTGGAAACCAGGAAGCCGATGAGATCGACCACGCGGTTGGAGTAGGCCCACTCGTTGTCATACCAGCTCAGGACCTTGACGCTGTTGCCTACGACCTTGGTCAGAGGCGCGTCGAGGATGGAACTGCGCTTGTCGCCCTTGAAGTCGGAGCTGACGAGCAGGTTTTCGTCGTAGCCGAGGATGCCCTTGAGGGAGCCTTCAGAAGCCTTTTTGAAGGCGGCGTTCAGAGCTTCGGCGGTGATGGGCTTTTCGGCGATGAAGGTCAAATCGACGATGGAGACGTTGGGTGTGGGGACGCGGATGGCAAAGCCGTCCAGCTTGCCCGAACTCTCGGGGATGACGAGCTTGAGGGCCTTGGCGGCGCCGGTCGAGGTCGGAATCATCGACAAGGCAGCGGCGCGGGCGCGACGGAGGTCCTTGTGCGGAGTATCGAGGATGACCTGATCATTGGTGTAGCTATGAATGGTGGTCATGATGCCGCTAACGATGCCGCATGTTTCCAGAATCACCTTGACAACCGGAGCGAGGCAGTTGGTGGTGCAGCTAGCGTTGGAGATGATGTTGTGCTTGGCTGCATCGTACTTGTCCTGATTGACGCCGAGAACGACGGTGAGGTCTTCGTTTTTGGCCGGAGCCGAGATGATGACCTTCTTGACGGTCTTGCCGAGGTGAGCCTTGGCGACCGTGGCGTCCGTAAAGCGGCCGGTGGACTCGACCACAACCTGTGCGCCGACTTCAGCCCAGGGGAGCTTGGCGGGGTCCTTTTCGGCATAGACCTTGATCTTTTTGCCGTCGACGGTGATGAAGTCTTCGCCGGAGGTGATTTCGTTTGGCAGATTGCCCAAGATGGAATCGTACTTGAGCAGGTGTGCCAGCGTTGCCGGGCTGGTTAAGTCGTTTACGGCAACAAATTCAATCTCGGAATTGCCAAGTGCAGCGCGCAAAACGTTACGGCCGATGCGGCCGAAGCCGTTGATGCCAACCTTCACTGCCATGTGTATATTCTCCTTCGTAATCGGTGAAGCTGATGAGATTTGTGCTAATGGCGTTCGGCGGCTGAGAAAAAAGTGCTCCAGCGGGCAATTTCACCAAACCCATGATGCTAACACCCTTGTCAACGGGAAGAAAGAGAATGCTTTTGGCACTTCATCTTCCCACAAAAATCGCTCAACGTCAGTGTGCCTTTCCGGGTCGGGAAAGGTATGTGACGGAGTGCACACCATTTGCAGCGCCGGGCGCAAATGTGTTATTCGGGTATCACTGAGAAGTTGTTCAGGGCGAAGGTGTTCAAGCCGGCATGAGAAGACGTTCCAGGCACACTCCCAATACTTCGGAATCTACGGGCAAAATTGGCCAGGAAATCCCATTGAATCAACCGCGGCCACTGGTGCCGCTTTATCCAGACGAGCTGCCCGAGCGGGCGGCTCCATCGAGCGCGACCCGCGCTCCCGGGTCTCCGGCGCCCCCGGCGCCGTTATCGAGCCCGCATCCACCGAATCAGAATCCGTCGAGTTCGCGCGGGTCGAGTTCGTATCCTTCTGCGCCGTTGCCGCCCTGGGACGAACCGGAGAGGCCTGCGCAGAGAGAAGAACGGGATGCGCGGCACGGTTCGGGGCGGCTGGAAGTCGAGACGCAGCCCGAGTCGCCTTCGCTGCCTCCACCGGAGCCCGAAGCGGCCTCCCGCTCGTCGGAGGCGCCCAAGGGCTATGTGGTGCTGGCAATCGGTATGCCCGGTTCGGGCAAGACGACTTGGTTTCGCCGCCGCGGGGTCACGCCGCTGTCCAGCGATTTGCTGCGCAACATCCTCTTCGACGATGTCGAGGAGCAGCGCTACCAGGGGCTGGTCTTCTCCACTCTGCGGTCTCTATTGCGGGCCCGCCTGATTGCGCGGATGCCGTGGAACTATGTGGATGCGACCAATCTCTCGGTGCACGAACGCCGCCAGTGGATCAAGATGGCCAAGAGCTTCGGCTACGAGGTGCAGGCGGTGTTTTTCGACGTGCCGCTTGAGGTTTGCCTGGACCGCAACCGCCAGCGCGACCGCGCCGTAAGTGAAGACGTCATGCGTAAAATGGCGGAAAAGTTGAAGCCCCCGGTGTTTGAGGAAGGATTTGCCAAAATCACCGTGGTGCGGGTCAAGAGCGCGAGCTAAAGCCATTCTCTTGTTGCCGTTGCGTTTTCAGGGCTGCGCGGAGTGGTGTTTTCTTGAGGAAAATGCCGCTTTGCGGGCTCGTTTCCGGGGCCCGGTTTTCCTCGCACCCAGAGGGGAACGGCTATAAGATGGAAGCCGATTGTGAAAACAGGAGGCTCCCCCATGAGCACACCCGTTATGCACGCTCCTTCAACGGAAACCCACGCTACACCTTACATCGAACCCTGGATGAGCGGAACCCGCAGCGAAGTTCCCGCGGTGGGCCGCGCAGTGCTTCATGCGCTGGACCTGGCGCTCGACGACCTGACCAAGTGGACCGAAGGGCTTACGGACCTCGAAGTTCACACCCTGCCGCTGGGATTGCCGCCCGTGGCCTTCCATCTGCGGCACATTGCGCGCTCGATCGACCGCCTGCTGACCTATGCGGAGGGCAACCAGCTTTCATCCGAACAGTTGCGGTCGCTGAAGGCCGAGCATGTGGGGCCGGAACACGATGAACGCGAGACGCTGGCCGCATTGCTGGCGGAGGTCGAAGCGTCATTCAGCAGCGCGGCGGAGCGGGTGCGCGTGCTGGCCACCGCAGACCTCGACACGCCGCGCGGAGTAGGCCGCAAGCAGTTGCCAGCCACCCTGGGAGGCGCGCTGGTTCACGTTGCCGACCATACGCAGCGGCATGTGGGGCAAGCCGTCACGACGGCCAAGGTCATCAAGGCGCTGCGCGGGTAACCGCTCTATCCCACGTGCTCTTCGGTAACCAGCGAATCGAGGATGTGCCCCATCTTGTCGTGCTTGGTCTTCAGATAGCGCTCGAAGGTTTGCTGGGGCGCCACTTCGGCGGAAACGCGCTCCGTCACGGTGATGCCGGCCGACTCCATCGCCGCCACCTTATCGGGATTGTTGGTGATGAGGCGGATTGCGGAGACGCCCAGCATCTTGAGCACTTCGGCGGGCAACTCATAGGCGCGGCAGTCGGGGGCGTAGCCCAGTTCGACATTGGCCTCGACGGTATCGCGGCCATGGTCCTGCAACTCATAGGCCTTCAGCTTGGCCATGAGGCCGATGCCGCGGCCCTCCTGCTGCTCATAGAGCAGAATGCCGGCGCCTTCGGCGGCGATCTTGCCCAGAGCCAGTTCCAATTGCAGACGGCAGTCGCAGCGCAGCGAACCGAACACGTCGCCGGTGAGGCATTGCGAGTGGATGCGCACCAGCGGCGGCGTCGCGTGGATGTTGCCCATGACTAAAGCAACCAGGCCTTCGATCCGCTTCCCGGTCTCGACGCAGTGGTCGCAACAGGGGCGCGGTTTAGCGAGCAAACCCTCAAAGCCGAGGATGCGGAAGGCCCCCCAGCGGGTGGGAAAATCCGCATCGGCGATCTTCTTCACGCTTTCAAATCCCATGAATTCCATTCTACTTGCTGCCATTCCAGTTGGATGTTCCCGTCCACGG
>JAATGG010000249.1 GCA_015654835.1 Terriglobales bacterium
CTTCAAGCCCGGGCACCGCATCATGGTGCAGATCCAATCGTCGTTGTTTCCGCTCTACGACCGTAACCCACAAACCTTTGTTCCAAACATCTTCTTCGCCAAGCCGGAGGACTTTCGCTCGGCGACGATGACGGTGGAACATCGGCCGCAGGGTGCAAGCGCAGTATTACTGCCGGTTGTAGCGGAGAATGCCCAGGGAAATTAGTCACTCCCGACCCTGCCGGTTCGTTGGCTGGGAGCCTTCGGCGACCGTTCATAACGTGACACACGCTTCAACTTCGCTATGTGGATGCCGTCCAGCACGACATCCACAACGCACTCGCTTAAAGCTCAACCGAATCTCTGCTGGTCGCAACGCACCGAAGCTTGGACGCGCCCGCCTCCAAGCTTTTACCTGTCATCTTTCGCCCGGCTACGCTTCACATTTTTATTGTTGTTCTGCGTGAGCGGAGTCTGGGTTGTCGAAGCGCGTGAAGCGCGAGATGAAGTTCAAGAAGACGGTGCCCGTGGGACCGTTGCGCTGTTTGGCGAGGATGATTTCCGACTTGGCTTTCTCGTCTTCCGACATCTCTTCGGTACGGTTGTAATAGGCTTCGCGGTGGATGAAAGCGACTACGTCGGCGTCCTGTTCGATAGAGCCCGATTCACGCAAATCGCTTAGCAAGGGGCGCTTGTCGTCGCCGCGGCGTTCGCTGGCACGGGAGAGCTGCGACAGGGCCACGACCGGCACATCGAGTTCTTTCGCGAGCGCCTTCAGCCCGCGGGAGATCGCCGAGACTTCCTGCGTGCGGTTTTCATAACGCTTGCCGCCGGTAGAAGGCAGCGTGGCCGACATGAGTTGCAGGTAATCGACAACGATCAGATCGAGGCCGCCGGAGTTTTGTTTGAGGCGGCGGGCTTTGGCGCGCATCTCCGCAAGCGAAATGCCAGCGGTATCGTCGATGAACAGGCGCGACTCGACCAACTGGCCGAGAGCATTTTGCAGCTTTTCGTGATCTTCGCGGCCCAGGAAGCCAGTTTGCAGTTTGCGCTGGTCAACCCAGGCCTGGGAGGCGAGCATACGGCGCAGGAGCGATTCCTTGCTCATTTCCAGACTGAAGACAGCCACGACCGCATTGTGGTTGACCGCCGCGTTCTGGGCCATGTTGATGGCGAAGGCTGTTTTTCCCATGGAGGGACGGGCAGCGAGAATGATCAGCTCGCCCTTTTGCAGGCCGCTGGTCATGCGGTCCAACTCGTAAAAGTCGGTGGCCTGGCCGGTAACTTCACGGCTCTGTTTATAGAGATTGTCAATGGTTCCAAAGGAGTTAGCGACGATTTGGTCGAGACTTTGGAAGCCATGGGTGATGCCCTTTTCACTGACCTCCATCAACTGGGACTCGGCCATGCCGAGCACATCGAGGGCGGTCTCGCTCTGGTCGGCGGCGCGAGCAATGGCCGAGGAGCAGATGGCCATGAGTCGACGCAGGAGGCTCTTGTCCTTGACGATCTTGATGTATTCCTCAATGACCGGCCGGCGCGGCAAACCCTCGGTGAGCGAGGCCAGGTAGGCGACACCGCCGACGGCCTCAATCTCTTTATAGCGGGCCAGTTCGTTGGACAGGGTGACGATGTCGACGGGCCGTTGCTCGGTGAGCAACTCGCTCATGCGCAGGTAGATGCGGCGATGGGAGTCGAGCGAAAAATCATCGGCTTCGAGGCGTTCGGCCGCTTCGGAATGGGCAGAATTGTCGAGCAGAATGGCGCCGAGAATGGTGCGTTCGGCGTCTACATTGGCTGGCAGGCCAGCATCAAGCGTGAAGTCGGGAATCGTGGCCATACTGAGAAGTTTAGGCCGAGAATGGGCTGTGCGGCGATGTGCAAGACGTAGATGCCAGTGAGGAAAAAGGCGTGGGTCAAGTCATGTTTTTCGCTTTTAATTTGCTTTATGCCGGGATAGGAAAGCGGCGCTCTGTCACGAGAACATCGCGACAAAGCGCCGATAGAGCTATTTTGCCGGTTTCCAGCGGAGGATGGGCTTGCGTGCGGCTTGCACTTCATCCAGACGGGAGACGCGGGTGGAGTGGGGGGCGGATTTGACCAGCTCCGGCGTCTCTTCCACCTCTTTGGCGATGGCGCGCATGGCATCGATGAAGAGGTTCAGTTCCTCGACCGATTCGCTTTCGGTGGGCTCGATCATCAGGGCGCCGTGGACGATGAGCGGGAAGCTGACGGTGTAGGGGTGGAAGCCGTAATCGATGAGGCGCTTGGCGATGTCACCGGTTTTGACGCCCTGTGCGGCTTGGCGCTTGTCGCTGAAGACCACCTCATGCATCGAGGGCGTCTGGTAGGGCAGGTCGTAGAGGCCCTTGAGCTTGTGGCGGATGTAGTTGGCGTTGAGGACGGCGTCTTCGGTGGTCTGCCGCAGGCCGTCGGGGCCATTGGCCAGGATGTAGGCCAGAGCGCGAATGAACATGCCGACATTGCCATAAAAAGCGCGGACCCGGCCAACGGATTGCGGGCGGTCATAGTTCCAGTGCTTCGCCCCGTCTTTGCCCTGGACCAGCACAGGAGTAGGCAGAAACGGCTCAAGGAATGCCTTGCACGCTACAGGGCCGGAGCCGGGGCCGCCGCCGCCGTGAGGGGTCGAAAAGGTTTTGTGGAGATTGAGGTGCATCACGTCCACGCCGAAGTCGCCGGGGCGGACTTTGCCCACCAGGGCGTTCATGTTGGCGCCATCCATATAGAGCAGCGCGCCCTTGGCGTGAAGGATATCCGCGATCTTGTGGATCTCGTTCTCGAACACGCCCAAAGTAGAGGGGTTGGTGAGCATCAGGGCGGCGGTGTCTTCATCCACCTGGCGGGCAAGGGCCTCAAGGTCGATGCCGCCGAGAGCGTTGGACTTGAGATTCTCCACCTGGTAGCCGCAGATGGCCGCGGTGGCTGGGTTGGTTCCGTGAGCCGAATCGGGAATGAGCACCTTGCGGCGAGCATTGCCCTGCGACTCGTGCCAGGCGCGGACCAGCAGGATGCCGGTGAATTCTCCATGCGCTCCGGCGGCGGGCTGCAGGGTAATGGCGTCCATGCCGGTGATTTCAAGCAGGCAGCGCTGCAGCAACTCGACGACGTCAAGAATGCCTTGCGAGAGCGAGTCGGGCCGGTAAGGATGCGCCTCGGCCAAGCCCTCGATGCGGGCGACGAACTCGTTGACGCGCGGGTTGTATTTCATGGTGCAGGAGCCCAGCGGATACATGCCGAGATCGATGGCATAGTTCCACGTAGAGAGGCGCGTGAAGTGGCGGATGATCTCGATCTCGCTCAGTTCGGGAAGCTCTGCGCTCTGAGTCCGATAGGACTTGCCGAGCAGGGCTGCGGCGTCGACCGCGGGCACATCCAGCGGCTGCAGTTTGTAGCCACGCTTGCCGGGCGAGGACTTCTCGAAGACCAGGCCTTCGTTCTGGGTCTGGTGGGGACGAACTTTGCCGATTGTTGCCGCAGTGTGCGTGGAGGAATCATGAATGTTTTTTTCGCTGGTCATTTATGCCTCCACCGGCGCGCTGGCCAGAACTTTGGCTGCGGTATCGATTTGCTGGCGGGTCACCATTTCAGTGGCGCACCAGAGCGTGGCGTTGCCTAACTCGGGATACCAGCGGCTCAGTTCGATGCCGCCGACAATCTTGTTGTCGAGCAGACGCTTGCTCCACGATGCGGGCGCTTCTTCAGTCTGCAAGACAAATTCATGAAAGCGGGGCGCGCCGCTGAAAAGCAGCTTGGCGCCCGGCTGGCTTGAGAGTGTCTGCGCAGCATAGGCCGCTTTGGCCAAGTTGTGTTCGGCCAACTCGCGAATGCCTTCTTTGCCATAGACGGTGAGAAAAATGGTGGCCATCAGGGCGACCAGCGCCTGGTTGGTGCAGATGTTGGAGGTAGCCTTCTCGCGGCGGATATGCTGTTCGCGGGTGGCGAGGGTCAGCACGAAACCCCGGTTACCGTCGCGGTCGACGGTCTGGCCGGCAAGGCGGCCAGGCATCTGCCGCAGATACTGTTCCTTGACCGCGATGACCCCGCAGAAAGGGCCGCCATAGCTGAGCGCGACGCCGAAGGACTGTGCTTCCATGGTGACGATATCGGCATCGACCGGAGGCGCAACCACGCCGAGCGAAACGGCTTCGGCGATGGAGACGATGAGCAGAGCGCCCTTGGCATGGGCAATGGCGGCGATAGCCGGAATGTCTTCAACGATGCCGAAGAAGTTGGGGCTCTGCACCAGCACGGCGGCGGTTTCGTGGGTCACGGCAGCGTCGAGCGCGGCGAGATCGATGCGCCCTGCCTTGGGATCGTAGCCGGCGAGAGCGGTGGGGATCTGCTGATGCTTGGCGTAGGTGGCCAGCACTTCGCGGTACTCGGGGTGGACGGTGGTAGCGACGACGGCCTGGCTGCGGCCGGTGACGCGGACGGCCATCATGACCGCTTCGGCAGCACCGGTGGAGCCGTCATACATGCTGGCGTTGGCCACGTCCATGCCGGTGAGTTCGGCGATCATGGTCTGGAACTCGAAGATGGCCTGCAGGGTGCCCTGGGTGATCTCGGCCTGGTAGGGGGTGTAGCTGGTGAGAAATTCGCCGCGCTGCACCAGCGAATCGATGATGACCGGGCGGTAGTGGCGATAGGCGCCGGCGCCCAGAAAGCTGGCATAGTCGGTGGCGTTCTTCTGGCCGGCGGCGCGGAAGTAGTCGATGATTTCGCTCTCCGCCTGCTGGCGGGGAACGTCGAGGTCGCGGGTCAGCCGATATTCGGCGGGAATCACAGCGAACAGGTCGTCGATCGATTGAGCGCCAATGTCCGCAAGCATGGTCAGGCGTTCGGCTGGGGATTTGGGAAGGTAGCGCATTTTAGCTCCTAGCTTCTAGCTTGTAGCTAAAAGCACATGCGGCAAGCTGACCTGGTGCCAGCCTGCCGAGAGAAAGTTTCGAGTAAGTCGGTGGGGACTGCACAGCCTCCAGATTCCGGGAAAAGCTGGGGGCTAACAACCAGAAGCTGGTTTAGCTTCCTGTTTCTTCGGATACGAACGCCTCATAGGCCGCGGCGTCGAGCAGGGTGTCGAACTGGGCCGGATCGGCGAGTTCGACCTTGATGATCCAGGTCTCGTGGGGAGCTTCGTTGATCTTGTCGGGAGCGCTCTTCAGTTCTTCATTGATGGCGGTCACGGTGCCGGTGACGGGCGAATAGAGGTCGCTGACGGCCTTGACGCTCTCGACGGAACCGAAGGTGGCGTTGGCCGTAACGGCGTCGCCGACCTTGGGAACGTCGACGTAGACGATATCGCCCAGGGAGTTTTGCGCGTAGTCGGTAATGCCGATGGTGCCGATGGCGCCATCGAGCACGATCCATTCATGTTCGCGGGTGTAGCGGTAGTTCGTGGGATAAGCCATGGAGGCTCCTCGATCGATGGATTTGTTTGAACTCGACTTCCCAGTGTAAGGGGTCGGGGAGCCTTGGGGGAACCGCAGAGTGTGCACGAGGGGCCAGTGGCGCAACGGGCGCAGCGGGTTACGCCGGTTACTTCACCGGTCCAAAGCCGGGATACGGCTCCAGGGGCACCACGAACAGGATTTCGAGCATTCCGGCCTGGGACAGGGGCAGGCCTTCAAGGGCGGCCCGAACTTCGTCCTGGCTGGTGGATTCCCACAGGATGGATGCGCCGGGCTGATCGCCGCGCCTCCAAATCTGGCGCAGAATGCCGGCGGCGTAGAGGCCGCGAACATATTGGGCTTCCCGGGCGATCAGCTCCGGGGTAAAGGCTTCGGGAGGAAAGGCATCGGTGCGACGACGTGAAAGCGAGAGAAATTGCATGGAGAAATTGTAAAAGACGGAGATCAGAGGAGAGAGAACAGGGACCAGAGAACAGAAAACAGCGGACCGCGGACGGAGCGCAGAGCGGCTTGGGTAATTTTTGCCTGTTCCGCTATTTGCTGAAGAAGCGACCCTGGCCACCGTTGGCCCAGGGATCGTAGTGAGCGGCAAAGTTGGCGCGGGTTTGGGCGGAGGGGTGGTTGTATTCCCAGAATTCGATGAAGGGGCTGGGTGCGGGGTCTTCGAGCCAGGCTTCGCCAAGGGCGTTGAAGGCGGCTACGGCGGTTTTCTGAGGATCGGGGACGAGGCCATGGATGGCCTCCTGGCCGTAGATATCGGCCTCGTGCTCGATGTAGCGGCTCACCGTGTTGCTGACGGGCTCCAGCAAAAAGCCGGCGGCGGAGATGGCGAAGAGAAGCACGACGAAGCCGGCGCGGGTGGCGAGGGGACCGGCTCCGTCCTGACGTTGTAGCTGGCTTTGGAGTCCCCAGCCGTGGCCGAAGCGGTGCGCCAGCCAGCCGGCGAAGCCCGCGCAGGCCCAGAAGACGAAGAATAGCGCGATGGCGCCAGCGGTCATGCCTTTGGCGATGTGATGCAGCACAGCGTGGCCGCTTTCGTGGCCGAAGATGAAGAGAATTTCGTCGCTGGGGATGCGACCGGCCGTGGTATCCCAGACTACGATGCGCCTGGTGGCGCCCATGCCGCTGACATAGGCGTTGAGGCCATTGGTCTTGGTGCTGGCCTTCATCAGGAACATGCGGTTGGCGGGAATGTTGGTTCCGGTGCGGATAACTACCTTTTGAAGCTGTGCGACGAGCGCGGCATTGTGCTGGGCCAGCGGCTCATATTGATTGAAGATGGGTTCGAGCAGTGGCGATACCACGGTCCCGAGCACCATCAACGGCACGGCGGCAACCCAGGCTCCCAGCCAGTAGCGGCGAGGCCAGCGGCGCACAATCCAGCTAAAGAGCAGCATGACCGGCGAGCCGATAAGCGCGGAAAGGCCGAGAGCTTTGGCTTGATCGCCAAACCAACCGGCCAGGCCTTGCACGCTGATGCCGTAACTGCGGCTGACATAGTGACTGTAGAGGTCCAAGGGCAAACCAGCCAGCGTCAGAATGCTGAGCAGCGCGGCGAAGAAGACTAGGTCTCGCACCCAGCGGCGGCGCGAGAGGCGCTCGGACCAGCGGTCCAGGCCGGCGGCAGCGCGAGTGGCCAGCAGAAGCCACAGCATCGCTAACCCCCAGAGGGAGCCGACGATGTCGAGAATGTTGCGAATGCGGCCGAGTGCGATGGCTTTAGCCAGCTTCTCGGGCGGCAGGGAATAGGCCTGTTGCGGATCGGGCTGGACGCCGATGGATTGAGCGGGTGCGGGCTGCTTGGGATCTGTCCGGTTGGGCGACGGCTGGGAGACGGCCACGGGGGAAATAAAAACCCAAAGCAAGAGGGCGAAGCCAAGGCTGAAAAGGCCACGGCGGGCAAATGTCATATGTTTTCTCTCGGCGGTAGCTTACTCTGAGACAATCAGCCTTGCAGATGGTTCTAACAGAGTTCTCCCAACTTATGTGCAATCTTTTTCTTTCCGCTATGAAGCGGCCCGCCTTGAAGTCCTCTTACCGCTTGCCCTTTTGCGTCCTGCTATTCGCCATGGCGTTGCCGGCGGCAAGCAACGCCCAACAGGCTACGCCGGTTCTGATGGATGCCATGACTGCCGAGTTGCATCGTGCCTTTACCTCGCTGGGCAGGCAGGGGGACGAGAAGCAACTGCCGCCTTACTTCCTGAGCTACTCGGTGGCCGATTCCGAAGCGGTCGCCATTCGCGCGCAGTTTGGGGCGCTGGTCGACAGCACGGCAAGCCATCAGCGTGTGGCGGATGTACAGGTGCGGCTGGGCGATCCGAAGCTCGACAACACCCACGGCACGCATCGCGGCTCGGCTGTGAACTCCATGCAGTTGCCGCTGGGCGACGACCGGGAAGCGCTGGCACGTACCTTGTGGCTGGCGACGAATGCGGGCTACGGTAATGCTCTTGACAGCTATCTGCGGGTCAAGACCGAGTCGCAGGTGCGGGCCAAGGAAGAAGATACGTCGCCGGACTTCAGTCAGGAGACAGCGCAGACGGCGATGCGCAAGCCGGCTCCGGCAGTGGTGGTGGACCGCGCGGCATGGGAGCAGCGCGTCAAGGCGCTGTCCAGGATTTTCCGCGAGTATCCCGACGTCTACCAGAACGTCGTCATGCTGACGGTGCAGAACGAGACCGACTACTTTGCGTCGTCTGAAGGCTCGCGGGTGATGACTCCGCATTTGCAGGCGCGGCTGGTGGTGTTCGCCGTGACCCGCGCCGACGATGGCATGGACCTGTTCCGGGCGCAGACCTTTGAGGCCGAGACGCTCGATGGGCTGCCGAAACAAGCGGAGTTGGCAGCCGCGATGCGCGACCTCGGCAAGAGCCTTGAGGCCTTGCGCAAAGCTCCGGTTACCGAGCCGTTCGATGGGCCGGCCATTCTTTCAGGACGCGCGGCGGCCGTGTTCTTTCATGAGGTGCTGGGCCATCGCCTCGAAGGCCAGCGCCAGCGCGGCGACGAAGAGGGCCAGACCTTTACCAAGGAATTGAACAAGGATGTGCTGCCGAGTTTTCTCTCGGTGGTCGACGACCCGACAGTGGCCAAGTTCGGCAATATCTGGCTGAGCGGCACCTATGAGTATGACGACGAGGGACAGAAGGCGCGGCGGGTAGATCTGATTCAGGACGGCGTGCTGAAGACCTTCCTCATGTCGCGGTTGCCGATTGCCAGCTTCAGCGCTTCAAATGGTCATGGCCGCGCACAGACGGGGCACATGCCGACCGGTCGCCAGGGCAACCTGATTGTGACCTCGACCAAGAGTGTGCCTGAGACCGAACTACGCAAGCAATTGCTTGAAGAAGCGAAGAAACAGGGCAAGCCTTTCGGACTTTACTTCGAAGATATTTCCTCGGGCTTCGCGGTGACCACCCGCAGTTCGCCGCAGGCGTTCCAGGTGATTCCGCTGGTGGTGTGGCGCGTCTATGTGGATGGACGGCCCGACGAGTTGGTACGGGGTGTGAGCATCGTGGGCACGCCACTGGCGGCGATGAAACGCATTCTGGCCACTGGCGACAAGAGCGAAGTCTTCAACGGCGAGTGCGGCGCGGAGTCGGGCACGGTGCCGGTGAGCGCGGTGGCTCCGGCCATGCTGGTGAGCGAGATGGAGACACAACGCCAGCCGCAGGGCACGGCGCGGCCGCCCATCTTGCCGATCCCCGGTGCGCAAACCGCAGCCGACTCTACAGCGCCGGCCACAAAGGAGGCCCAATGAACTCGATGCGTCCTATCGCATGGCTTGCCGGAGCGGCCTTCTGCGCCGTGTGCCTGAGTGCTCCTTTGATTGCCATGGCGCAGCAGAGTCGCGCCGATGCTGAAAAAGATCCTATCTTGAAGGCGATGCTCCAAGAGTTGGACCGCAGCAAGAGCCAGCTCCAGTTGAAGGGCTTCGAGAAGCCGTTCTTTATCCAATACCGCATCGAGGATGTAAACAACTTCGACACCAAGGCGGAGTTTGGCGCCAGCGAAGGTTCGGAGCACACCCATCAGCGGGTGGCGCGCATCACGGTGCGGGTGGGCGACTACAAGACCGATAGCTCGGGGATGCGCGGCGATGGCGCATTGCAATTGACGGCTCTGGACGACGACCCCATCGCAGTGCGGTCGGCCTTGTGGGCTGCGACCGATCAGGCGTACAAGAGCGCGCTCTCGGCCTATGCGCAAAAACAGGCGCAGTTGAAGCAGGTGCAGACCCCGCCGCAGGCCGACGACTTCAGCAAAGAGAAGCCGGTGGTTTTGCTGGAAGCTCCGCTGAAGCTGAAGCTGGAAGAAGCTGCGTGGGTAAACCGGGTGGCGAAGGATAGCGGTCTCTACCGCACCGATGCGACGGTCGAGGCAAGCCAGCGCGACGTGCAATACTCCTCGGCGGCGTTTCATGCGCGGGTCACGACAACCTGGCTGGTCAGCAGCGAAGGCACCATCGTGCGCAAGGCTTCGGCCGGTTACCAGGAAGTATTTGGCGTAGGCACGCAAGCGGCCGACGGCATGAAGCTGGACCGCTCGTATGCGTCGGCCGGACCGTCGCTCAAAGATATCGACGCGGTCGAAGTGTTTCAAAAACATGCTGTGGATCTGATTACTTCGCTTGGTGATTTGCGCAAAGCGCCGCTGGTCGAAGAGGAGTATCACGGGCCGGTGCTGTTGAGCGCCGATGCCAGCGCCGACACGATGCGGGCGCTGGTAGCGAATGGGGTTACGGCCACGCGGCCACGCATGGGCACCGAAGCGCGCACCAATGGCCCATTTGCTTCGAGCTATCATGCGCGGGTGCTGCCCGATTTTTTCAACGTAGTAGACGATCCAGGCCTGAAGAGCTTTGCCGGCAAGGATCTGGTCGGCTCCTATGACGTGGACGATGAAGGCGTGCCGGCACAGGCCGTGAAGCTGGTGGCCGCGGGCCGGTTGGAAAATTATCTGTTGGGTCGCGAGCCGGTGCGCGATTTCCCCGAGTCGAACGGCCATGCACGCGCGGGCGTTGCCGGTGCGCCGCGCCCGGCTATCGGCGTGTTGAAGGTGACTGCGCAAGAGGGATTGGCAGACGGCGAGCTGAATCGCAAGCTGTTGGACATGGCCAAGGATCGCGGATTGAAGAGCGCCTATTATGTCGAGACGATGGGTGGAGAACTCGCCCCTCGTATGCTCTATCGCGTCGACACAGACGGCAAGCGCCAACTGGTGCGCGGCGCCGCGCTTGAAGATTTGGATCAGCGGGCGCTTCGGTCGGGTGTCGTGGCGGCAGGCAAGGAGCCGTGGGTCGGCAACTTCCTGGGCGATGTGCCGGTGACGGTGCTGGCTCCTGCGATGCTGCTGGACGATGTGACGATACGCCGCGCCAACGAAAAGAACGATCGGCTGCCGTTTTATTCACCGCCGGAGTAGCGAGCGTCAGGCATTGCTGACTCACTCGCCTCGATGATCTGTATCGGGCGCGGCTCAGCCATGTCGCGGGAATACCGCGCCTAATCCAACCGCGTGAGATAGGCTTCGCCCTCGGCAGGGCGTAGCCGGTGGGCGATGGACTCGGCTTGCTGGCGGTTGTCCCCCTCGGGGCGGATGCGCACCCAGAAGCTGTTCTCGCCCGGGAACTCGATGACAGTGGCTCCGGGATATTGGTGGAGAAGCTTTTCCTTGAGCTTCACAGCCTCATGCTGCTTCTTGAACGCGCCAATCTGCACACACCAGCGTCCCCCCACTTCAATGGGCTTGGGCGCTGCGTAAACATCCACCCGAACCTGGGCGCTGCCGGGTAGATAGACGCCGGTGGCTTTGGCCGAAGCGATGGTGAGGTCGATGGTCCGATCGGACACGAAGGGACCGCGGTCGGTGATGCGCATTGCCGACGACTGGCCCGTCTTCATGTTGGTGACCACGATGAGCGAGCCCATGGGCAGCGTGCGATGGGCGGCGGTCAGGGCGTGGTCGTCGAAGATTTGCCCGTTGGCGGCCTTGCGGCCTTTGTAGGGCGCGGTATACCACGTGGCCAAGCCGTACTCGGTCAGGATGGGTGCGTGCCGGGCAACGTAATCGAGGTCTTCTGCGCTGACCCCGCCGGGTGGCACCGGCGTGATCGGAATGCGCCCCAAAGGCGTGTTTTGCGGTGTCGCGGGATAAGAAGAATAGGGCGGATACTTCCCCGCCTGGGGCGCACTGGCCTGCGGTGCGGGCGGCTGCGGTGTGACGCGGCGATGATGCCCGCAACCGGACAGCAGCAACACGAACGCCAGGCCCAGAGAGACTGTAGCCCGGCGAGATATCCAGTGGAAAGTGGGAATGCTCAAGCGCGAGGCCCCTTGGGGGGCTGCGCGGATTGTTCAAAGCGATCGGCCAGATTGCGCAGTGTATCGGCCGCGGCGCGCAGGGCCGAGACAGACTCGCGTCGAACCTGCGGTACGACAGCGTCGTTGATGTAAGCGATGGTGTGGCGCAGTTCCATTTCGATCAACTCGACGGCCTCTTCAATGCGGCGGCCGACTCCGCTGGCGTCCTGTCTACCGGCATCAGACCCGTTAGGATCGGGGCCGGGAGGTGGATAAGCACTCATGGCAGGTAACCTCCAGCCAGTAACTACTGGCATATGACCCGATTCCAGTCTGTGGGGTCGACCGCGACGCGTCAATGGTTCGGACGTAACAGGTGCCGTAATGGTCACTATAAAGGGTGCATTTCGCCTGTTTGCAGCGAGCGCGGAGAGGTCTATAGGCCGGCTTCGGCAGCTTGCGGCTGGGCTTGCGGCCTCAAGGAAGCGGATGTGAGTTCATCAACCCGCCGCAGGCTGGGAAAGAAGATTGTCCAAAGGCCGGCGATGGCCAACGCGCCGATGCCGCCGGCGACGGTGGCGCGCACCGCCCCCCACCACTGCGCGGTCAGTCCGCTTTCAAACTCTCCCAGTTCATTGGACGCGCCGACGAAGAGCGAGTTGACGGCGCTGACGCGGCCGCGCATTTCAGGCGGGGTGGCCAATTGCAACAGCGAGCCGCGGATGATGACGCTGATCATGTCGGCGGCGCCGCTGACGGCCAGCGCGGCTAAGGAAAGCCAGAGGCTGTGCGAAAGTCCAAACGTGACCGTGGCAGCGCCGAACAGGGCCACGCAGATAAACAGGCGTAGTCCGGCGTGATGGCGCAACGGAAAGCGGGTAAGCAGCAGCGACACCGTGAGTGCCCCGATGGCGGGTGCGGCGCGCAGCAGACCCAGGCCGCGCGGGCCGGTATGCAGAATTTCATTGGCAAAGATGGGCATGAGCGCCACCGCACCACCCAGCAGCACGACAAACAGATCCAGAGAAAAGGAGCCCAGCAGCATAGGCGAACTACGCACATATTGAAAGCCCGCGAGGATGACTTTGAGTGAGGCGGCGCGATGCTCCATCCGGCCTGGACGCACCTTGAGGCTGCCTACCAGTGCCAGAAACCAGACCAGGGTGGCCAGGGTGAACACGTAGACGATGCCGGCACCCCGGAGCTTCTCGGCTGCCAGCAGGCCGCCGAGAGGCAGGGTAAAGAGCAGGCCTCCCAGGGCCGGCCCGGTAACGTTGGCGAATTGGAAGATCGCACCGCCCCAGGTGATAGCGTTGACGAAGTGAACCTCGGGCACGAGGTGAGGAATGAGCGCCGAACTGGCCGGTCCGGAGAAGGCGCGCGCCGTCCCGATGAAAAACAGCACGGCGTAAATGGAGTAGACGCGTGGTGCGCCGGTGCGGGTCAGGGCGAGCAGGCCCAGGGTGCAAAAGATCTGCAATCCGTAGCAAATCAGGATGACCTGACGGCGGTCGAAACGGTCGGCCACATGGCCGGCGGGCAGCAGAAAGAGGAGTCCCGGCAAGAACAAGGCCAGGCCGGTGTAGCCGAGGTCGAGCGCGCGGTGGGTGATGGAGTAGACCTGCCAGGCCACCGCAACCGATTGCGCCTCGGCCCCGAGAACCGCCGCCACGCGGGCCAGTTGGTACCTCCTGAAATCACGGAAGGCAAAAGCCTCCAGGCCGCGCCGGGGGGATCGTGGAGAAGCGGAATCCATGTCCTGTTAGGGTACCGTTTCGCAGCCCAAACCGGAAATAGTCCAATTCAGTTGCCGGCAGCGGCAAGGTCGTCGCTCCTGGTTTCTCTGATCAGCAGGAGCCCGATGAAGCTGAGAACCGCCGCTGCGGAGAGGTAATAGCCGACGTATTGCAGCCCATAGTTTTTGGCCAGCCAGGTAGCGATGTAGGGGGCCAGCGACGCGCCCGCGATGCCGGCGAAATTGAAGGCCAGCGAACTGCCGGAGTAGCGTACGGAAGTGGGAAAAAGTTCGGACACCACGGTGCCGAGCGGTCCGTAGGTGAGGCCCATCAGCGCCAGTCCCAAGGCCATCGTGGCTAAGGCTCCGGTGGTGCCGGCTACGAACATAGGCCCGAGGATCAACCCGAAAAGAGCGATGGAAACCGTGATCCAGAGCATGGTGATGCGGCGGCCGCGCTCGGCCAGCAGGGCGGAGATGGGGATCGTGAGCGCGAAGAAAAAGATGTCGAACAACTGCATCAGCAGGAATTTTCCGCGGCTGAACCCAAGCGCGCTGGTGCCCCAGGAAAGCGCGAAAACCGTCATCAAATAGAAGAGAACGAAGGTGGCGAGGCAGACCAGAGTGCCGGCAATCAAAGCCTTGGTGTGATTGCGAAAGACGGCGAGGATAGGGAGTTTGACCTGTTCGCCGCGATGGAGAGCCGCGCGGAAGACCGGCGTCTCGGAGATGGTCAAGCGGACATAAAGGCCCAGCAGCACCAGGACAGCGCTCGCTAGAAACGGCAGGCGCCAGCCGAAAGCGAAAAACTGCTGGTCGGTGAGCGAGCGGGAGAGCACCAGAAAGACGCCGCCGGAGAGAAAGAAGCCAATGGGGGCGCCGAGTTGGGGGAACATGCCGTACCACGCGCGCTTATGCGCAGGCGCGTTCTCGATGGCCAGCAGCACCGCGCCTCCCCACTCGCCGCCCAAGCCGAGCCCCTGGCCGAAACGGCAGATGGCCAGCAGCAGCGGTGCGACCACGCCGATGCTGTGATACGTGGGCAGGCAGCCGATGGCTACGGTAGAAAATCCCATGGTAGAGAGGGCCACGATCAGCGTAGTCTTGCGGCCAATGCGGTCGCCAAAGTGTCCGAAGAGCGCCGAGCCGATGGGGCGGGCAAAAAACGCGATGGCAAAGGTTGCGAGCGAGGCCAGTGTGGCCGATGCTGGATCGGAAGCCGGAAAGAACAGCTTCGGGAACACCAGCACGGCTGCTGTGGCGTAAATATAGAAGTCGAAGAACTCGATGGTGGTGCCAATCAAGCTGGCGAACAGAACCTGACTCGGTGAATTAACCTCGTTCGGCGAACTGGTGGGGGCATCAGTACGGGCGTTGGTGGCGCTCATCGACTCTCCAAAATGTCAGAAGGCGATGCAGAAAAAGGCGGGGAACTGCATGGCTTGTCTGTGTTTATATCGTGTTTTCGCGGAAAACCAGAAATCGCGGGAGCGAGAAGCATTCGGGAATTCGATCCGAGGCCGAATTTTGGATTCGAATTCTCCGGTCTGGCTTCAATTCCCCTGAGGGCGGGCGATTTCAAGGCTGCCGGGCGGCTGACCGTTCGAAATGCACGTCCAACCTGTTGTGAGTTCCATTGTCAGTCGTACTGCCACCACCGCCGCGCTGCTCGTACACCACTCCCTGGTGCCGCATTGGATTGTGCATTTGGGTCTTCTCGGTTTCTTTCTGGTGGCAGTGTTGGACTCATCCGTGATTCCACTGCCTATCCCGGGCAGCACCGACTTGTTGCTGCTATGGATGGTGTCGCAGCGCGGAAATCCATGGCTGCTGGCCTCGACTGCGGTCGTCGGCAGTCTTGTGGGCGGTTACACGACCTGGCATTTGGGCAGGCGCGGAGGCGAGGCGGCCCTGCATCGCTACGTTTCGGCGCGGCTGCTGCAGCCGGTGACCGGATGGGTGCAGAACCATCCAATTCTGGCAGTATTTTTGCCTGCAATGCTTCCTCCGCCGATTCCGCTATCGCCCTTTGTCTTGGCCTCGGGTGCGCTGGGGGTGCCGCGGCGGCGTTTTCTGCTGGCGTTCGGCGCGGCGCGGTGCCTGCGCTATGGGCTGATTACCTGGCTGGGCATAGTGTATGGCCGCCGTGTTGTGCGGCTGTGGTCGGCCACGCTGCAGAAGTGGTCGGCGCCGCTGCTGTGGACATTCGCCACCGTGGTAGTTTGCAGCATCTTGTTTGGAATATGGAAGATGTGGAAGGAAGGCAGACTGAAATCCAGACCAAAACAAACAGCAGAGGCCACGGTGGGCCACGCTGAATAGAGGCCGGCAACACCGGCCGGTAATGCAGACGCACATCCTGCGCGGCTGCAAGCAGAGAGAAAGCTGCGGCGGTCCGGTGTCCTTCCCAAAGCGTTCTTCGCAAGATTGAAAAGGATTCTCTCTCTTGCAAACTACACCCGGTACGAACCGCCTCAGATGTTCACTCAGGAGCAGGGCCGCAGCTTCTCCCCTTTCTTGACTTCAGCCTGACGATGGAGTGGATGGGCCGCCTACTTCTGCTGGGTTATATGGACCGGATGCTCCAGGCGAAAGGTGAGGAGCGTCTCTGCCGGCAGCACAATCTGCTTGTTGCCGGTAAAGGCGCTTCCCGCCGTGCCCGCGCCGGCCCCGGCAAGTCCACCAATCAACGCACCTTTGCCGCCGCCGGCTAGGCCACCGATGAGGGCGCCGACACCGCCGCCGCCGCCGATGAATCCAGCGGTGCGCTTACCCTTGCCCTTCTCCGCGCGTTCCATCGTGCTGGTGGTGACCGGGTAGCTTCCCCACCGTGTATGCACGCGCTCCAGCCGTATCTCAAGCAAAGCGCCGCCTTTGAAGCGGCCCAGCGGCTTTGCGTCGATCACCGTTCCCTCCGCGCGCGCGCCGTGGGGAATAATGACTTGGCCGCCCACGATTACATCCTCGGCGATGGTGGCGCCAAAGGGCTCGCCCGGCTGGCTGATCTTCGATCCAACAGCCTGATCGAGGCGGACAGGCAAACGCGTACCCCTGGGAAGCTCAACCACCGTGGGTGCGGGAGGCGGAGGCGGGGGAGGCGGCAGTGGCGCTTGTGCAGCTGTTGTGCCCGGCTGCCCCGGCGCCGATTGCCCTGGGGCTGGCTGCCCCGAGGAGGCTTGCTGCGCATTCTGCGGTGTCTGCGCCGGTTGAGTGCTCGGGCTATTCGACTGCTGTGGCTTGGTTTTGCCGCATCCACTGAGCGACAGCATTGCCGCCACCACCAGTGCGGCATAAGGGAAGAAACCACGATTGAAGTTCATCTTGCCAGCTCCTATGCAGAGACGTTTCGGAACCAGGTCCCCCTTGACGGCAGAAAGCGTTCAGGCCCGAGAAACGTCCAAGCTACTTTCTCGCAAAAGGTTAACACTCTCTTGGATAAAGCGCTCCTGCATCCGAGTTGCTGAGGGCGAAATATTTTGACGCTGGCCGCCCGGTCCCGACAGTACCCGCTGCCTCGGTGGCCCTAGGGCTCATTGATAATCAGAGCTACACGGCCCACGATCAGGTTTCCCGGCGACGAACCCGCATCGATCTCGATCAGATCCACGGGAAACGCGATGTTGTGTGGGCGCAACACCAGACGGTCGGCGAGCAGATAGACATATCGCAAGGTAAGGTGCGCCCCCTGCCGGACGGCATACAGATTCGGCCGGCCCGCGCGGTAGGGCGAGAGCGAATTGTAGTGCCGGTCGATCACCACCAGGGCGTCCGGCAAGATCAACGGCTCCATCGGCAACGCATCGGCGGCCGGAATGCGCGTCGCTACAAACCGCTGCCAGGGGCGCCGCGCGCTCGTGCCCCGTATCCGGGGGGCGTGCAACATGCCGTCCGGTAAGCGAAGCATCGTCTGAGTGGCGGCCGGACGGATGATGGGCTCAAAGAGTGCCACCGCGTGAGAAACGATCGGTACCGTGCTGTTTTCTTCTTCGTCCAACTTCGCTGCCCTGCGCACCATGGTGATTAACTCCTCTGCCGCCATATGCTGGGCGGCGAGAATTCGATCGATTGCGTCCAGTGAGAGCTGACGCCGGCTGCGCAGAAAATTGGAAAGATGCGCTTGGCCAAAGCCCGTCTGACGCGCCAGCAAGGAGACGCTGAGGGTACCCCGCTGTATCCTGCGCAGCAGTTCCAGGCGCAGCCGCTCGTTCATCTGAGTGAAATTCATCTGTGGAAAATATGCCGCCAGCAATGGACGCGGAGCACCCTCTTTTCCTGTGGCAAACCTATCAGCGTAGATTGGCCTTTGTTTTCAATGGTTATCTGGGACTGAAAAGTGCAGAAGCGGAAATCCGCTGGGGAAAGGTAGACACCAGAGATCCATGTTTCTAGATTGGTTTTACTTAATCTCGCACCGATTTGCGGAATATGTTGGGAAACATTCGTCGCCACATGGCTGAACGGGGGAGATGCTTTCTCCCTGTAGCGGTCGATGAATCGATACACTCCGGTCTTCCGATCCGGCTCATCCCAATTCCATCCTCAGGCGCTCGGCAGAAGCGTCCAGGCAAGTCGGTGCGAGGGTTCCGAGGTCTGCGCGCCATGAGCAGGACAAACAACGAAGAAACGCATGCGGCAATCCCTCATCGGGACGTGAGAATCCCGAGTAGCTATGCATGGTTCCTTCAACGCCGGTCATCCATAAGAACGCTCAAATGGCCGGAAGAGGAAACGAAGACGGAGAATCGTCATGGAATCGCGCGTGCAATTGAAGATTTGCGAGGGCTGCGGCTCTCTTTGGTATCGCGCTCAAACTCAACTGGGCGTGTATTGCGAAAAATGTGCGGAAAAACTGAAAGACTTTCCGTCGCCGGAAAGCCGCAAGCGGCGGGGACGGCCTGTCCGCAAAAAGCTGGCCCAGATTTGGGCGGTGTCTGAAGCAATCGGAGGTGCGCAATGAGCGCAGCACTCCAATTGCCCATCGTTTGGGGAGCCGGCAGTCCGCAGGAAAAATGGCAGCACGACAGGAGGACATGGGATACACAACCGGAGGCGGTGCTCAAGGCCCGGCAAGTCCCCGGCGTATCCCCAAAACCGGCAGTCAACGTGGCGTTCTACAGAAAGCACACGGAAAAGATGTTGCGCCGTTATCTGTATGCTTCGATGCAAGTGGGCAGAGCACCGTCCATTCTCGGCGATCCGATCGGCAGGGGCTGGGTTTCAAGCCGCCCGGTCCGCACTTTCGAGGACGCAGTCATCTTCGTCCTCGATGTTGAGAAGTGTCTGAGCCAGCTCGGGTCGCTGGATCGCCAGATGCTCAGCCGGATCGTTCTCCAGGAATATACCCAGGCCGAAGCGGCTACCTTGTTGGGAATGAGTGTACGCACCATTTCCTATAAGTTTCCGCAGGCGCTCGACCGGCTGACAGAGAAACTGCTGGAAGCCGCCTTGCTGGTGTTACCGCACTAACAGGAGCAAAGTGGGGGAGCATGCTTACGTGCTTCCCCACGCGGTTCCGGCTGCGGAGTCTTCGCTGCGGGCTCTGCTATCGTGAGGTCGATGCCGTCTGTCGTCTGTTCGCGCGGACTTAAACGCTTTTTCCCAAGAGGAGATCGGCTTCATGAAACTTACGTCCTGTCACGCTGCCCTTCTTGTCGTGGTGGCCTCCACTGTGCTCGCCGCGCAGCAGACCACGCTTTCGTCCACCACCGCGGCCGAAGCGCCTACCCGCGACACCAGCTATATCGACGCCGACGGCACCGCCCGCATCACGCGCGTGGTTCCGGTGCCCGCTGACCTCAGCTCTGAGGCGCGACGCTCGCTCAGCCGCGCCGAACCCGATCAAGCTCCGCCGGAGCCCTTGGCACTGCGCCGCAACCGCACCGACGCCTGGGCCGCAACAGCCAAAGTTGCATGGAGCAGGATCTGCCCCAACCAGATAACCGACGACAAGATTGCCGGCGTTCCGGTGCGCATCGTGATCCCTGCGGACATGCCTGAAGCTAACCGCGACAAAGTGCTCTTGAACCTGCATGGCGGCGGCTTCAACTCCGATTCGGGGTCCTATACCGAGACCATTCCGATGGCCGGATACACCGGGATCAAGGTCGTTGCCGTGCTCTATCGGCTTGCCCCCGAGCACCCGTTTCCCGCCGCCCTCGACGATTCTGTGGCTGTCTACAAGGATTTGTTGAAGACCTACAAGCCAGATCGCATCGTTCTCTATGGAACGTCGGCGGGCGCAATCCTGACCGCCGAAATGGCCGTGAAGCTAAAACAACTAGGCCTGCCGCTACCCGCGGCGCTCGGCATCTTCAGCGGTATGGGGGACTTTGCACGCAGCGGTGATTCCATCTCTCTTTTTGCCCTGCGCGGCTTGAGCGGGCCCTTGGCTCCGCCGACCTCCGCCCCCAGCGACAGAGAATATCTCGCTGCCACTGACCCCAAAGATCCGGTGCTTTCGCCCATTTACGCCGACCTGCACGGGCTGCCGCCGACGCTGTTTGTCACCAGCGGGCGCGATGCCCTGCTGAGCGGCACCTCGAACCTTCATCGTGCCTATCTGCACGCCGAAGTGGATGCGCGCCTGGTGGTCTTCGATGCCTTGCCTCACGCTTTCTGGTACGATCCCCAATTGCCCGAGGCTATTGAGGCCAATCACATCATGGCCGACTTTTTCGTTAAGCAATTGGCCAGATGAGAGCATCCTCATCGAATCGATAGGGAATTGGGCGCCAATCTGCCCGCCACTAGGGCGATGCCTGCAACCGCGATAGAACCTGAAGCGCCGCTGATCACGCGGCTTACTGAAGTAGCTCTGCGCTACCAGCAGGTGTTGAAGCACAATCCGCGCCAGCCCGAGGCTCTTGTGGCCATGAGCCTGGTGGCGCTGGCCAGCCGTCAAACCGAGGCAGCGCTCCAAATGGCCGCCGCAGCGGTGCATGTGGCTCCGGAGATGGGCTCAGCCTGGGTCACGCTGGCCCAGGCGCTCAAGAGCGCCGGCCGCAATGACGAGGCCGAACATGCCTACCGAGAGGCCATCCGCCTTGACGGCATGAATACGCTGGCCCGGCTGGGATTGGGTGAGCTGAAGGTCGCTGTCGGACGCCCGAAAGATGCAATCGAGGAATATGAATTCATCCTGCGGCAGCAGCCGGATCTGGTGGCTGCCCATCTCGGGCTGGGGCACGCGTTGGCCTCGATGGGCCGTGATGCCGAGGCGCTCGATCGCTATATCCGGGCGTTGGCGTTGCAGCCCAACCTGCCCGAGGCCGAGTTTGCCGCCGGATTTGTGCTGGTGCGCTTGGGCCGGCAAAAAGAAGCGGAAAGACGCTACCGGCGGGCGGTCACCTTGCAGCCGGATCTGGCAGCCGCCTGGATCAACCTGGGCAGCCTGCTGCGCGAGCAGGGCCGAGAAATTTTTGCCGAAGCGGCGCTTTTGCGCGGGATGGAATTGCGGCCGGACCTGGTTTCCGGTTGGGTCAACCTGGCGGTTCTGGAACGGGAGCGCAAGCAGTTGCCCAAGGCCGAGGCTTATCTGCACAAAGCCTTCGCCCTCAACCCAGAACACATGGAAACCCTTCTGGCGTGGTGCCAGCTTCGGGTAGCGGAGCGGGACATGGCCGGAGCCTGGGGATGGCTTCGCTGGGCCCTGGCGCGTGATCCTGAAAACGACGAAGCCCTCAATATGCACGGCATTTTGTTGCACCTGGAGGGCCGCCTCGATGAGGCGGTAGAGAGCTTTCGGCGTGCTGAGGTGGCGGGCAACCGCACCGCGGCCTCCAACCGCGGCAACTCCTTGCTGGACCTGGGGCGCATCGACGAAGCTCTCGTTGCGTATGCCAAAGCGGTGGAGCGCGATCCAACCCATCCCGGGGCGCGCTATAACCTGTCTCTGAGCCAGTTGCGCACAGGCGATTGGAAACGCGGCTGGGCAAACTACGAAGCGCGTTGGCGCTTTCGCGATGTTCACCGCAATCCCCGAAAATTCCGAGAGCCTCGTTGGCAGGGCGAGCCTCTTGAGGGCCGCCGAATCCTGCTCCATGCCGAACAGGGCTTGGGCGACACAATCCAATTTTGCCGCTATCTCTCTCTGGTGGTGGCACGCGGCGGAGTGCCCGTCTTGCAGGTGCGGCCGCCGCTGGAGCCGTTGATGCAGTCGCTGTCCGCAGTTTGCAGCGGTCAGGCCGAGGTCGCGCGGTGGGATGCAAAAGTTCTCCCATCCGAGCCGCCCTTTGACTTGGAATGTCCGCTGATGAGTCTGCCCGGGGTCTTCGGCACGGCCGTTGATACGGTTCCCTGGCCGGGTGCGTACCTGGGAGCCGATCCGAAGCTCGTCGAGGCAAAATGGGCGGAATTTCCTCGGGTTTGGACGGAGGCAGTACCCAGCTTACGCGTGGGTTTTGCCTGGGCCGGTAACCCCCGCTACAAGGCGGACGCCCAGCGATCCACCAAACTCGAAACGCTGTTGCCGTTATTACGTGTCGCTGGGGTTACCTGGATCTCTCTGCAAAAGGGTGAGCCCGCGGAACAATTGGCCGGTCTGCCGGGCGACATTGCTGTCTCGGACGGATCGAGCAAAGACCGTGACCTGGCCGAAACCGCCGCCCTGATCGCCACGCTCGATCTGGTCATTACCACGGACACCTGCATTGCCCATCTGGCCGGGGCCATGGCTAAGCCGGTCTGGATCATGCTGCCTTTTCTTGCCGACTGGCGTTGGATGCAGAACCGCGAAACGACTCCCTGGTACCCGACGGCGCGGCTGCTGCGTCAGCGCCAGCCCGGCGACTGGGCCGGGCTGCTGGAGCGGGTCATCGCCGACTTAGCTCATGAATACGCTCACCTCCGGTGCAACGCGCATAGAGTCGTGTCATCTGCGTCGAGACACCGCTTTCATCCAGGTAAATCAGGCGTTCCGGCGGCGTGGTCCGGATTTCTTCGATAAACTCCACGCGCCGCTGCCGGTTGGCTTCTGTGTCACGCTCCTGGGAGTGGAGTGACTTTTTTCAAGCGCAGGCCGAGTTGCCGCAGCAGTTGCCACAACCGGCTAATGCTCAGTTTGAAATCGGCCTCGTCCTGAAGCCTGCGCTGTAACTCTGCCAGGGTGTGATCCGGCTTGGCCAACACCCACTCCCGAAGCCGGTCGAGCACTTCCACAGTTACCCGAGGTCGCCGACCCTGCCGCCCGATCAGTCCCGTGCGATTGCGAACTGCAGAGATCTTCCAGCCCCAGCCTACACTCACTCCGAAACGCAATGCCAATTGGCCTATCGATCCGTCACCTCGATCATAGGCCTCAAGGAATTTCCGCCGCAAATCGTCCACCTACAGGCAACGGTAGATCCCCCGGCTCTGGCGGGGTGGTAGTAGGGGTTTGACATTTCCGGTAGTCCATCCAAGAAACTCCAGACGTGAGCCGACCAAAGCACATGTCGAGGAGAAACTGGATGGAGCGAGTTGAGACGTCTTCGCCCGGAATGTGTTGCCATCCGCCGGCCATTCCGCGATACGATAGCGCAAAGCAGAGTTCTCTCAAGATCGATTTTCACTCGCAAATTTCAGAGTCTTCGTCATCGCGCCGTTCACTTTATTCCCCCTTTTCGCCAGGAGGAGTGCCATGAAAATGCCTCGGACCGCCAATCAATTCGTGGGCAGAGCCATTGGGTCGCTGTTCTTTGCCGGCTTCGGCTCGCTCTGGCTCTTCCTCGCTCTTTATGTCCGGGAGCAGCTCAACGTCACGACTATCTCCCCGGTTGTAGCGGGACTATTGCTCCTGGTGGTTGCGGCGCTCTATCTGCGGGGACAGGCAAAGCGTTGGCCGCGAGTGCCGGACGATCCCAGTGTGCAACGCACCTTCAATCGGGTCAACGCGATTCAGTGGATCGCGGTCTTTATCTCGATCTATACGCTGAAGTGGCTGCATCTGGATGCCTACAGCGTTTCAGCGATCGCCGTCATCGTGGGGCTGCATCTGTTTCCGCTGGCCCGGACGTTTCGTAATCCTCTGCACTACGTCACAGGAGCCCTGCTTGTGGCTTGGGCAATTGGCACGGCCGCCTTGGTGCCCGTCGAGCGTGTGCAAGGCGCCACGGCGCTTGGCACCGGAGTGATTCTCTGGTTCGCCGCCGCCGTCGCGCTTGCCGTTGCGATACCGGCGGCAAGGCAGTCCATCCCCGTCCAAGCCTCGGCCCAAACCGGCTCCGAGCCGATCTAAAGCCAGATTTAGCCTTCCGGGTGCAGCGACTTCCGCACCCGCTGCATGATGCCGAGATAATAGGCCAGATTGTGGATCGAGTTGAGCGTCCCAGCCAGCGCCTCGCCCGACTGCATCAGGTGACGCAGATAAGCGCGTGTATAGCGGCGGCACA
>JAATGG010000055.1 GCA_015654835.1 Terriglobales bacterium
CGCGCCCAGGTCCAACAGCGCGCAGCCAATCAGGTCTCCGATGTAGACCTCGTCTTCGTCGAGCGCGACCCGTTCCGCGCGCGGAATCGCCACCACCTGCCCGGCCAATGTTTCGGCGGCGGAGATGGAGTCAATCCCGACAAAATGCAGAACGATACCGCCCTTGTGCAACCAGTGAGCGGCAAGTTCGACGGCGCGAGGCGCTGCGCCGGGGGTGATGCGCTGGGCTGTGCCCGACACATCTTCGGGCAGCAGCCAAAGCTGCCGTCGTTCGGCAAATTTCTCAGGAAAATCCGTGAGAATTTCAGCGAAGACTTCACCCTTGCGTCCTTGCGGGCGGCGCAGACGCGCAAGCCAGACCCATTCTTCTGCTGCGGTCATTCCCGCCTCCCATGGTTAGCGCGTCTGAACCGCTTCAGAATCTTAGGCTTGGGCGTCGTCTTCTTCCAGGATGTCGAGCGTGTAGCGGTGGTGCAGCTTCATGCTCACAGCGCCTAGAATGGTGCGCACAGAACGGGCCGTGCGTCCTTGCTTGCCGATGACCTTGCCCACGTCCGTGGGCGCAACCCGAAGCCGCAGGACAGTATTGTCGTCCCGGTCTACGGATTGCACTTCTACGGCTGCCGGTTCATCCACCAAGGCCCGCGCAATCTCGCGGACCAGTTCATCTACTGCGACCATATCGTCTTGGGTCATGCTCTTGCCCCTGACCGTACGCATCCAAAATCAAGCCACTTGGATCGGTGCGCGAATACTAACAGCACACACATGCTGCCGTCAGCAACTGTGTACGACGGCAGCAGGATTGATCCGCGCGCACAGGCAGGGAAGGATGAAGTTATGCTGCCACGGGAGCGGGGGCCGGGTTCTTTTCAACCAGCTTGGCCACGATGGGGGACATTTGTGCGCCCACGCCGCGCCAGTAGGTGACGCGCTCATGCTTCAGATCCACCGTCGCAGGGTTGGTGCGCGGGTTGTAGGTGCCGACGACCTCAATCGAACGGCCGTTGCGCGCGCGGTCCTTTTCAATGACCACGATGCGGTAGTAGGGCTGCTTGCGGGCGCCAAAACGCGCCAAACGAATCATCACCACGGCGATACGGTTCCTTTCAAAATCCAGTGCTCTGTGCGGTGTCCTTTGGGGTCTTCCCGGCGGGCGCCATCTTTTTGCAAGGCGCGCTGGTTAAACAGAGGGCCAGGCAAGACAGCCCAGCCGCGCAAGACACAACACCTAAGTATCGCTGAAACCTGCCGTTTTAAGCAACCTCGCCCCGCCGGCGCGTTCAGGATTACCGGGCCGACTGCCCCCTCATGGGAATTCATCTCCCTGTGATGCTGCCGTCATGGCATTGTTACAATCCGTTACAAAATTTGATTTAGATTCAACGATATACATCAGCATTTTGCGGCGAAGGGTCCTGCTGTATCCGGGTTTCCCAACACATAGCGTCGTCCAATCACAGATTGCCCAGGGCACGATCCGGCGATTTCTCCTCTTCCCTTATGTCTTCTTCCAGGCAGGGGGCTCTTATTTTCAAGCATTTTTTTGAAAGGATTCTTTTCAATGATGCGAGGCCATCGTTCATTCAGACTCTTACCGTTCCTGCTGCTCGCCGCGACGACAATCTGGGCGCAGCAACAGGCGGCATCCAATTCCCAGGCAGTTCCCTCCACGGCCACAGACCCTCAAGCTCCTCAGCAGCCCAACGTCACCAACACAGAAACCGTCGTGGTCACCGCTCCGGGAGAGTTTCGCGACGAGCAGTCGATGGACTCCAGCGCGCTCAGCATCGAGGCCCCCGGCACCAGTCCGATCCGCAGTGTCGCGGAACTGCCCAGCGTGGACTTTACGGCAGCCGACCCTTACGGCGCCTATGAGTGGGCGGTCCGCATCTCGGTGCGTGGCTTCAACCAGAATCAGTTGGGCTTTACGCTCGATGACATGCCTCTGGGCGATATGTCGTACGGCAACTGGAACGGCCTGCATATCAGCCGCGCCATCATCGATGAGAACATGGGCCGCATCGTTCTGTCGCAGGGCACGGGATCACTCGAAACCGCCTCTACCAGCAACCTGGGCGGCACCTTGCAGTTCTATTCCGCCGATCCGTCGGACAAGCGCAACTTTACCCTCAGCCAATCGTTCGGCAGTTGGAACGCCTACCGCACTTATGGCCGCTATGAGAGCGGCCTGCTCCCCGGCAACACCAAGTTCTATCTGGCCGGCGCCCTGCAGTTGACCGACAAGTGGCGCGGCCATGGAGATATCGGCCAGAACTATTGGCAGCTGAACGGCAAGCTGGTGCACTATACCCATAACGGCGAGTTCTCCATTTTTGTGGACTACTCGGACCGCCGCGAGGTCGATTACCAGGACGTCAACAAGATATGGACGCGGAAGCTGGGCTACGACTGGGATAACTACGGTGTGTGGGGCACGGCTATTCAGGCCGCCTTTGCCTGCAATCCACAGTACGGTGTTCCGGCTGCATATCCCGGCAAGGTGGCCACGCTTGCCAGCAATGAAGACCCCTGCGATGCGGGCTACTATGGCGGCGCCGGTCTGCGCAAGGACATTCTGGGCGGCATCTCCTATAAGGCGCAGATCAACAGCCACCTGCTCTGGAAGACCACGGCCTACGGTCATCACGATGACGGCCGCGGCCTGTGGTTTACGCCCTATGTGCCGACCATGGCGAACATCTATTCGGCTACACCGACTTTCGTCTCGCCCATCTCCGAGCGCACCTCGGAATACGCGATTGCGCGGGGCGGCGTTTTGAGCTCACTCGCTTATGAGACGGCCCGCAACCGCGTTGAAGGCGGAGTGTGGTTCGAGGGCGAACGCTGGAACCTGGCCCGCCGCTACTATGGCACCTCGATTGCCAGCCCTTTGCACTCGCTCTACGATTTCCCCTCGAACCCGCTCACCACGCAGTGGGAATACGTTTTTAACTCCACCGTCTATCAACTTCATCTGCAGGATGTTTTCAAGGTGAACCAGAAATTTTCGGTCGAAGCGGGCTTCAAGACCGTCGAAACCAACACCGACGGAGAACTGTCTGCCTCCTTCCTGTCGAATCCTCCCATCTTCGCCAATCCCACGCTGCAGGGCGGCATCGGCTATACGCCGGGTGCGTATGCCCAGGGCGCTCTCGAATCCGGCAAACCCTTTCTGCCCCAGTTCGGCGCGGACTGGAAGGCCACCAGGAACCACGAACTCTTTGCCGATGCCGCCTACAACGTGCGTTCTTACGTTCCCGGCGGCTACGGCTTCGGCAACTCCCCCTGGGGAACCACCCAGGCCGGGTTTGCGGCGCTCAAGCATACGTTGAAGCCCGAAACTTCGTGGACGGAAGAAGGCGGCTACCGCTTCACCAGCAAGCTCGCGGCAGCGCAGGCCAGCTACTTTCACGTCAACTTCAGCAATCGCCTGCTGGCCTTTACGCAGGGCCCCGGCATTGCCGGCGACGCTTCCATTCTTTCGAACGCGGGCGGCGTCACCACCAACGGCGTCGATGGCGCTGTGACCGTGCACCTCGGCCCCGACTTCACGCTCTATAACGGAGCTACCTATAGCCGCTCCACTTACGGCGACAACGTGCTGACTGCAGCCGGAACGCCGCTCTACGCCACGTCGATCAAGGGCAAGGTCGCTGTGGATGCGCCGGAAGGCCTCTACAAGAGCTCGCTGGACTGGCACCGCTACGGCGCTTTCGCGCACCTCGGTTCCGACTTTATGTCGACCCGCTATTTCACCTACTCCAACGACGGCAGCGTGGGCGGCCGCTTTCTGGTCGACCTCGGGCTCGGCTACCAGCGCGAAGACCTGGGCGCCTTCCACGATGTCAAGGTGCAGATCAACGCCTATAACCTGCTGAACTCGCAGTATTACGCTTCGATCGGAACCAACGGCTTCGTGTTCAGCGATCCCAACTCGGTGGCCCTCAACACGCTGCAGGTTGGCTCGCCGCGCACCCTTGTCGGCTCATTTTCTGCGCATTTCTAAACCCGGTTTGAAGCACTGAAGGCTTGAACAGATGAAGGGCGCGCCATCGCGCCCTTGTTTGTTTCTGGAGGCAGGCTTTCTGTGGCGGCTTCTTCTCGACCGTTGGCTAATTCGGCTCCGCGCCCATGGTTCATTGTGGTTCCAGATTCAATCGTTCCGGTGCTCGCATCGCTTGTTCTCGCCCATCGCGGCGGCACACAATGGGCGGAAACGCCGCCCGTGGCTGTTACAGTAGCAAGGAAACAGCGGTTCTCCAATCGGCCGTCCATTGGCCCTCGGCAGAATCAAACCGCCGCGGAGCGCACCCTTCATGAATCGTGAGTATCACAAGTGGCATTCCTCCCGCCTGGGCCGGGAGATGGAACTGCTCGTCTTCGGCCACGCCGGTATGCCCATTCTGGTTTTTCCTACATCGGGCGGGCGCTTTTACGAGTTTGAAGATCGCGGCATGGTCGGCGCGCTGGCCGGCAAAATCGAGGCTGGCGAACTCCAGTTTTTCTGCGTCGATTCGGTGGATATGGAGAGCTGGTATAACCGCCAGGTTCCCCCGCGCTGGCGCATCGCCCGTCACGTCCAGTACGAGGACTACCTGATCCACGAAGTGCTGCCGTGGATGCGGGAGAAGAATCACAGCCCCTACCTGGTCTCGCTTGGCTGCAGCTTCGGCGGTTATCATGCGGCCAATATCGCCCTGCGCCATCCCGACCTGTTTACCGGGATGCTGTCGATGTCCGGTGCCTTCGACGTTTCAGGCTTTCTCAATGGCTATTACGATCAGGACTGCTACTATAACCTGCCGACGCACTACCTGCCCAACCTTACCGACCCATGGTTCTTCGAGCGCTATCGCCACAACGTTTATATCCTGGCGACAGGCTGGGACGACCAATGCCTGGGGCAGAACCAGAATTTCGACCGCATTCTGGCGTCCAAAGGCATTGCTCACCAACTCTACGTCTGGGACTCGTGGAACGCGCACGACTGGCCTACCTGGCAGCGCATGGCGCAAGAATACCTATAAGGCTGATCCTCTGCCGGAAGGCGAAGAGATCGCTTTCGTTTATACGGCCAATTCTAGACAGACAAGCGCCCTGCCGCATCTCTGCAGCCAGGACGCCTCTGTTTTACTGCAGCCATCCTATTTCTTCTTCTTGCCGGTCCCCTGCTGGGGAGCCGCGCTTGCCGGCTGGCCGTCATGATGGTGCCGGTTGTGGTGCGCAATCGCCTTCGCAATTTCTTCCGCAGAAAGCTTGCTGTGCTCGCTAGCCTGTAACACGTCGTTTGTCGCTGTAGATTCGGCTGTCGCCATAAAATCCTCCTTGTTGAATCGCAGGAGGCCTCATCTGTAATCCGCCGTATCAGGTCGCAGACGAAGTTCCTGCCGTTCCGGGCGCGAAGCAATTCCGCGAACAGAGTCCGCGAATCAAGCCTGCCAATCAAGCCCCTACGGCATAAACATCGTTCTGAGAAGAGCGAAGCAAAACCCCGCCGCCTCAGTTACCCGGATGGAAGCAGCCGTCTTTCAGCCGCACCCATGTAATAAGAATAGTCCTCTTCCGCAAAGGCCGTCAGGTCGCCCGGGCTGCCGGAACCTGCGTGGCCTTTGAACTGCTTCAGCAGCCATGCCATGTTATGTCCAAGGGGCTTCATGGTATGGGGCCTGCGGAGAATGCTTTGAGGGCTTTGGACGGGCTTTTGACGAACTGCGGGAATGGCGTCGATCATTTTCTCCTCGCCAAGGTCACCCTATATTTGTAGAATTCTTACCATGAAGGGCAATCCGAAGGTTATCGACCAATTGAATCGTGCGCTCCGCGAGGAACTCACCGCCATCAACCAGTATTTCGTTCACGCCGAGATGTGCGAAAACTGGGGCTATGACAAGCTTTCCAAATACATCAAGAAGCAGTCGATCGACGAGATGAAGCACGCCGAGAAGCTGATGGAGCGCATCCTGTTTCTGGACGGCACGCCGAGCATGGACCCTCTCGCGCTGTCGATCGGGAGCAACGTCAAGGAGATCATTGCCTCCGACCTCAAGCTGGAGATTGGCGCTGTGGCCATGTACAACGAGGCGGTGACGATTGCCTCCGAGAACAAGGACAACGGCTCCCGCGACCTCTTTGTCTTTTTGCTCAAGGACGAGGAAGAGCATGTGGACTGGCTGGAGGCGCAATTGCACCAGATTCATGAGCTGGGATACGAGCGCTACCTGACCACGCAGACCAGCGAACAGAAGTAAGTTAAATTGCGGTGTGCGGACGGCGGTGCCCGCTTCCGAAGCGACGATTCGTGGAGAACGATGTTTCTCCCAGATAGAAGGGGCACCCTGCGTGTGGCTGCACAGGGTGCCCTCGATGCCTTTCGATACGGCGCTATCTTTTTATCTCATTGAGAGCCGTTCTCTATTTCAGGCTGAAGCTGTTGTTGGTGCGGTCGTCATCCGGCAGCATGTGATCGGGGTCGATGATGACCGACGCGATCGCTTTTTCTCCGGCCCAGACCAACTCGCCTTTCGACTCCCAGGTTTCTACCGGCACACGAAAGCGCACCTTGCTTCCGTCCGTATATTGGACTTCCACGGTTGCCGGCAGCACGAGCTGTCCCTTATTGGCCAAGGTGATGTGATTGCCGTCGATTCCGGTCACGGCCATATCGAAGCGCCAGTTGTTCCTATACCATCCGCGCCAGAACCAGTCCAGTTCTTCGCCGCCTTCGCTATCCATCGCGCGGAAAAAGTCCGAGGGTGAAGGATGCTTGTAGGCCCAGTCGCGAATGTATTTGCGAAAGGCCCAATCGAAGCGCTGCGGTCCTAGAATCTGCTCGCGCAGCAGAGTCATTCCGTAAGCACCCTTGAAGTAACTCACCGGGTGGCCGGTCTGCCAGGTATAGGCATCCGCAGGCATCAGAAGAGTCGGAGCCGCAGGATTGTCGAGCACCTTGAGAATCGTGTCGGGAGGTTCGCCGCCGGCCGAATATTCCGGGTCGCGCTTCGGCCCATACACTCCGCCCCCGAACTCAGCGGACTCGCCGATATCGATGAAGGTGTTGAATCCCTCGTCCATAAATGCATTGCGCCGCTCATTCGACCCCACCAGCATCGGAAACCAATTGTGCCCAATCTCGTGCGCGGTAATCCAGAACAGCGTCTTGCCTTTGTCGCCGATGCCGTCGAACACGATCCCCGGATACTCCATGCCGGTCGAGAAGCCCGCCACATTGATCGCCGCGGGCCAGGGATAAGGGAACCACTGCCGCGAGAACCGTTCCACGGTATCTTTGACATACTCGGTCGAGCGCGACCATGCATCTTCGCCGACGCTCTCCGGCGGATAGACGCTCTCCGCCAGGCTCGTCTTGCCGTCCGGTAGATTGATGCGCGCCGCATCCCAGACAAAGACCGGGCTTGCGCTCCACGATACATCGCGTGTGTGGTCCATGTGAAAATGCCACGTCAGTGTGCCGTCTGTTTTTGGCCGGCTTGCCGGATCGTTTACCTCGGCAGCGCTGCGAATCACGATGGTCTTATCGCTCTTTCGCGCGGCGTTGAGGCGGTCGAACTCGGTCTTGGTCAATACATCTTTCGCGTTGACTAACTCGCCCGACCCGGCGACGAGCATGTTACCCGGCACCGTGACGTAATAGTCGAACCGGCCATACTCGAGATAGAATTCGCTGCCGATATAGGGCAGCGTATCCCAACCGCGCAGGTCGTCGTAAACGCACATGCGCGGATACCACTGCGCCATGTCGTAAATTTCGCCCTGCTTCGACATTCCCCACGAAGTCCTTCCGCCCCATGCGCCCGGAATCTGGTAGTGATATTTGATGCGCAGCTTGAGCACGCCGCCCTTGGGCGCCATGGGCTCAGGCAAACGCACCTGCATACGAGTGTCGTCGATCAGATAGTCGGCTTTCACGCGCGCATTGCCGCGCTCGATCTCAACGGAGTCCAGCACAAAGCCCTCGGTCGAAGGCGGAACCGCATTTTCGTTGCCCGTGGCGGGCCTTCGCTGCGGTCTTACGCCGCTTGCCACCCGTGCCCGCGCATCCTTGCGATAGATATTCTGTTCCATGTGGATCCAGAGGCTAGGCAGCGCATCGGGACTGTTGTTGGTATACGTGATGACCTCATCATTGCGCAGGACCTTGGCCTGGGTATCCAACTCGGCGTGCATGTCATAGTCCGCCTCGTTTTGCCAATATGCGGGGCCAGGCGCACCGTTGCTTGACCGGTAAGCATTCACCGGATCCGGCAGGGTAAGAGGGGCAAACGTCAGGCGCGGATCGTAACTATTGGATTGGGCCTGTGCCGATGCAATTTGTGCCGAGCCTGCCCCATAAAATGCCAGGATAGAAATACCAATAACGATCCACCATTGCCTGCAATGCATCCGGTCAGATCCTCCTCGTAATTTTGGATAGATTATGTGGGTTCTCAAGGAATCAGATTCTCCCAGCATACTGTGCTACCCCCGGCGGGTCGGCAATTTCTGGACTGATGCGATCATATTTGATCGGATTTCTTGCGTTGCGGAACTGTTCTGCACAACGCGGGGATTAGCGATTCCAACGCCAATCCCCGGGCCAAGCCGATGTCGTTACCCGGAACAATGAGTTCGGCGATGCATCTCCACGCCGGTCACGCGCTGCATGACGCAAAAGCAAACGGCCCGAGCGAAGATCGCCCGGGCCGTTGCCGCCTACCAACAAGCTTTAGTAGATGATTTTCAAAGCGAACTGCACAATGCGGGGCTCAAACGTACTGCTGATCACGCCGCCGCTTGTTGGGGTTCCACCTGCCGTGCCGCCGAGGCCGCTCGATGGCAAGTAGAGGTTGGTGTGATTGAAGAGGTTATAGAGTTCGGTGCGGAACTCGACCTTCATGCCCTCAATGGGTGTCGAGAAGCGCTTGTTCAGATCGAGATCGCTCTCATTGAATGCCGGCGTGCGCCCGGGGTTACGAGGGGAGTTGCCGAATGGGCTCAGCGTAGTGCCGCCGCTGCTGGTGGCCGGCAGAGTAAAGGCCGCCAGGTTGACGTATTGGATATACCCGGTGTTCGCCGCCCTATTCTTGGTGCCCATGGTTCGCGGCTGTCCGGGAACGAGGTTAGGCCGGTACTCGTTGGCGCCGCGGTAGGTAGCGGCAATCTGCGGAGAGACCGCGTTAGCCGTGTTCGGCGTGTAGGTCAGGTTGAACGGCGTTCCTGCCTGGGCTGTGTTGATGACGCTGATCTGCCAGCCGCCGAGCACACCATCCACTAGAGGGTTGGCGGTCGGCAGAAAGCGGCGTCCGCGGCCTACCGGTACGTCATACACAAGACTGGTGACGTTCGCCAGCGGCAGGTTGTAATCCGACTGCCCATAGTCGGCCTGGATGTTGTTGGCGTCCTGCGGTGAGGGGGTATTCGCTTCCAGAGAGGCGCTGGCATTGTCCCGCGCATTCTCCCACGTGAAGGAGTCGAGTAAGGTCAGCCCAGCCACGAAGCGCTGCTCATACCGGGCCTGCAGGGCATCGTAGTGGGAATGGAATTCGTTGATGGCTGCCGTGATATCCGAGGGCCACTTGGCGAAGGGACGCGTGAAACCTTGCGACGGGTTAATCTGGTTCGCGTTGAGAAATCCCTGCAGCTTTACGCCGTGGTTGCCCACGTAGGCGAGATCGAGCAAGGTGTTCTTGGCTAACTGACGCTGCACGCTGATGAAATAGCTTTCAACGTAGCTGTCTTTGGTGTCCTTGGGAACGTAAGTGATGTTATCCGTTGCCGGGTTGAAGTTGGTGGCCAGTTGAGCCGGAAAACCCTGGTCCGCAGTCGCAAAGCAGGAGGGTATTGTTTGATTTACAGCTACGATCTGGGCGGGGAGCGGCGAAGTGCAATGAGGGGTGGTGCTCGGTGAGGTTTGCGTAACTGAAGCGAACTGCGCCTGCGGCGCGTTGATGGCCAGAATATCGCCCGAACCGGCGCGGGTGTAGTGAACGTAGCTCATGCCGAAGCCGCCGCGAATCGAGGTCTTCGGGTCGGCGGCATAAGCGAATCCGACGCGCGGCCCAAAGTCGGTCAGGTCGGGATTCATGAGCGTGCTGCCGTACACGCCGCTGCCGGAGAAGGGCGTGATGCCGGCGCCCGTAGCGCCCGGCGTAATGCTGAGTACGGTCTGCGTGGCCGGGTCGAAGTTAGAGACGTAGTTATGCTGTTCCGAGTAGGGAGAACCATACTCCCAGCGCAGGCCCAGGTTGAGGGTTAGCTTTGCGTTGACCTTCCAGTCATCCTGGGCATAGAGATTCTGTTCGGACTGGCGCAGATGAACGACGAAGTAATTGGCGATTGAATAAGAGCTGGTGAGGCCGAAGAGAAAGTCGGCCCAGTAACTGTCGCTGACCTTTGCCCCCACTGCGCTGTAAGCACCGTTATAGGTGAACGATCCATAGAGCGGGTTGTTGTCGTTGACCGCCATCCAGATGTGCTCGTATTCATAGCCGAATTTGAGCGTGTGGTGTCCCTTGACCCAGGTGAAGTTGACCTTGGGATCGAGCAGGGCGGGGTTCTGCCACTGCGGATTGGTTGTCTGCCGCCCGAGGGCTGCGAATCCGTTGATGCCGATGGCGGGCAAACCGCCGGCGACTGTCGGGTCGGTTGGCAGTCCTGGCAGCGTGACGGCGTTATCGCCAATCGAGAGTGTGAATTTACCGGCCTTGGTGCGGGATAAGCCAAGGCGCGCGTCGAGTACCTTATTCGATCCGAACAGATGCGTATAGCCCAGCGCCACCTGCTGATCGAGAACGCGGATTGCGCCGTTGGATTGACCGTCGAGAGGCAAGGGAAGGGGCGCAAAGTTGACGCCGTTTTCTTTGCGGTCGCTGATGCGCAGGAACCACGAACTGCTGGCATTCTGCTGATAATCCAAGCGAAGGTCGCCCTTGTCCGCATTGTCGGTGAAGGGAACCTGTACGGAGTAGTCGTTGGTGGCAAGGCCGGTGCTTGCAAGCCCTGAGCGCGGCAGCAGGCCGCTGACCTGAGGACTCTTGAAGTAGCTGATGATCTGGAGCGAGAGCGGGTTGATGTCCGTCGCAGGAATTCCTGTGCAGGAAGCAGGAGCGTTCGGGGTTGCGCAGGCAGCGTACTGCTTCCCTGTCAGCGGATTCTTGACGGGTGCCACCAGGATGCCGTTGAGCTCATCCAGGGTAGGCAGCGTGAGCACGCTGAGGGGCTTGAGCACCTGCCGGAATCCTTCGTAATCGAGAAAGAAGAACAGCTTGTCTTTGACGATGGGGCCGCCGAAGTTGATGCCGTATTGGTTGCGATTGAATGTCGGTTTCTGGAACGGAGTGACGGTGCCCAGGTTGCTCACCGTGTTGGGCTTGAAATAGCCTGCGGCATTCAGATCGGTATTGCGGAAAAAGTCGTACGCCGTTGCATGAAAGCCATTGGTGCCGCTGCTTGAAGCTACATTGATCGTCGCGCCCGAAGAGCGGCCATACTCCGCGCTTTCGTTATTCGTCACCACCTGAAACTGGCTGACCGAGTCCGGCGGAACCGCGATGATCTGGTTATCGAAGCCCTGGTTGCTCTCGCCGTACGCGTTGTTATCCATACCATCGAGCAGAAAGTTATTGAACATGCTGCGCTGGCCATTGATGTTGTAAGCGCCGGCGCGGACCAGGCTGTTGATCGAACTGGTGGTTGCGGCCGTCGGCGCCTGGCGCGAACCGGTGACCAAGCCAAGCAAGTCGGAATAGTTGCGGCTTACCAGGGGCAGAGCCTCTGTCTGGTAGCCGGAGATTGTTTGTCCGCGCTGGCTCGACTCGGTCTCCAACTGCAGAGCCACATCGCTTACTTCCACTGTCGTCGTGCCGGTCTGTCCTACCGCGAGCGTCAAATCGATGCGCTGGTGACCGCCTACCGAGATGGTGATGTTCTTGGCCACTGCCGATGTAAAGCCGGGCGCGTCCGCCTGGATCGTGTAGACTCCTACTCGCAGCGAGGGCACTTCATAATCGCCCGAGCCGTTGGCGGCGACCTTGTTGACAATTCCGGTGTTCACGTTGGTGACGGTCACGGTAGCATTGCCAACTACCGCCCCGGTGGCGTCATGGATGGTGCCGTTCAGGCTGCCATCCTCATATTGCGCTCTGGCCTGAGTGCCACAGATTGCGAGGAAGAGGCCCACAAAAAGAAGAGTCCAGCGAA
>JAATGG010000237.1 GCA_015654835.1 Terriglobales bacterium
ATCACTATTCCCGTTGAGATTCGCAAATCTCTGGGCGTCCAAGCTGGCGACAATCTCCGCTTTGAGCCCCATGAAGGCGGGTTCCGCATCGTCCGCGACGCCGGAGAAAATGCGTTTGAAAAATGGCGCGGCATAGGAACAGGCTTCCCGATTGCAGGCAAAGGCCGCGAGGCTATCGTTGCTTTCTTTCGTGAAATGCGCGGCCATGACAACCTCGATTGATACGAACATCATTGTCGCGCTTTGGTGGCAGCCCGACCCGTTCAATCGCGTTGCGGCAAATATGCTCGGTCAAGCCCAAAAGCTGGGCCCCTTGGTCGTTTGCGCGCCCGTCTACGCCGAATTGATGGGCGATCCCGGCAGAAGCGAGGCTGAGCTGTCCGACTTTCTCGAAGATACCCGCATCTCCATTGATTGGAGCCTGGAAGAGGAAATTTGGCGGAGAGCCGGAAGAGCCTATCAAGGCTACGTGCAGCGTAGACGCGCGAGTAGCGAAACCTTTCCTCGCCGCATTCTCACAGATTTTTTAATCGGAGCCCATGCCTCGGTGCGGGGCTATTCCCTGATGACCTTGGACTTGCGGCTCTATGCTGCCGCGTTTCCCCAGCTCAATATAATTGCCGACTGAGCATTACCGATCCAGACTCGCCGCCCGCTCCGCAATCAGCACTGGAATCCCATCCACAATGGGATAACTCCGTCCACATCCCGCACAAACAAGCTTTGTCTCTGCCACGCGCAAGCTGCCCAGGCATACCGGGCAGGCCAATTGTTCGACAATGGAGGCGTCGATGACAGAGGCCAGTTCAGACCGAGAGTTGAGAGGGGCTGGCATGGGAAGGAGAGCCTACTGAATTGCCGTGTCTGGGCCGGCCGACGAATCGGCTGTATGGTTGGCTGCAACACGCGGCGGCCTGCCTGCAAACTCGCGCTCGATACGTTCGTTTGTCCCGGCCGTGGCAAACTCGTGCGCCACACGAATGCCATTGAAGATCGCGACGTCGTTTGAAGAACCGTGCCCGATGATGCACACCCCGCGCACCCCCAGCAGCGGCGCACCGCCATACTCGGTATAGTCCAGGCGGCGGCGGAACTCGTTGAAAGCACGCCGCGAAAGCAGCGCCCCCACCTGCGCCGTCACCGTACGCGTCAGCGACTCGCGCAGCACGTCGCGCACAAAGCGCCCGATGCCTTCGCTGGTCTTTAACGCCACATTCCCCACAAAACCGTCGCAGACAATTACATCTGCGTGGCCGTTGAAAATGTCGCGGCCTTCCACATTGCCGATAAAGCGGATCGGCAACGTCTTGAGCAGCGGAAAAGTTTCGCGCGTCAAGTCGTTGCCCTTGGTTTCTTCTTCGCCAATCGAGAGCAGTCCCACACGCGGCTCGCGCACCTTGAGCACGCTTCGGGCATACATCTCGCCCATTACCGCAAACTGTTCCAGATTGTGCGCTTTGCAGTCGACATTGGCGCCCACGTCCAACAGCACGCAGGGCGTTCCCGTCGTCGTCGGCATCACTGTCGCCAACGCCGGCCTGTCCACACCGGGCAGAGCACCCAGCACCATCTTGGCCGTGGCCATGGCGGCGCCCGTATTGCCCGCCGTCACGAACCCGGCCACCTTCCGCTCACGCACCAGCTTCAGCCCCACGCGCATGGAACTGTCGCGCTTGGTGCGCACCGCATGGGCAGCCTTTTCCTCCATGCCGATCCGTTCGGAGGCATGATGGATGACGATCGGCAGATCCTCATTTTCGAGATGCTCGTCGAGCAAGTCGCGCAACTCCTCCTGCGGCCCAATCAAATGGACACGCACAGGAAGAGCGCGACAGGCTAGAATCGCCCCGCGAATTTCGGGCTCTGGAGCTTTATCGGAACCTACTGCGTCGAGAGCGATGTCAATGAGCATGGCGGGCAGTTAGCTGGCCGCTTCCTTGACTTCCAACACGGCACGGCCCTTGTACTCGCCGCACTTGGCGCAAGCACGATGGGGCAGCTTCTTCTCGTGGCAGTTCGGGCACTCGGAAAGACCTTGCGGCGTCAAAAAATCATGAGCGCGGCGATTGGCAGTACGGCGCGCCGAGTGGCGCCGTTTCGGATTCGGCATGATGCAATTCCTTTCGTGTCCCGCTCGCTTCCCGCATCGCTCCAAAACCACGCCATACGGCACGAAGTTCTGGCGTCCTGAGGGTCTTAGCTGCCTTTCGGCTCGGCGAAAACACCCTTGATTTCTCGGGATTGACCCCTAGTTCTTTATCCGGCCGCGAAGCCCAGCCAATGCTTCCCAACGGGGGTCACTGGGACCCTCTTCGCAGGAACATGCCTGGTTGTTGCGATTCACACCGCAGCGCGGGCAAAGCCCTTTGCAGTCAGGCTTGCACAGGGTCCTGGCGGGCAGGGATAAAAGCACCTGCTCACGCAGCACATCCTCAAGCGACAGACTGTCTTTCTGATAATACCCGATTTCCGTCTCGGGTGCTGTAATCGACCGCTCCGGCGGCTCGGAATCTGCGCTCGCCGGCCTGAAAATCAGGTCGAACTCGGCAGCCAGCGGAATCGCCACCGGTTCCACGCAGCGCGCACATGGAACCTCGAACGTGCCGGAAAAGTTTCCCCGCAGCCGGATATCGGCCACAATGTCTTTAGGACCGCGGTGCTCGTGCAGCACCTCCGCCCGTCCTGCCGTCGCCAGCAGGTCGGTCTGTTCGGCTTCCTCGCCGAAATCGATCGCCCCGGCCTCCAACTGAAGGTCGAAATCGATCGGGTCCCGTTCCAGCTCGCTAACCTTGAACTCCATGTTATGAGCCTACGGCCCGGACATTCCCCCGTCAATGCGACGCCGGCAAGAGCGCCCCGCCCGGCTGCCCTAAACTGGAACCACCCGAAGCCCCGGCCAAACGCTGCGCCAGATTCGTACGCCGCCTCGCTTCCGGCAGCCTCAAGCCGAAATGACTGAAAAAGCCAGATCCGATTCCAGTTCGCCCTTCCGCATTCGCCTCGCCACCGCCGCGGACCGTCCGCGCCTGATCCCGATGATTAACAAGGCCTTCTCTGTCGAAACATTCCTCACCGGTCCACGCACCGACGAAGAACGCCTGGCTGCTGCCATGGAGACGGGCGCCCTTCTGCTGGCCGAAGACGCCGGCGGGCGCCTGCTCGCCTCGGTCTACAGCAAACTCCGCGGCTCCCGCGGCTACCTGGGCATGTTGGCCGTCGATCCCGCGCAGCAACGCTCCGGCATCGGCCGCCGCATGGTGCAGGCCGCCGAAGATCGCCTCCGCGGCCTGGGATGCGAAGCCGTCGATATCACCGTCCTCAGCCTGCGTCCCGAATTGCCGCCCGTCTACCGCCGCTTCGGCTACAGCGAAACCGGCACCGAGCCTTTCGTCTACCCCCATCCCATCAAAAACGGGCAGGAATGCCATTGCATCATTCTGTCTAAACGGCTCTGATCACCTTTGAAGTCCCCGGCTGCGACGTAGTTACATCCGGCTTGACCGCCGGACCATCTTCCAGGCCGGCACTTTCTCTCGCAGCTTCATCTAACTTCGTTAAGCCTGCCTCAGTTATAGGAGGCTCGACTCCATAGGCCATGCTTACAGGCACAGCCACACTCGTCGCTCCAGTTATACCAAATGCGCAGAAAGCTGTGCCGGCCATCGCCAGAGTTAGTTGCCACCGAGTCATCTTTGTCTTTTCAATCCGGTCGGCCGGTCCTGGGCCTTCCAAAGTTGCCCATCGGCTCGCAAGCAGCCTTCTTCATCGCAGAAACAAATGTCAGGCTATAACTTCTGAAATGTGACGCAAAGCTGCGGCGCTACTATTGCTTATAAGTAGTTCTACTTTGGGAATTACGATAACTCCTTCGCTTCGGACTTACTTGAAGTTTGTTCCTTTCGGGCCGATAACCGCCCTATCTGGAGATTCCCCCGGTATCCGCATTCAAGAGCCCGCGGGGGCTGTCTGATCGGAAAACGGTCAGCCCCGGAATGAAAGGAATTTCTCGCCATGTCCGGATTTCGCAACCTTCCTATCGCGCGTAAACTCGCGCTGGCTTTCGGCCTGGTATGCACCCTATGCATCGGCTTAGGCGCCTATACATTTCTCACCCTCCACAGCATCTCGGCGAAGAACGTGGAGGTCAGTGAAAATGCCTTTCCGTCGGTCATCCACTTGGCGGAGATTCAGTCTGCAATCGACCGGACCCGCCGCTGGGACCTGGGTCTGCTCCTCTGCCAGACGCCGGAGTGCACGACCGAACACACCGCCGAACGCCAGAAGGCCCTCACGGACTACGAGACCGCCGTCAAAATCTACGAGCCGTTCATCAGTTATCCGGAGGAACGGGAACTCTATCGGAAATTCACCTCCGCATTCACCCAGTATCTGGAGGTAAGTACCCGCTCCCGCGATCTGTTTACCTCCGGAAAGGTGGGCGACGCACTGGACCTGATCGCAGCCAATTCCAGCCTGGCCTTGATCAACCAGGCCCTGGAAAACACGCAGGCGGACTTCGATCTCAACGTCAAGCGCGGAACGGAAGGCGCCCAGGGAGCCACTAAAATCAGCGGACTGGCTACTTGGATCAACGTGGTGATCGTCCTGGTGATCGCCATTCTCTGCTCCGTCATCGGCTGGCTGCTCACGCGCCTCATCGCGCCGCTTCTTCAGGCCGCAACCTTCGCGCTGGAACAGGTGGCGCAGAAAGACTTGACCGTCAGTGTCGATGCCGAAGGCTCGTCGGATGAAATCGGCCGCCTCGCCAATGCCTTGAATACCAGCGTCACAGCCATACGGTCGGTATTGCAGTCGGTGGCCCAGGCCGCAGAAACACTTTCCTCTGCAACGGTCGAAATCAGCGCCCGCTCCGTCGAGAGCGCCGGAAACGCCAACAATCAATCTAACAAGACCAATCAGATCGCCGCCGCCGCGCAGGAGATGACGGCGACCATCGGCGAGATCAGCCACAACGCCGAGAGCGCCGCCGCTTCCAGCCGCCTCTCTGCGGAGACCGCTTCCGAGGGTGGAGCGGTCATGCAGACGGCCGCCGAAACGATGGAGAAAATCGCCGCGGCCACCAACTCGGTTTCGGAAAAAATGGCCTCGCTGGCGCAGCGCTCCGAAGAAATCGGCAAGGTGGTCAACGTCATCCAGGAGATCAGCGAGCAGACCAACCTGCTGGCTCTGAATGCGGCTATCGAGGCAGCTCGCGCCGGCGAACATGGCCGCGGCTTCGCAGTGGTCGCCGGCGAGGTGCGCCGTCTCGCCGAACGCACCAAGGGTGCCACCGAAGAGATCGCCAGCACCATCCGCAGCATTCAGGACGAAACCCGCGCTACCCTGCAGGTGATGGAAGACAGCCGCGAAGCCGTACAAACCGGCATGGGCGAAACCGCACGGGCCCGCAAGAGTCTGGAGGCCATCATCGAGTCGTCAAAGGAAGTGGAACACCAGATTCACCTGATCGCCACCGCCGCTACCGAGCAGACCGCCGCTTCGAGCGAAATCTCCGAGTCCGCGGGCCAGATATCCCAACTCTCGACCGAAACCGCACACGGCGCCGAAGAGGCCGTGGAGGCCCTCAAAAACCTCTCCGCCCTGGCCAGCGACCTCGACGGCATGATCCGTCAGTTCCGCCTCGACAGCAACGACCAACAGGGAAGCAAGCTCGCTGGCAAACGCCAGTTGGCACTGCAGCCCTCATTGCGCCCGGCACATTTCTAAAGCGGAACCGGAACTCCTGCATCCCACATGCAGAGATGAATTCGCCGAGTGGCTTCCCCTGCTCCGACACCACTTGGCGATCCTTTCAGCCGGACGGCGATGACAGCTCCGAAAACGGCGAAGAGGCGCGGACGAGCCGAACCCTCAGCCCAGAGCCGCTTTGGCGAGAAACCCTCCGCCGCCTAGCCGTCATTTTCCCCTGCTCCGGCTCCACAAGGCTGCCTTTATTTCCCGCTCCCGGTCGCTATGGTAGGCTCCGGTTGAGGGACCGTCGCCGCTTTGACACACGAGACGTTACGGCCCAAGCTGCATCGAAATGGTGGAGAGAGACTGCATGAGTGCCGTCAAGTATGACCTGACCGTAATTGGTTCCGGGCCTTCCGGACAGCGAGCCGCCGTGGCCGCCTCCAAAATGAAAAAACGCGTTGTTGTCGTTGAGGCCCGTTCGGTGGTCGGCGGCGTCTGCATCAATACCGGCACGATCCCCTCGAAGACGATGCGCGAGGCCGTGCTCCACCTCTCCGGCTACGCGTATCGGTCGGTGTACGGCATGAACTACCGGGTCAAGGAAAAGATCACCATGGCCGATCTCGCCTTCCGGGTCCAGGCCGTCGTAAAAACCGAAGTGGACGTCACCGAAGCCCAGCTTTCCCGCAACGGTATCGACGTGGTTCACGGCATCGCTCATTTCGTCGATCCCCGCCAGGTCCGTGTCGAGGGGCCGCAGGGCGACACCACATTGGAATCCGACCGCATCATCATTGCCGTCGGAACCCGCCCCTCGTCTTCGCCCAAAGTGCCTATCAATGGGCGCACCATCGTGAACAGCGACCAGATTCTCGATTTGCCGGCTCTGCCCCGCTCGCTGATCGTCGTGGGCGGGGGCGTCATCGGCGTCGAATACGCCTGCATGTTCGCCATCCTGGGCGTCCGCGTCACGGTCATCGAGAAGCGCAACAAGCTGCTTGAGTTCGCCGACCAGGAAATTGTCGAGTCGCTCAGCTACCACCTCCGCGACAGCCGCGTCACCCTGCGTCTGGGCGAAGAAGTGGAGAGCGTCGAGGAACTGCCCGACGGCACCGTCGTCGCCAACCTCGAAAGCAAGAAACGCATCTCCGGCGATGCCCTGCTTTATGCCGTGGGCCGCCAGGGCGCGGTCGACGAACTCAACCTGGCTGCCGCCGGTCTTGAGGCTGACTCGCGCGGCCGCATCCCGGTCGATGAGCACTACCGCACCAAGGTGGACCACATTTTCGCTGTGGGCGACGTTGTCGGCTTCCCCGCCCTCGCCTCGGTTTCGATGGAGCAGGGACGCATTGCCGCTTCCCGCGCTTTCAACGACACCGCCACCACTTCCAATCCCAGCCTCTACCCCTACGGCATCTACACCATCCCCGAGATCAGCTTCATCGGCAAGACGGAGGAGCAGTTGACCGACGAGGATGTGCCCTACGAGGTCGGCATGGCCTACTATCGTGAAACTGCCCGCGGCCAGATTCGGGGCGACACCACCGGGCGGCTCAAGCTCGTCTTCCATCGTGATACCCGCAAGGTGCTCGGCGTGCACATCATCGGCGAAGGCGCCAGCGAACTGGTCCACATCGGTCAGGCCGTCATGACGTTGAACGGTACAGTCGACTACTTCGTCGATACCGTCTTCAACTATCCGACACTCGCCGAATGCTACAAGGTGGCCGCTTTCAACGGCCTTGGCCGCCTCAACCGTTACCAGCAGCCGGGCTAAACAGCCCCGCCCGGAACCCCTCGTCTACGAGCTGCCCCCGCGGCTTGCCTGCATCCCCAGCCGCGGTAGTACCATCGCCTCTGTCCCCTAGGAGGGCCTCTATGACCACCGCCATTGGCGTGGTAATGACCGATCATATTGTAGCCGGCAGGCTCGAAAATCATGAGCTCACCGGCAGTGCGCTGCGATATCCCGCCGATACGCGCCAGCTCGACGCTCTCACCGCCATCCCCGGCAGCGAGCTTGTGGAAATGCTGGCCTCCCACGTGGCGACCCTGGCTGGCGACGGTGCCAGTCCGGTGGACGCCATCGGTATAGCCGTGCCCGGCGTCGTGCGCCACGGCGTCGTGGAGGAGTCGCCCAATCTCTCCCAGCTCAAAGGCACACGTCTCTCCGAGCAACTGAGTAAAGTGCTGTCCGGCAAAGGCATTACCGCGCCCGTATACGTGGGCAACGACGCCGACGCCATCGCTGCCGGGGTTGCCGCCACCCGCGGCCAGCTCAACCGCCTCACCCGCGTCTGGACTATCGGCAACGGCATCGGCTATGGCCGCTGGCCCTATGTCGAAGGCGTCTGGGAGGGAGGCCACATCACCGTGACCCTCGACCCTAAAGAACGCTTTTGCGGCTGTGGCGGCATAGGCCATCTCGAAGGCATCATGGGCTACCGCGCCATGCGCCTTCGCTTCCTCGACATGGAACCGGAAGAGGTATTTGCCCAGGCCAAACAAGGCGACGGGCGCTGCCGTGAATTTGTTGACCTGTGGCACCGCGCCCTGGCCGCCGCCACCTCCTCCTTCATCCACCTCGCTGGACCGGGTCGCTTCTACTTCACCGGCCACAACGTCGGCTTCCTCGATTTGCCTGTCCTTCGCGGTCACCTGGAAACCATGGTCAAGCTGAGCCCGCTGCAAAGCTACTCGCTTGAAATCATGCAGCCCGACGATGTAACGGCAGTTCTCGGCGCCGGCGTCAGCGCCCTCCGCGCCTTGACCTGGTAAGGCGGCAGGACTCAAACCCGCGATTGGAACAAAGCGCAATTTCGCAGTAAGTGCGAGACATTCCACCTTGGCGTGGTGCCCTGAGCGCCCAGGTGGAATGCCCTCTGGCGCAGCCGGTCATCCGCCGCTCCTCTCCAAGCGAAAGCCAGCATTCTGAGCAGGCTCCAGCCAGCGCAGTCCCCCCCTTCGAGCCCTCGCAAAAATTCCTCCATTTTGCCCTGTTCGATCGCGTAAGCGAGGGACTATAGTGGCTGCGTGCCAAATCGGGAGGAGTTCGTTTGCGCGCCTGGCCTACCCCTGCCCGGCAAGGCGGTACGCTCTCTTGACGATTCGCAAGGCACAGGAAGTGGAGAGCCGCTCTAGGAGGAGCAGATGAAGATTTCCGACACAATTGGATTGGTGCTCAAAAACAAAAACAAGAACAGTGTCCTGTCGATAGCACCCGAACAGTCGGTCTACGAGGCGATTGAATTGATGGCCCGGCACGACGTCGGCGCCCTGCTGGTTCTCTCCGGCCAGCGGCTGGTCGGCATCCTCTCGGAGCGCGATTACGCCCGCAAGGGGGTCCTGCTGGGGCACCCATCCCGCGACACCCAGGTTCAGCAGATGATGACCAGCCCGGTCGTCTCCATCACCCCCCAGCACACTGTGGATGAATGCATGGCGATGATGACGGAGCACCATTTCCGTCATCTCCCTGTGGTGCAAGGCGACACCGTGATGGGCGTCATCTCTATCGGCGATCTGGTGAAGTGGGTAATCTCCGGTCAGGCGGAAACGATCCTGGCCCTGGAGGGCTACATCACCGGAGCTTATCCATCCTAGAGCGGGTTCCCGCAGAAACCAAGGCCGAATCTTGCCACGCATCCTGGCCCCTTTATGGGATCACGATGCGTGGCAAGATTCGGCCTTGGTTTCTTCCGCGAGCGCCGGGTTAAGAACGCTTCTTGCGCAAATAAGTCTTGGACAACCGGTCGTGCCAGCTCAGGTGCTGCTCGTCGAACAGTGCCCAGGTGACACCGAGTCCCAATGGCAGCAGCGACAGCAGCAGTGCGCCCAGCCGGCCCTGCATCTGCGCCCGCGTGGGCATCCGGCCGTCGAAGGTATACACGCCGATGCGCGCATACGTCATGCCCGGAGTCGCCTTGGCCAGCGTGAAAAACAGCATCTGGTAGAACAGCGCAATCCCAATTAGAGCAATTAACGCGCCCTCTTCGATCAGTCTTCCTGGCGGCAGTTGCGGAATCTTGGCGGTGGCCACCAGGGCTGCCGCGCAGAATGATCCAAAAATCAGCGCACCGTCTACCACGCCCGCCAGCAGACGGCGATTGAGGGGAGCCAGTTGCAGCGCCGGAATCGTTGCCGGCTTGTCCGTGACCAGCACTTCTTCCGCGGCCAAGGCTCCGGTGGAGTCCGCCGGCTGGTTATCCAACTCCATGCCCGACCACTGCGGGGCCGCCCATCCCGGCAAAGGCTGTTCGCTTGCGGTTTCCTCTGGCTCGCTGGCAATGGTGCCAGGATCGACCTCGAAAATGCTCAACTGCTCCGCGGCTTCGGTTACCGGAGGAGCATAAGCCGTCTCAGCCGCCCGTGGGCGTGCCTTGCGCGCCGCCACCAGCTCGCGTGGAAATTCAATCAGATTGGCATAGGCGGGCTGGCCGGGGTCAACGACCTGGGGCTCATAGGCAAATGCATCCGTCTCCCCCCATTCCCCTGTCGCGCTCTCCTGCGGAGCAGAGATGGTCGCGGATTCCGCGGAACGCACCGGCATGTCCGCATCCCAGCGAATGCCCATCGGCTGCCGATTGGGCAGTTCCTGCGGATCAACCGCAACCGGCATCGTCGGCGCAGCGTCGGCAATAGGCCAGTCCAACTCAGTAGGAGCGAACTGGACAGACGCAATGGACGGGGCGACCTGCGGCACAACCGGCTCGGGGAGCACAACATGGCCGTATTCCGCTTCCCGCATCTGTGCTTCGTTTGCGGACGCGGCTTCAAGGCCCGCCAACACGGCTGCTGCGGCTGCGTGCGCTTCGTGAGCCACCTGCTCGGCCCGTTTGGCGGCGCGCACGGCTACACGTGCTTCCTCGGCCAGCATTTCACTATAACTGGGGGCCTTGGCATAGCGCTGCGCCACGCGCGCGGCCGCTTGCGCCGCACGGCTGCTCACGCCGCGATGCAATTCCGCCGGCGCGCTCGTCTCCGCGATCGAGACAGCTTGACGATTCTTGTGCGCTGCCAGGCGACGGTTTACTTCCTGCTTCCAAGAAGGTGCGGGGTTCATCAGGCTTGCGGATGTGCTCAAAGCTCCATTATCCCTTCTGACGCGGTCCCAAGGCGGTTGGGCCTAAGCCGCAGTTCAAGTCCGGAACCCGCCATAGCCGGGCGTTCGGACGTTTTTCTCCAGAGAGAAAGAAGGTTTCGCGGAAAAAACAGGCGTTGCGCGGATCTCGCGATCCGTGCCCGGCAAAACAAATCCGTCTTTTCACCTGCTGCCAGAGCTACGTGATGTGCGTCCCATGAAAGTGCCCTGCTTTGCTATGCTGAGCCTTGGTCCCTGGGATGCAACCTCGTAATTTAGTGTTTATCACGCTGCTGGCCCTCTGTCACCTCCAACTTGGGGGGCAGGCGTTGACTAATGCGTTACCTCTTGCGCAGTCTGTCTCAAAAAGCGATGCGCCTGTTGCCGCTCCCGCGCTTCCTGCTGCTACCAATCTTCCAGACGAAGCCGTGCTTCCGGACGATCCAGGCCAGGAAGCTTTGCCTCTCGCTCAACCCGAGCCTGTTCCCTCCACGGGGATTCCTGTTGACCTGAACGCCAATCATCAGTCGTGGGGCGGCAACATCTGGACAGGCGTCGGCAACGTGGAGGTACACTACCGCGGCTACACCATACGCGCCGATAAGGTCACCTACAACCGGGCTACCGCGCTGCTCGAAGCCGAGGGCCATCTCCAGGTAACCGGCGGCCCCGACGATGTGCTCATTAACGCTTCCCATGGCGATATGCGGCTCGACATGCATACCGCACGCTTCTACAACGTAGCCGGGTCCATGGGACTTCGCCGCGCCGGCCGCACCGTTGTCTACTCTACCGCCAACCCGTTTCTCTTCGAGGGCAGAGTGCTGCTCCAGAACGGCGAGGGTAATTACAAGATCATCGACGGCTCCATGACTAACTGCCGCCTGCCCAAACCCGACTGGCGGCTGATCTCCCGCTCCATCTCGCTCGCCGACGGCACCGCTTCCACCACCAACGCGCTGTTCAAATTTCTCGGTGTACCGCTCTTCTACCTGCCCTACCTGCGCCATCCGGTGGACGCGACGGGCCGTGAGAGCGGATTCCTGATCCCGGTCCCCAGCAACTCCAGCATCAAGGGCTTCGTGCTCGGCGAGCAGGCCTACTGGGTCATCAATCGAAGCATGGACATGGTGATCGGCACCGAATATTACAGCAAGCGCGGCTGGGCGCCCAACGGTGATTTCCGCTATAAGGGACCCGGCTTCGATCACGTAACCGCGCGCTGGAACGCCCTCTTCGACCGCGGCCTGCGGCAGTTGCAAACCACCGGCCCTCAGGCCGGCACCCTGCAGCTCGTCAACCAAGGCGGCACCGATATCCTTGCGTTCGGCCGCAAAGACCTGACATCGGAAACTCGTGCCGTCGGCAGCGTCGAATATCTTTCCAGCTACGTTTACCGGCTGGTGTTCAACGAGAACTATGCCCAGGCCATCAGCTCTGAAGTCGCCAGCGATCTCTCGCTCACGCATACCCACAACGGCATCGTTCCCTCCATCTCGATAGATCGCTTCCAGAGTTTCGCCAGCACCACAAATGGCGACGAAGTGAGAATTCTCCGCCTCCCCAGCCTGCGCTTCGACCTGCTCGACCGCTCCCTGGGTAATTCGCCGTTGTATTGGGGACTCGGTTCCTCCGCCAGCCACCTGGGCCGTTCCGAGCCCGGTCTTCATGCTCACAACGTGGGCCGCATTGATCTGTATCCGCATCTCTCATTGCCGCTGGTGGCCGGCGGCTGGAGCGTGGTGCCCGAAGCCGCCCTGCGCGGCACCTTCTACTCCAGCAGCCAGACCCCCGATCTCACTGGCCTCAATAACGGTGTCCCCGCCATCAGCCACGATCCCCTCCTTCGCACCGATTTTGAGGCTTCGGTGGATGTGCGGCCGCCGGCCATGGAGCGCGACTTCACGCTCGGCCATTGGAACCGCGTCCTGCGCCACGTGATCGAGCCGGAATTTACTTACAATTTTGTCGGCGGCATCGGCTCCCAGGAGCGCGATGTGCTGCTCATCGACACCACCGACATCGCGACCAATACCAACGAGGTTGGATTTTCGCTGACTCAGCGCTTCTATCTGCGCCCGAAAGACGACCAGTCCTGCACAGGGACCGATGGCCAGCCCGTCGCCTGCCCGGAGAAGCCCCGCGAGTGGGCCAGTTGGCAAATTGCGCAAAAATATTTCATCGATCCCAACTTCGGCGGCGCGCTCATTCCCGACCGCCGCAACGTCTTCGACGCCACGCTCGACCTTACCGGCGTGGCCTTTCTGACATCCCCCCGCAACATTGCTCCCATCACCTCGCGCATGCGCTTTGAGGCCATCGACAACCTCCGCGTCCAATGGGATCTGGATTACGATCCAAAAGCGGGCCGCCTCGATGCGGACAATCTCTTCGCCGGCTATAGCTGGGGCCGCACCACCGTGGGCGTAGGGCACGCCCTGCTCAATGCTGTGGAAGAGAGTGGCAGCACCGCCTCGACCGTGCAGAGTCAGCTTGTGCAGCCCTTTTTGCAATTCGGCAAGGCCAGTGGATCGGGCTTTAACTTTGCAGCCAATGGCGGCTACGACTTTGTGCAGCACTCTCTGCAGTACGCCGGTGTCGAGTCCGTCTACAACTGGGACTGTTGCGGCCTCACCCTCGGCTACAGGCGATTCGAGCTCGGCACCAACCGCGACGAGACGGAGTGGCTCTACAGCTTCACCCTGGCCAACTTCGGCTCCGTGGGCGACATTCACCGCTCCAACTCCGTGTTCCGCGATCCCACCCCCCCCCCCCCCTACTAGGATTTCCGACCGAACCAGGCAAAAGACCGGCCTTGCTTGCCTTTTGCCCGTTGCCGCGTCAACTCACCATACCCGCCGGAGACCGCTGAAACCTGCCGTTCCCTGCCGGGATGACGCTGCGGTATCCTTTCCTGAGAGGATTTCCATTTGTCGCATACTCGCTTATTAGCCGCTCTGCTCGCCTTGAGCATGGCTGTGGGCTGCAAAGCCCAATCTGCCTCGCAACAAGGAGCGGCCGATCTTGCACTCAATCGCCGCATCGAAGTCATGGTTCGCGCCCAGTTCAACGTGCCGCAGGACTATAACGTCTCCATCGGCGCGCGCAAACCCAGCCAGATCTCCGGCTATGACAAGCTTCCGGTCACGCTTGCCCGCGGCCCCAAATCCACGGTGGTCGACTTTCTCATCTCCACCGACGGCAAGACTCTGGCTCGCCTCGAAACCTTCGACCTTGCCAAAGATCCCGTCTTCTCGATCGACGTCGCTGGCCGCCCCGTTCGCGGAAATCCCCAGGCCAAAGTTACGGTCATCAATTTTGACGACCTCGAATGCCCCTATTGCGCGCGCATGCACCAGACCCTCTTTCCCTCCACGATGGCGCGCTATAAAGACAACGTCCGCTTCATCTACAAAGACGATCCCCTCACCGAACTGCATCCCTGGGCCATGCACGCCTCTGTCGATGCCAACTGCCTTGCCGCGCAGAGCTCTGACGTTTATTGGGCCTACGTGGATTACCTCCATTCGCACGGGCAGGAGATCAACGGCGAAGATCGCAACCCCACCAAGAGCTTTGCCGCCCTTGACCGGATCGCCCGCCAGCAGGCCACGCTTGGCAAACTTGACGCTGCAAAGCTCGACGCCTGCCTTGCAAAACAGGATGAAGCCCAGGTTCGCGCCTCAGCCAAAGAGGCCGATTCTCTGGGAATCGAGGGAACTCCCGCTCTCTTCGTCGATGGCGAACGTATCAGTGGCGCATTGCCGCAGGAACAGGTCTGGCTGGTGATCGACCGTGCCTTGCGTGCAGCCGGCATCGAACCACCGCCTCTGCCGCCCGCTCCGGCGCCCCCCGCCCATCCAGCCGGCGCCGGTAAATAAGCTGCGCCCCGCTATCGCCCCACAGCCTTGGGGATTTATCCTGAAAAGCTGGGGGCTCTCGCGGCCCACACAGGAGACATCAGGTTGCAAGTCAAAGGTTTTTCTCGGAGCCGTTCTCGTTTAACCGCCCTTTTCCTTTGTGGCGGAGCCCTGCTGGCGTCCCTCGCCGGCTGCCATCGCTCCCCGGCACCGGATATCATGGCTACAGTAAACGGCAAGGATATTCTTCGCGCCGATATGGAGAAATATTACAAAGCCAGTCTCGGTGACAATCCACAAGAACCTTCAGCCGAGCAGGCAAACATTGTCCGCCTCAACATTCTGCGCCAGATGATCGAGGACGAGATTCTGCAGCAGCGCGCCGCCAAGCTCAACCTTGCCGCCACCGATGAGGACGTGAACGCCAAGATCACTGAAATGAAGGCCCCCTATACGCAGGAGGAATTTGATCGGCAACTCAAGCAGCGTAATCTGACGCTCGATGACATCAAGCGCGACCTGCGCCGTTCCTTGACCAAGACCAAGCTCATGAACAAGGAGATTGAGTCCAAGATCAACATTACGGACGCGGAGATCAGCAAGTATTATGCGGCGCACAAGGCAGACTTCAACCTGATCGAGCCCAACTACCATCTGGCGCAGATCATGGTCACCGATGTGCCGGCACAACAAACCGGCAATCTTCAGAACAACAAGGCCACGAGCGACGCCGACGCAAAGAAAAAGATCCAGACCCTGCACAATCGTCTCGATAGCGGCGAAGACTTCGGCACCGTAGCCATGCAGTTCTCTGAGAACTCGAATACCGCCTCGAATGGCGGGGATATGGGCTTCGTTGCCGAATCGGCTCTGCATTCCGATCCCGAAGCCTATGGTGCCATCAGCAATCTCAAGCCCGGCGAGATTACTCCGATCCTCCCGATCTATGACGGCGCAGGCACCGGGCACAAGACGGTGGGCTACGCCATCTACAAGCTCATCGGCCGTGAACCTGCCGGACAGCGTGAGATGAGCGACCCTCGCGTGCAGCAGACCATCAGGCAGTTCCTGCGGGAGGGGCACGCACAACTGCTCAAGAATGCTTATCTAGAAATGCTTCACGACCAAGCGAAGGTCCGTAACTATTTCGCTGAAGAGATTCTCAAGCAGGGCGCACAATAATCCTTAGCTTGCTGATCGGCCTCGGTTCTGGGAGCATGTTGCTTCGTCCGAAGCAACATGCTCCCAGAACCGAGGCCGGTTTCTTGGGCTGTTGCATTTGCCCCAAAGGCCATCCTGTCCTTGCGGCCTCTCATGCACTGTTGCGACAGAGCCTCATCGAATGGGCCCGCCACACGCATGTGCGCCCTTCCTCAAATGCCTTCTGCGAGCCCCCAGTAAGGTCTGTGGCGACTTGCTGCGTGCAGTGGCGGCCCTCTCTTCTAGAGAATCCCTTATCGCAGATCTTCACGATGATCCTGAGCCGCTAGCCAAGGCTGCGCACAGAGAAAGCTTTTGGGATTCGCGCGTCCCCCCATGCTCAAGAATTGGATGCCAGCAAGGCCACAGAAATACGGATAAAGGCTGCGGAATAAGAGAGCGTAAAACAGAACGGCCCCCGCGTCAGCGGAGGCCGTTTGATATTTCTCGAAACAAATGCCTGAGTCTTACTTCAGGTTACCGCTCGAATCCATGGTGATGCCGCCCGGTCCCTTGTCCTTCTTGGCTTCGTTCTGCTTGCGGGTACCCATCGCCTTGGAGCTCCACTCTTTCGCCGCCGCCACATCCGCCTTGACGGCGCTAGGATTGTCGCAATCGACATCGGCCTTGCGCCGATAAATCAGGTTGATATACTGCATGGCGTCGTCATAATTCGGCCGGTTCGCCACTGCCTGATTCAGATATTGCAAACCTTCTGTAACCAGCGCTTCGTTTTTCTGCTTGATGGATTCCAATACCTTCTTGGGAGCCTTCAAGTTACCCTCGCCGTCGTCGTTGATGCCCGCAGGCACCAGCGTGTCGAGCGCGTTCTTGTGCGCCAGGGTCCAGTCGATTACGCCAATGGTATAGGCTGCTTCCGGATCCTTCGGGTCGACGGCCAAAACCTTCTTCTGCCAGTCCTTGGCTTCGTCGAACTTCTTGATACTGAAATAAATGCCCGCAATCTGCTTCAGGCTGTTAACGTCGCTCGGGTCCTTGTCCAGAACCTGTTGGAAAATACTGATAGCCTGCTGCGCCGTCTTCAGGTTATCTGCGGTATCCAATCCGGGCACCACGTTCTGAGCCAGGGCGGTGGCCAGGTAACTCTTGGCCATCGGAAGGGTCGGATCGAGCTGCGTTGCCTTTTGGAAGTGTCCGATTGCCTCTTCGTACCGGGCGCTCTTGTAGGCGTCCACTCCCTTATTTAGCTGGTCACGGGCTGCAAGGCGGTTGCACCCGCTCATGGAAAGCACCATGCCGGCCAAGGCAACCGCGAGCGCCGTAATTCGTGCGGGTCCATTCATGTTCGTATCCTTCTCCTTCAGGTCGTGCCTATCGATCACGCGCCTGGAATCTGATGCAGCTGGCCGCGGGCGGGAGTAACCGTAACCAGGATGAAAAAATTGTACTCCTGTCTACCACCCGGATGAACCGCCTCCAGATGGGGCTGGCAATTCTCGGAACCGGGGCTACCACACCACCCCAAAACTTCCAGATAAACCAACCTGAACCTTGGGCGTAATCAGGCCGACACGATCTGCATCTCCCGCATGGCTGATGTCGATCGCACCCAATGCCTGAATCAAACTCAACGGATCGCCGTCTCTCATCGACAGAATGCACAGGCTGGGATGGCACAACTCACCCTCTGCCTGGACTGCAGTCCGCTCCGCGCGACGACGGTCCGGTTGATTACTGACCAGCTTGAATCTTGGGCGTCATGATGCCGATGTGATCCACGTTCGCGGCACGGCCGATGTCGATCACTTCGGCCACATAAGCGAAGTTCAGATCGTCGTCGCCCTTGACGAACATAATGCGTTCGGCACGGTTCTGATAGATTTCCGTCAGCTTCGGCAGAAGATCGCCTTTGGCCACATCCTGATCGTTGATCTTGTAGGCTGGGGCGCCGCCACCGGGCCGCTGCAGAATCTGCACCACGATGGTACGGTCATTGTTCGGCGGCTGCTTCGTAGGATCCTTAGGCGGCTGGGGCACCAATGCTTCCAGGCCCTTGGGCGTTACCGGCACGATGACCATGAAGATGATCAGGAGCACCAGTAGAACGTCGATCATGGGCGTAACATTGATGTCGGACGAGTAGCCTCCCCCGCCTCCAGTTGTCATTGCCATGGCTTCAAACTCCTCGTTTTCCTCGAAATCGTTATAACGGACAAAGGAAGGCTACTCGCCGCCCGCTGCGCCTTCGCGCTTCTGCGTCAACAAGTCCACAGCGTCAACGCCGGCCGAACGCACCGCGTCAATCGCGTCCTCAACCGCCCTGAACTGCGCCCGCGCATCCGCACGAACAAAAATCGTTTTGCCTGGCTTGTCGGCCAGTTTGTCGCGTACCTTGGCGCCAAGCTCGCCTGTGGCAACCTTGTCCTGTCCCAAAAATACGCGCCCATCCCGGGTAACTGCCACGACAACTGCGTCTTCCTTGTCGGCGTCCGGCATGGCGGTAGGATTGTCTACCTTGGCCAAATCCACATTCACCTTATTCTGGAGCATGGGAGTAATGACCATGAAGATGATCAGCAACACCAGCATCACGTCCACCATGGGAGTCACGTTGATGTTCGAGCTGACCTTAGTGCCTTCGTTGCGAACCGCGATTGCCATTGTTTGGGCTCCATGCCTCTGAATTTTTACTCCGGATGGCTTCCGGTCTTGCGAATGAACCATGTGCTGCAGGCGTAAGGTTCAGCCGGAGGGTAGAGAGAGGAGAACTATACTCCCCCACCCTCCGCAGCTTCTCGCTTAAACCAACAGCCGCATCGCTTAGCGCTTGTGGCTCTGCTTGATGAAGTAGTCGATCAGTTCGCTCGAGGAGTTATCCATCTCGACGTCGAACGCTTCGACACGACCCGTGAAGTAGTTGAAGGCCATAACCGCGGGAATTGCGACCAGAAGGCCGAATGCCGTGGTGACCAGGGCTTCAGAAATACCACCGGCAACTGCGCCGATGCCCGAAGTCTTCTGCGTGGCGATCTGCTGGAAGGCGTTCAAAATACCGACGACGGTACCGAACAGTCCAACGAACGGAGCCGTTGCGCCGATGGTGGCCAGAACGCTCAGGCCGCGCTTCAGCTTGGCGTGAACAATCGCTTCGGCACGTTCCAACGCGCGCTGCGAGCTCTCGATCGTATCTTCGGTAGCTGCACCGGCCGATACGCGGAACTCTTGCAGACCGGCAGTCACAACCTCGGCCAGATGGGACTTCTTATTGCGATCGGCGATCTTGATCGCTTCTTCCAACTTGCTATCCTTCAGGGCTCCGGCAACCTTGGGCGCAAACTCGCGCGATTGCTTACGGGCAGCAGTGAAGTACAGGTAACGGTCGATCATCACGGCCAACGACCAGATCGACTCGATGAAAAGAATGATTGCGACGGCGCGTGCCAAGTTGCCCATGTGTTCCCACAACCCCATGGGGCTAAAGCTGACTGCGCCACCCTCTTCCTGGAACAGTGCCAGGCTGCTGACCGTATGCGAAGCGAAATGTGCGAGCTGAGCGAGAATCACTGAATCGTTCCTCCTAAGGAGTTTCTTGTAGACTGCGACTGCCTTGCAACTTGCTGGGAATGCGGCTCTTTCCGGATTCGCATTCAGTTCAAAAAGCGAGGCCCTTTCCTAAGAAGCAGGAGAGGGCCAGAGGGTTTCTCATCCACCCAGGGTAAAGATGACATTCACAGTGGTTTCCACCTCTACCGGATCGTTGTTCAGAAGGTAGGGCTTATACCGCCAAGTCTTCACCGCATCCAGGGCAGCCTGCTGCAACATGGCCGGTCCGCTGATCACCCGCAGGTTTTCGATCGACCCAGTCTTGGAGATCGTAGCCTGCAGAACCACCGTACCTGAAACGCGTGCAGCTTTGGCGATGGGCGGATACAGGGGCGTCGTTTTCTGAACCAACATGCCTGTAGCCACACCAGCCGAGATATTCACTTTCTTCGGAACCGCGGCCTTCACCTTCGGTGCCGCAGTGCCACTCCCGAAGACGCTGCCGATGACGCCATTGGAGCTTCCGCCACCAAGGCCTTCCATACCGGCTACGCCAAAACTCTGAGGAGGCGCTTCTTTTTCAGCGACCATCTTGATGTCGTGCGGAATACGAGTAGGAGCCGTCAACTGGTTATTCATCATCTCCGACTGCACGTGAACCACGTGGACTTCCTGTGGCGGCGGTGGTGGCGGAGGAGGCGGTGGCGGAGGAGGAGGGGCAACCAAGAGCGTCTGCATGGCAGCCTTCGGCAGCGCCTCGGGGTAGATCAGCGGGATCAGGACAAGTAACAGCAGAATGGAGCCATTGATGACAAACGTCGCCAGCATCCAGTACTTGCTCTTACTCTTGATCCTGCCTCCGGATTCAAACGTGGAATCTTCAAACATGGCCAGCCTCGAATCGGGTGTTGGTTACTCTTACTTAGACACCGCGGAAACGGTAAATGTTCCCAGTGTCGAAATAGCGCCACAGAAGCGTGCTCAAGCTATATCAGAACTACCCGTCCCGTGCAAAATGCGCTGCGCGGTCTGTGCAATCCCAATGCGCACTCGCTTACGCTTTAACACGTTTCGCAGCCGGCAATGCCGTGCCCTTGCCACTCCTCGCACGCCAGTCCTGCCACGCCACAAGCATCGGCGCCGCTACAGCGATCGACGAATACGTGCCGATCAAAATTCCCACCACAAGCGCGAACGAGAAGCCGCCCAGCACTTCGCCGCCAAAGATGAACAGCGAGAGCACCGTCAGGAATGTAAGTCCTGAAGTAAGCACGGTTCGGCTCAGCGTCTGATTGATACTGCGGTTCACCACATCCGGCAACGATTCCCGACGGCTCATGCGCAGGTTCTCGCGGATACGATCGAACACCACGATGGTGTCGTTCATCGAGTAACCGATCAGCGTAAGGATGGCCGCAATCACGGTCAGACTGATTTCCTTGCCGCTCAACGCGAAAGCTCCCACTGTAATCAATGTGTCGTGGAAGCACGCCACAACCGCGGCCACGCCGTAGATTAACTGAAAGCGGAACCACAGATACACCAGCATGCCCAGCAGCGAGTAAAGCGTAGCAAGCCCAGCCTGCTTCTCCAACTGCCGTCCCACGGTCGGCCCAACCACCTGCACGTTGCGCACGGTGAACGGATTGCCATAGTGCGAGTGAAGCGCATCGACGATCTGCTTCTGTCCTGCATCGAGAGCGCTCTCGTTGGTCTGCTCCGGCAGACTGATCAGCATCTCGCGATTCTCCGGCTTGTCATAGGCCTGGATGCGCGCATCGCGAATCCCCGCAGCTTCGAGGGCAACGCGGATCTGGTCCGCATCCGGAACCTGTTGAAACTGCAACTGCACCTGCGTGCCGCCGCGGAAATCCACGCCAAGCGCGACCGGGGAGCCGGTATGCGCCCAGTGCCAGCCCATTGAAATAACGCCGGCCACACTGAAGATCAAAGAGAAGGCGAGGAAGTACCACTTCTTCCCGAGCCAATCCACATTTACATCGCGAAACAATTCCACTGGTTCTCTGCCTTCCTGGGGGCTGGAGCCCGCGAGCTCCAGCGTTCAATGTTTTTCGACTGCCCCTCTTGAGCCTTTTCGCTCGACTAGATGGAGACCAACTGCCCCGGCTTCAGCTTGTTCAAATGGGCATCGAAGATCACCCGCGAAACAAACACCGCCGTAAACAGGTTGGCCGCCAAACCGAAGGTCAGCGTCACTGCAAATCCCTTGACCGGTCCGCTGCCGAACAGGAACAGAATCGCAGCCGAAACAATGGTGGTTACGTGCGTGTCGATAATGGTGACCCATGCATGGGCAAACCCTTGATCCACGGCCGCAGCAGCAGCCTTGCCCGCCCGCACCTCTTCGCGAATTCGCTCGAAGATCAGCACGTTCGAGTCCACACCCATACCGATGGTGAGAATAACTCCGGCGATGCCCGGCAGCGTCAGCGTGGCCTGTGAAAAGCCCATGAAGCCCAGCAGGATTACCAGGTTCAGGAATAGCGCCAGATCCGCGTTGATGCCCGAGCCCCGGTAGTAGACCAGCATGAAGGCCATGACCACCAGCACACCGACAATCGCCGCCGTCACGCCCTGCTTGATCGAGTCCGCGCCCAGCGAGGCGCCCACCGTGCGGTCTTCAAGATAGTTCAGCGAGGCCGGCAGAGCACCGGTGCGCAGCATCTTCGAGAGAATGGTGACTTCGTCTTCGCTGAAGCTGCCGTCGATCTGACCGGTATCGCGAATCGGCTCGCGAATCTCGGCCACTTCGCGTACCCGGCCGCCCATCACCACGGCCATCTTGTTATGCACGTTCTTGCTGGTATAGTCGTAGAACTTTTCGCCGGCTTCGTTGGTCAGCGTAAACCGGACGTTCCTCTGTCCGTTCTGATCCGTTCCCGGATCGGCGGAGCGGAAGTCGCTACCCGCCACAACCGAGGCCCGCTGCAGAATGTAGACACTGTCCGCGTCGGAACCGCTTGCCAGGGCTCCCGAGCCATGCAGCATCTGCTGGTCCGAAGGCAGCGTGCCGCCCACACTGGCCAGCGCACTCTGCTCGTCCGGATAAGGACCGCTCGTCACCGCGTAAATCGCCAGCCGGGCGGTGGATTGAATGATGCTCTTCACGCGGTCCAGATCGTCGATGCCCGGCAACTCTACCAGAATCTGGTTGGCGCCCAGACCATACTCCTGAATGACCGGCTCACTCACGCCCAACGTATCCACGCGGTCGCGAATGGTCTCGATCGCCTGCTGAACAGTCTTCTTCTCAAGAGCCGTCTGGATGCTGGGTTTCATGGTCAGCGCCCAGTTGTTATCCGAGCCGCCCGCCAAGTCATATTCGGCCGAATACTTGGTGTCGAGCAGCGAACGTATCGCACTGGCACTGACCGGCGATGTTCCCTCGATGCGGACCGCCTGCGGTCTGGCTGGATCGGGCTTGTACACCTGCGAAAAATTCAGGTGCGCGGCCCTCAGGTCCTGCTGGACCCGCGCCACCGTGTTATCCGTCTCGGCGCCTACTGCCTCCGACACCACAACCTGCAAAATCAGGTGAGCGCCGCCTCGCAGATCCAAACCGAGATGAATTCGCTTGGTCAATGCATCCGTCAGAGCCTTGCCCGACATGCCCGAAGGCACCCCGATAATGCCGTAGACGCAGACCACCAGGACCGCAATAATCAGCGCAACTTTGCCTTTGAGATTCTTCTTCATTGTTCCGTTTCTCGAGTCAACACAACTAAAAGCCAAGTCTAAAGCCGGACTTGAAATCCATTAAGTCCGAAAGCCGCTTATGAGGCTGAAGAGCTCTCCTGGGTGGTGACCGACGCAATCGCGCTCTTGGCCACTTCCAGCTTGAGGTTGTCCGGCGCCACGCGGATCACGATCACATCGTCCTTGATGGACAAGATGACTCCGCGAATCCCCCCGGCTGTCGTCACCCGGTCGCCGGCCTTGATGTTGTCCAACATCGCGCGCCACTGCTTTTGCCGCTTCTGTTGCGGACGAATCATCACCAGATAGAGAACCGGGATCAAAAGCAAGGGCAGAAGCATCGTGATGCCGCCGCCTCCGGCGGGAGCACCCGCCAATATTGCAAAACTCGTGGCCACACTCATCCTTTACTCGCCCATGGCTGCAAATCCTGCCTGCCGCTCAGGGCACAGACATACCCGTCGTCAAACGGGCGCCTGAAAAAATTTGTCTCCGGGAACGGTCCTGACCGCCGATAAACAGCCGGTCCAGATTCTGGAAGGAGGGTCCGGTTGCCACGCACCGTGGACCGGATTCAAGCCCCACGACCGCATCCCTACCGGTGTCCCAACTGCCGTCTGCTTCCTGTTCGACACAGCGATCCCCTGCAGTCCAGCTCCAGACTCCGCACCCGTTCTACCGATGCTCATTGCAGCCGAATCCCAAAAGAATGCCTAGCAAGATAAGATACGCGGAGCCGGTTGCGTGTCAAGGTGAACCGTAGAACTGCCAAATCCAGCCCCGTCCCCTCTCCGTGCCCGCCCAGGCCCATACGCGGCCTCGTGTACGGCTTCATCTCCGGCGCTGCTACCGGGTTCAGCCTGGGTTCTACCTCAGGTTCTGTCGTTTATAAACTCTTTATAGATCGCCTATCCCGTCCTTACCGCCGGCCATTTCTCCTGAAAGAGCAACGCTTCAAGTTTTTCCGCCGGCCGCATCGTGCAAAGCTGCGCGCAGACGGAGACTGGACCGAGCCCCCTCCCCCATGCACGAGTTCTATGTAGGCGCACTGATCTTCATTCCGACAGGTTTATCGGTCATTTTTCTGGCCTGGGTGTTTTGGAATTTGAGCAAGCAGAGCAGGCGCAGACGCCGCAAGCGGCCCAGCGCTGCCGAGCCGTCGCACAAAATCTAGAGATCTGCCTGCCAATAGCGCAGTTCCGGCCGGGCACAGCTTAGACAGAGCCGCTCGCCCTCTACTTCGGCAAAGCGGCCAAAATTTACGCCTTCCCCGCATCGGGGACACACAAACCGTTCCCCTTTGTACCCCGGCAGCTCTGCCGGATCGACGCTCACCCGCACCCACTGCTCCCTAAAAAGCTGGCCGTCCGCCAGTTCGTGATACGCCCTCATCTGCTGCTGGCCCTTGCTCTCGATGTGCGGATAAATCTCGGCAGCCAGCTTCCGTGAATCCTCAAGAGCCACGATGCGCACCGCCCGTCCCGACGCGAGATCGACAAACGTGGCAGCCATCTTGCCCCAGTCGCGAAACTTCAGCGCCCGCTTCCCCAGCCGGCAGCCCGTCACCATCCCGATGGCGTCCGTAGCGCAGCGGTCGATCTCGATATAGGTCACCAGACGCTTGCGGTCGGCACCGCGCGGGTCCTCGATGCCCAGCCGCTTCAGGCCAAGCAGCGCCATGCGCACGCCTAGAATCTGTCCCGCGCACATATGCCCATGCGCCGCCTCGGCTTTTACTAAAAGTTCATCAAAAGATTCCATCGTCTCTTCCGCCCAGCCGACTTGCTGCCCCGCTGACTTGCTGACTCGCTGACAAGCTAATTCGGCTTCGCCACAATCGCAGGCGTCTCCGCCTCGTCCGCCGAGTCCTCCACCAGCACGGCCGAGCCGGGAATGAGGTCGAAACTCACCGCATCCTTGCCGGTCGGATGAAAGGTGATGCGCAGCGGCTCCCGTTGCCACTCCGGCAGCCCGCAGACCGGGTCGGGACGCACCTTGGGATCGGTGTCGAGAGTGGTCAACCTCTTGGCCAGCAATGGTTTGCGGGCTGCCACCTGGGCCACCACCGCATACAAGTTCTTCCCGCTCACCGTCAAGCCGCAATAGGCCCCGTAGTCGCGAAACCAGCTCACTTGGCTGATCCCCGGGTCATAGTCCGGCAGCTTGAGCGCCGTCACATGCCCGGTCACGCGATCGACCAGCAGCCAGGGCCCCCGCTGCCAAACCCAGTGAGCCGCCTTGTCTCCGGGTAAAGAATCGTTGAGCCGCAACACCCGCCGCACCACAAAGCTGCGGTCCGTCACATCGTGGGCATCGCCGGTGGTCCATTCCTTCACGAGGCTGTCCACCACCAGCGGGCGGATCTTCAGGGCATCCTCGCCAGTCGCCGCTCCTGCCGGATCGCCCACTTTGGAGTAAGGGACCCGCTTGGTCGCGCCCAGGCCTACGACATGCACCTTCCGCGCCGCTGGATACGCTGCGGGAACGGCAGACAGCGTCATCGCAATTGCCACAGCCGCAATTCGCCAACCGCTGCCCATGCCCATGACGCCCGCTCCTAGCTCTTGCCTCTGAAGCCGTGCCCCAGCTTAGATTTGTGCAGCTTCCACAGCCCGTGCCACCCGGAACGCCGTGCCTTCTTTCAAATGCGCAGCCAGCACCTGCATCCCCACCGGCAACCCAGCCGCAGTGGCTCCGCATGGCACAGTCACGCCGCAGATCCCTGCCAGGCTCGCCGTGACCGTGTAGATGTCGGCCAGATACATGGCTAGCGGATCGCCGGTTTTTTCGCCGAGTTTGAATGCAGCCGTCGGCGCTGTCGGCGTCACAATCGCATCCACATCGGCGAACACCCGCAAAAACTCCTCGGCCAACAGCCGCCGCACCTGCTGCGCCTTTCGATAATAGGCGTCGTAGTAGCCGGCGGAGAGCGCATACGTCCCCAGCAGAATGCGCCGCTTGACCTCCGCGCCAAAGCCCTCTTCACGCGAGTTCTTGTACAGGCCGGCCAATGTCTCTGAAGCGGGTGAGCGATAGCCATAACGCACCCCGTCGAATCGGGCCAGATTGGCGCTGGCTTCTGCCGTCGCCACCAAATAATAGGTGGGGATGGCGTAGCGCGTGTGCGGCAGCGAAACCGGCTTCACGGTGCAGCCGGCGGCCTTCAATCCCGCAATGCCCTTCTCGATATTGGCCCGCACCTCGGCATCGAGTCCCTCGGCAAAATATTCGGCGGGCACGCCCACGCGCAGCCCTTCGACCGGTTTGTCGCTCTCGGCCGCAAAATCCGGCACCGGCGCCGGCGAGCTTGTCGCGTCCTTGGGATCGTGCCCGGCAATCACCCCCAGCAGCGTAGCCGCATCGCGCACGTTGCCCGCAAACGGCCCCACACGGTCCAGAGAAGAAGCAAACGCAATCAATCCGTAGCGCGACACACGTCCATAGGTCGGCAGCACGCCCACCACTCCGCAAAAACTGGCTGGCTGGCGAATCGAGCCGCCGGTATCGGTTCCCAGCGAGGCCACAGCCATGTTGGCCGCCACCGCTGCCGCCGAACCGCCGCTGGAGCCGCCCGGCACGCGCTCCGTATCCACAGGATTGCGCACCGGCCCATAAGCCGAGTTCTCATTCGAGGAGCCCATCGCAAATTCGTCGCAGTTCAGCTTGCCCAGCAGCACCGCGCCGGCTGCCTCCAGCTTGCTCACCGCCGTCGCGTCATACGGAGGCTGGTAGCCCTTCAAAATCTTCGATCCCGCCGTGGCGGGCGCGCCCTTCATCACCAGCACGTCTTTCACGCCCACTGGAACACCGGCCAGCGGCGGCAGCGGATCGCCCTTGGCTGCCAGCGCGTCCACCCGCGCGGCCTGCGCAAGCGCTCGCTCTTTACTCAGGCTAAGATACACATTCAACCGCGGATTCACCTCCGCGATCCGGTCGTAATAGCGGGCAGCCAGGTCGGCCGCTTTCACTTTGCCGCCCACCAGATCGGCGCGCAACTCCGCCAGAGTCTTGGGCTTTTCCACGTAGTTTTCCACAGTCTTCGTTTCGGTGGGCAATCGAGCCTTCCTTCATCAAGGTTTCTTGGCCGTTTTCCGGCCTTCTCCGGCCTCTGCAGGCCTCGTTGCAGCTTGCTGTGCGCAAGCAAAATCCGTTGAGCAGCCGCTCTACCGCTCAATCACCTTGGGCACCTTGAAAAATACCTGGTCGGTTTCTGGAGCCGCCGCCATCACCGCTCCCCGATCCAGCGAAGGCAACTGCACATCCGCACGCAACACACTGGCGCGCTCCGCACTCTCCAACTCACTTACCTGGGCCAAGGGCTCCACGCCGGTCGTATCCAGCTCGTTCAGCTCGGCCACGTAGTCCAGAATGGCGTTCAAGTCGCCAACCATGCGCGGAGCTTCCTCCGGCGCCAATTCCAGATGGGCCAGCTCGGCCACCCGCTCCACATCTTGTAGGGTTACTTTGGCAGTCATTCCCTGCTCTTTCCTTCGTGCTTGTGTGCACGGCCTTCGCTCGTCTGCCCGGGTCTCCAGCCTGGTGCACCCCGTTCCGTCCACCCAGTCCGTTTCGCCGGCAAATCAGCAAGCGTCCGAACATAGAGTATAGCCTCTTTCCGTTTGCCCTCAGTCCACCGCCAGCGTCAGCGTCACGCTGTGCTGCACCCCGGTCGAAATCACCGTAACCGGGATCGAATAGGTCCCTGCCGGCGTTCCACCGGCCCCTCCTTGCCCCGTAGTGCTTCCCGTGCCCGTACCGAAACTGGCGCAGCTCGACACGCCCCCCACCAGAAATGCCAGCGAAGCAACCAGCAGCAACACTCTTCTGCGCCGCCACAACGCCAGCGGCAGCACGGCGAGCCCGCAGAGCAATGGAGAAAGGCGCCAGGCCCCAGTTCCTCGGCTCGCCGGCTCTCCCCCGCCGTTCAACTGGCTC
>JAATGG010000141.1 GCA_015654835.1 Terriglobales bacterium
GATTCACACCGGCTCGCACTCGGCGCCGCGCATCTTCGGCCATGAAATGGCTGGAACGATTGTTGCCGCCAGTAAAGGCGTCAAGCAGTTCTCCGTGGGCGATCGGGTGATGGTGTTCCATCACGTTCCCTGCGGCAACTGTTACTATTGCCGCAAAAAAACACCGGCGCAGTGCCTGCTCTACAAAAAGGTCGGCGTCACTGCCGGCTTTGAACCATCCGGCGGCGGTTTCTCGGAGTACATCCGCGTGATGGATTGGATCGTAGCCAATCGCGGTGTCGTTCGCATTCCCGACGATGTGCCCTTCGAGCAAGCGGCGTTCGTTGAGCCAGTCAACACCGTGCTCAAAGGCGTCAAGCTGCTCAATCTGGCTGCGGACGAGACTGTGCTGGTGATCGGTCAAGGCCCTATCGGCTTGATGCTGGCCGCGCTGGCCCATCGTACCGGAGCCCGTGTGCTCACCTCCGACTTGTATCCGGAGCGTCATGCGCTGGCTGCAAAGTTCGGCCTTCACGATCCCATTGCGGCGGGCACCGAAGACGTGGTGCAGAAGGCCCTTGCCGCGACTGATGGCCGCGGCGTCGATGCGGCGATTCTTGCCGTAGGCGCCAATGCGTTGATCCGCACCGCGATGAATGCGGTTCGTCCCGGCGGACGCGTGATGCTGTTTGCCCAGACCCAGCACGGCGAGGTAACCATCGATCCGGGCGCGGTCTGCATGGATGAGAAGACGCTGCTGGGATCTTACTCATCCTCTTTCGACATTCTCGATGAAGTGACAGACTTGGTCTTTAGCGGCTACAGAAACGGCTTTGACTTGACACAACTGATCTCGCATCGCTTTCCGCTCGAACGAGCCGTGGAAGCTATCGAGATTGCATCGCATCCGAAGGCGGATTCAATGAAGATCATGATTGAACCTGTCGTTGGCGCGGGGGAGAGTAGGAGGGCTTGATGGCAACAACCATGAAGGCCGCGATCCTCCACGGACGCGAGGATGTACGGATCGAGCGGGTTCCCGTGCCGCAGGCGGCGCCAGGCGAGTTGATCGTCAGCGTGGGCGCGGCGCTGACCTGCGGCACGGACTTGAAGGTCTTTCGTCGCGGCTATCATGCGCGCATGATCGTGCCTCCCGCGCTGTTTGGCCACGAGCTTGCCGGAACGGTTGTGGAAGCGGGCGAGGAAGTCGTGGGCTTTGTGCCTGGCGACCGCGTAGTCGCCCTCAACTCCGCGCCTTGCGGTCACTGCTACTTTTGCGAACGCGGGCAGGAGAATCTCTGCGACGACCTGCTCTTCAACAATGGAGCGTACGCTGAGTTCATCCGCATTCCCGCGCGCATCGTATCGAAGAACACGCTTCATGTTCCCGATCATGTGCCGCTGGAACACGCCGCGCTGACCGAGCCGCTGGCCTGCGCTGTGCACGGTTTCGAGGATTCGCGTCCGCATCCCGGAGACACGGTGGCCATCATCGGCGGTGGTCCGCTGGGGCTTATGATTCTGCACGTAGCTGCGCTGGCCGGCTGCAAAGTGATCGCCATCGTCAAACACGATGGCCAGGTGGAAGCGGCACGCCAGTTGGGTGCGGCGCATGTGGTGCAGACGGACAACGTGCGCAAAGCGATCCAGGAGACGCGCGATCTTACGCCCAAGAGTCAAGGCGTCGATATCGCCATTGAGGCGGTCGGTGTGCCGGAAACCTGGCAGGAGGCTGTCGAACTGGTGCGCAAAGGCGGCACGGTGAATTTCTTCGGCGGCTGTGCCATCGGCACGCAGGTCAAGCTCGATACCAACCGCATTCACTATAGCGACATTACTCTTCGTGCTACTTTTCATCACACTCCGGCTATCTGCCGCAAGGCTTTGGAACTGATTGCCGGCGGACGTTTTCAGGCGGGCGCCTTCATCACCGGCCACGCGCACCTCTACGAACTCAACCGCGTTTTTGAGAAGCTGATGAATCGCAGCAGCGAGATCAAGACCGCCATTGTGCCCTGAGGACACCATGACCACGGCAACCGTGCAATCGGACAACGAATCTCTCGCCCGAGAGGCATTGCTCGCTCGCGGGTGGGCGGCGCTGCCCGCCAGTTATCGCATTCCCGATGTGGCGCCCACGCTGGAAGAGGCTCGCGCCTACTGCCAGCGTCTGGCCGAGTCGCATTACGAAAATTTCCATGTCGCTTCGTGGTTTTTGCCCAAGGCGCTGCGTCCGCATTTCCATGCTATTTACGCCTACTGCCGCATCTCCGACGATTTAGGCGATGAAGTGGGCGACCCGGCGCAGGCGCTTGCGCTGCTCGATCTATGGGGCCGCGAACTGGACGCATGTTATGCCGGCAGCGCGCGGCATCCTGTGTTTGTAGCTCTCGGCGAAACCATTCGTGCCTGCTCCATTCCCAAAGAGCCGTTTGCCGATTTACTGACAGCCTTTCGGCAGGATCAGACCGTCATCCGTTTCGCCACCATGCGTGACGTGCTGGGCTATTGCCGCTATTCGGCGAACCCTGTGGGCCGCCTGGTGCTCTATGCCTGCGGCGAAGCGAACGCAGAGCGTTTCCGTCTCTCGGACGCGACATGCACCGGACTGCAACTGGCCAATTTCTGGCAGGATGTGCGGGAGGATTACACGCGAGGGCGCGTCTATATTCCGCAAGACGACATGAAGCGTTTTGGCGTCACAGACGATACGATTGCCGCCGGTAGTGCGACGCCCCAGTTTCGCGCGCTGTTGCGCCATGAGGTCGATTATGCCCGCAGCCTCTTTGAAGAAGGGCTGCCTCTGATCGGCATGGTCAATCGCGACCTCGCACTCGATCTGGATCTTTTCAGCCGCGGCGGTCTTGAGATTCTTCGCGCCATCGAGCGTCAGGATTACGACGTACTTTCTGCGCGGCCTGCCATCACCAAGGCCACCAAGCTGCAACTGGCTCTACGCGCAGTCAGCGGCAAGTTACTGCCTTTTCTGCGCCTCGGACGCGCTGCTAGGCCAAGGCCCATAGGGAAGACGGTTTGACTCCAGCGCCCACATTACTCCCCCCGACGTTGGACGAGGCCTACGCAATTTGCCGTTCCATCGCCAAGCGCGAGGCCAAAAATTTCTATTACTCCTTTGTCGCGCTGCCGGTGCCGCGCCGCAATGCCATCTGCGCTATTTATGCCTTCATGCGCAAGGCCGACGATCTGGCCGACGACGAAAGCATGTCTCGCGAAGAGCGCCGCGTTCAACTGGATGCGTGGCTTGCGGGATGGCGTTCAGCCTGTGCGGGTGAGGGAACGAACGACCCGGTTTTTCTTGCCGTGCGCGACGCCACCGAACGTTTTTCAATTCCACTCAGTCTGTTGGATGAGTTAGTCGCCGGCACCACGATGGATCTGAACCCGGCGGCCGGCAACGGTCCGGATACCTATGCGACATTTGCCGATCTCTACCGCTATTGCTATCTGGTCGCGTCGGTCGTGGGGCTGGTTTGCATTCGGATTTTCGGTTACCAGGACCCGCGTGCCGAGAAGCTGGCGGAAGAAACCGGCATCGCGTTTCAACTGACTAACATTCTTCGCGATGTAGCCGAGGATGCGGAACGCAACCGTGTCTATCTACCTCTGGATGATCTGGCTGCGCACAACGTATCTTTGGATGCGCTGTTGCACCGCGCGCCGGGTACGCCGCCCACTGCCGACGAACGCGCATTGCTGGCCGATGTCGCTCAGCGCGCCGAGAATTACTATCGCTCCGCACAGGCGTTGTTGCCCCTGATCGATCGTGAAAGCAGGCCTGCTCTCTGGGTGCTGGTCACGATCTACCATGGATTGCTCAAGCGCATTGGCCGCGCCGATTACGATGTATTTTCCAGTCGAGCCAGTATGCCGTCGTTCGAGAAGTTGGGGATTCTGGCGGTGGGGCTAACACGCATGTTTTGGGCGCGCCTGTTTGCTTGAAGCATCGACAGCGAGATGTAAAGAGCTAACCTGCCTAAGAGCGACTCTGCGCCAAGGATAGAAAATGTTGACCCGCAGGCTGGAAAATTCGAGTCCGACTGTGACCGTGGTGGGCGGTGGGGTAGCTGGCATGAGCGCAGCCTGCGCCCTGGCAGAGGCAGGCTTTCATGTGCAGATCGTGGAGCGTCGCGGCTATCTCGGCGGACGTGCCTCTTCGTATCTGCATCCCGGGGTTAACGAGGTCATCGATAACTGCCAGCATGTGCTCTTCGGCTGCTGCACAAACCTGGCCGGCTTCTATCGGCGTATCGGCGTTGCCGACCGCATTCATTGGACCAGCGCGATGACCATGATCGAGCCGGGAGGACGCCGTTCCCGGCTGGGTCCCTTCGAACTGGGACCGCTTCGCTTGCCTGCGCCTCTGCACGGTATGCCCAGCTTGATGACGGCGAGGGCCTTCAGCATGGCCGACAAGATTTCTCTCGGCCGTGCCTTTCAAGCGATGATGCAGCCGGATGCACCCGATGCTGCGCAGGAATCTCTCGGACACTGGCTCAGGCGCCACAGGCAAACCGAGGGCGCGCTGAATCGCTTTTGGCGATTGGTGATTGCCAGTGCGTTGAATGCGGACATCGAGTCGATTGCAGTATCGTATGCCAGCAAGATCATCCGCGAACTCTTCATGAATTCGACTGCGGCCGGCAGCATGGGCATGAGTTCGGTGCCGCTGAGCGAACTCTATGTGGGTGCGGAAGAGTTTCTCAAGCAACACGGCTCAAGCATCCTTTACAACACGAACGTGGAAGCGGCGCAGTGGGACGAAGAGACTTCGCAGTGGGAGATAACGACTCGCAAGGGCGCGCTGCTTTCCGACTTTCTCGTGCTGGCGTTGCCCTTCGAGGCTATGCAGAAGTTATTGCCGCATCTTCCGCCGGGCGATGGTGTCGCGAAGCTGGCTGCACAGCTTGAACGTCATGAGCACTGGCCTATTTGCAGTGTGCATCTCTGGTTCGACCGCGAGATCACGGCGCTCGACCACGCCGTACTGCTCGACCGCGAAATCCATTGGATGTATAACAAGGGGCGCCTGCAACCTTGGCGCAAGTTGAAGGGCAGTTATGTGGAGCTAGTCGTCAGCACCTCTCGTACATTTGCGGCGCTGCCCCGCGAAGAGGCTATCGCGCAATCCGTGCGTGAGCTTACCGAGTTCTTTCCTGAAGTCGCCTCTGCGCGTATTGAAAAAGCTGCACTCATTAAAGAGGTCCGCGCGACCTTTGGCGTGCCTCCCGGCATCGACTCCGCGCGGCCTTCGGCAATTTCCCCCTGGCCCAACTGTTTCCTGGCCGGCGATTGGGTCGCGACCGGCTGGCCCTCGACCATGGAGAGTGCGGCACGCTCCGGCCACCTGGCAGCCGAGGCCATTTGCCAGAGCATCCAAGAGCCCCGCACGTTTCTCGATCCAGACATGAAGCCTACCGGGCTGATGCGATGGATCAGGACAGAGAACAGGGATCAGAGAGCAGGGAACAAATAGGATTCCTTTTCGCAGTTTTACTGATCCCTGTTCTCTGCATTCATCAATGCGCGAGAAAATAGACGCCGATGCAGACCAGTACCGCTGCGGTCCAACGCCGGCGGTCCACATTTTCTTTAAGAAAGACTTTGGCGGCAATCGCATTGGTTACCAGCGTCAACGAGGCGGAGGCAGGCGCCACCAGGCTCAGGTTCAGGTGGTTCAGGGCGAACAACAAGGCGAAGAAGGCCAGGGCCAGGAAACTTACGCCGGCAGGGAACAGCGGACAGGTCAGAACCGCATGGATGGCACCCTTCATCCCTGAGCGTGCGCGAATTTCATCTAAATCGCCAATCGACTTCATCGCCGCAGCGGTCAGCACTTCGCCCGCAGTGGAGCAGAGTACGATCGAGGAGATCATGGCCGCCGCCATCCACGGTCCGGTGTGTGTGCTGGAGAAGGGAAGCATCATCGCGCCTGTTCCTCTTCAATCTCAACGGTATTCACATGGGCGGTGGGCGTCGGTCTTTCAGTGAGCGACGGCCCCTGCGCTACGAAGCCCACCCCGAGAGTAATCAGCGCGATGCCCATCCAGCGCGCAAGCGAAATAGGCTCCTGCAGCCAGAAGCGCGAGAGCAAAGCGACGATCACATTGCCGAATGCCGTTGC
>JAATGG010000013.1 GCA_015654835.1 Terriglobales bacterium
CCTGCCGATTCAGCGCGGGAATGTGACGCTTCAGAACCTTGAAGTGCTGAACGCAATTCTGTTTGTGGCGGAGCACGGCTGCAAATGGCGCGGTCTTCCGCCCCGGTTCGGCAAATGGCACAGTGTTTATACACGCATGAATCGCTGGGCCAAGAATGGTGTTCTGGACCGCGTCTTCGAAAGGCTGCAGACCGAGCAGATCGTGCGCATCAAGATTGAGGCCTTCTCACTCGACTCGACCTCGATCAAGGTTCATCCCGACGGCACAGGTGCATTAAAAAAAACGGACCGCAGGCCATCGGCAAGTCCCGTGGCGGATGGAACACCAAGATTCATATGCTTGCCGCGGATGCTCGAACGGCTATAGTCTTCGCTCTATCGCCAGGCAACGCTCATGATGCGCCTGAAGGCCGATCACTGCTGGAAGAGCTTGGTCCTATGCCGGAAGGGCTTCCCATGCTGATGGATAAGGCTTATGAGAGCAATGAGACACGGCAACTGGTGCTCGATCTGGGCATGATTCCAGTGGTTCCGCCCAAGTCCAACCGGCTCGATCCATGGGAATACGACCGCGAACTGTACAAAAAGCGCAATGAAGTCGAACGGCTCTTTCGCAGACTAAAAGGATTCCGCCGCATCTTCTCAAGGTTCGAGAAACTCGATGTCATCTTCCTCGCCTTTATCAACTTCGTCTTGATCGTCGATGCCCTCAGATAGTGTGAACACACCCTAAAACAACACATAAGCAAGTCGCCTCAAGCTCATCGAGCTAACGCAGAATGCCGTGGATGCGTTTTACCGCGAGGAGATCGGCGTCGGCCATGCGCTGTTACTGGCGAAGTTGCAGCCCGACCAACAGGAACAGGCACTCTCCGCTTGCTTCCGTGAGGATTGGAGTGGAGCCAGCAAGAACCGGCGCATCCTTCTCCCCGTCCGCAACCTTCAGCAGTGGATTGAGCAGAACGTCATGCTCATTCTGAAAGATGCTCCGTTCAACAAACGGGACGCGCAGCTTGTCCCCGCAGCCGGTAGCTGTGTCGATTGCCCCAAGCGCACAGGCCACAATAAGCTCTTATTCTCCGACCTTGGAAAACAGGATGCTTGCACCGACCCAACCTGCCACCAGAACAAAGTCAACGCACATGTCGCCCAAATCATCGCCGCCAAGCCGCAGCTTGTGCAGATCAGCACGGCTTACGGAGTGCAGAAGGAAGGCAGCCCCGTAATCCCGCGCAACAAGTACACCGAAGTTCGCAAGCCTGCCAGCAAGGAAGAGGCGAAGCGGCTTGAGTTCAAGGTGTGCAAGTACACCGCCGAGGCCATCATCACCGAAAGCAGCGGCGTTGGCACCGTCCATAAGGTGTGCGCGAATCCATCCTGCCCCGTCCATCATCCCAAGCCGCAAGCCAGCCGCGATGATGAGAAATGGAAGGCCGAGCAGGAGAAGCAGCGCAAGGAACAGGCCATTGCCAACACCACCGGCCTCCGCGTCCTTGCCGCTGTGAGCGCCGCCGTTCCTGTCCGCCTGATGAAACGTGACCTGCTTTTCATCCTTGAGAAGCTGGTAAGCCTGATGGACGAGCGCCGCATCGAGACACTGGCGCGGCAGCATGGCATCCGACAGAAGCGCGACGATGGAGGTATTGCAAAGACGTTCAGTGCATTCCTTCGCCGCGCCGATGAAGGGACGCTCTCGCGTCTGATGGTCGAGGCCATCATCATGCTTGCCGCTGCACGGATGAATCCCGCCAGTGTTCTCCGCGATGCTGCCAACACCTATAACGTGGACACCGATGCTATCGCTCTAAAGGTGAAGCGGGAATTTGCCGCTAAGGAGAAGGCAAAGAAAGAAGCCCGACCTCACTCTGAACCGGCAACCAAAGCTAAAAAAGCCGCTTGAGTATTATCCGTGTGGGATGGGGCTGCCAACCAGCAGCCCCTTTTTGTCTGTATCCGTCTAGGTAGTTCGTGGACGGCAGGAGACTTTCCCCCTCCTGCACCTTCCCCTTGCGGCGCCTGCGGCGCGAATGGCTAAAAGCCTTGTTTCCCAGTGTCACTCGACTAGACCATCGTTGAGCATCGTGGACAGTAGGTGTTTAGCACGAATCCTTAAATCTTTGGTGTGACTCAGTACATCTGATGACTACTGGTAGAGCGCAGCGTCTCGTTGAAAACGGAGAGTCATATCAGAAATCAAGCGATCAGTCCTCGTCGCCGGAGCACAGGGCGTCATCGGACAAGCCGCAGCCGAGCATTTCAGTTCATTGTCCGACACAACCGTCTACGGTCTGTCACGCCGTAAGATCGAGGAGCTGCCCGGCATTGTCCCGATCAATGTTGACCTCCTTTCCCCAGCAGATGTAGAACGCACAGTCGCGACGCTCAAGGGTGTGACGCACATTATCTTTGGAGCCTACATCGAGAAGGACACACCCGGAGAGCGCAGTGAGGTCAATGTCGCTCTTTTGCGAAACCTGCTCACCGTTGCAGAGAGGAATGCGCCCGACCTAAAGCATGTAACCCTCTATCAGGGGGGTAAGGCTTACGGAGCGGACCTCGGCCCCTTTAAGACACCGGCGCGCGAGGACCATCCCCGACTTATGGGACCGAATTTCTACTACGACCAAGAGGACTTTCTCAGGGAGTATCAAGCAGGTAAAAAGTGGACATTCAGCGTGCTTCGCCCAGAGGCCGTGTGCGGATATGCCGTCGGAAATCTCATGAATCTGACAATGGTGATCGCGGTCTACGCCGCAATCTCAAAGGAATTAGGTCTTCCTTTGCGGTTTCCCGGTCCAGAGGCCGTGTACCGTGCTCTTTATCAGGTCACATCTGCCAACATATTGGCGAAGGCCGCTGCCTGAGCCGGAGAGACGCCCTCTGCCGCAAACGAAATTTTCAATATCACAAACGGCGACTATTTCCGCTGGCAATTCATGTGGCCGAAGATAGCGAAGGCGTTTCAGATGGAAGTCGCGGAGCCGATTCCGATGCCGTTGAAGGTATTTATGGCTGACAAAGGCCCGCTTTGGGCAAAGATGACTGAGAAGTATGGTTTGAAGTCAATCCCGTTTGACCACTTAGTGAGTTGGCCCTTTGGCGACTTCATCTTCAATTCTGCTTTCGACAACATCTCCAGCACGATCAAAGCTAGGAGACACGGTTTCGATGACTGCATTGACACTGAGGACATGTTTACGGGCTTCTTTGCCGATTTGCGGAAGCGCCGTATCATCCCATTGCTGGCATAGGGTCAGCCTTCGGAATTCCTTGTATGAAACTCTGCATGTCCAACATCATTGACTTCCTTAGGACGACACTTGCGTCTCGGTCAGGTACAGCGATGGAACGGCCAAATCGACGTCACCATTCGAGTCGATGATGCGTGTAGCTGTCCGGTAGCGTCTCGGTGCTTTGCCAGTGGCGCGCTTGAAAGCATTACTGAATGCGCTTTCGGAAGTGTACCCAAGCGACCGGGCCAGGACAGCTACGGGAACGTCCTCCTCTCGCAAAGCTCTCTCAGCAAGACGCATCCGCCATTCGGTCAGGTAGGTAAGCGGAGCTACGCCTGCAACTGTCTTGAAATGGACAGCGAACGTGGTCCGTGACATGGCCGCTGCCTTGGCGAGTTCTTCAAGATGCCAAGAGCGACCGGGCTCACTATGCATCAAGTGAATCGCGGAAGCGATGTGCGGATCGCCCAGCGCACGGAGCCATCCGGGAACCAAGTAACTAGATGTCTTGAGATGCGCCCGCAAAATCTGGATGAAGAGGAGTTGGGCGAGTTGCGCGGACGCGAGGCTCGCCCCCGGCAGGTCGGCAGCTCGCTCATGGACGAGTTCATCGAGAAGCCACCGGAAGCTTGTTGCCTGTGGCGATGCAGCTCGGACGTGAATCCAAGGCGGGAGGACATCCGCCAGTAACCGTCCGCTCACCGGATCAAGCAGAATGTGCCCACCGATATGAGTGAAGTCCTCACCATCACCAAGTTTTGCAAACTTGCTCGTGTTGCCGGTAAATAAACCCATCGCGTCAATCGGAGCGACGGACAGGTCGCTGGCGAGAACGAAGGATCGCCGTGCTGCGAGAAGCCCTACGTCTCCCGTTTGAGCATGTACCGGCTCTGGCTCGCCGTCGATGCGAACCCAGCAATCGCCCTTCACTACTGCGAAGAACTTGATTTTGTCCGGTGCTGGAAAGCGGATGGCCCAGGGGCCTCCAGCCGTGAAGCCGCCTGTGACGAGAGTTTCAGCATTCGTGAATTTGAGAATGTCAGAGAACGGATCAGCACTCATTCTCGTACTATCGCGCAAGTTATATGAACTTTCAAGTATTCACAGTCCGACACTCAAAGCCTATCGTTGTAAATGGAGAGCCAAAAAGCCGACGGTTTAGGCTTCCACGCTACCGGAAAAGAGCACTGATGACTTTGAGTAAACGCAAACTCGGCAGCCAGGGGCTAGAGGTAGGTTCAATCGGCCTCGGCTGCATGGGCATGAGCCAATCCTACGGTCCGGCAGATGAGAAGGAGTCAATCGCGACTTTGCATCGCGCTCTTGAGCTGGGGTGCAATCTCTTTGACACGGCTGAGAATTACGGCCCTTTCACCAACGAAGCCCTGCTTGGCCGGGCGCTTAAAGACCGTCGAGATCAAGCCGTGATTGCAACCAAATTTGGCTCTCGCTTCGACGGCGACAAGATCGTTGGCATGGACAGTCGGCCGGAAAATATTGTTCGAGTGGTCGAGGGTTGCTTAAGTCGGCTTCAGACCGATCATATCGACCTGCTCTATCAGCATCGCGTGGATCGAACCGTCCCCATAGAAGATGTCGCGGGAACGGTGGGGAATCTCGTCAACCAGGGCAAGGTGCTCTACTTCGGGCTGTCGGAAGCTGGTATTGGTAACATCCGTCGTGCCCATGCGGTGCATCCGGTCTCCGCGTTGCAGAGTGAGTATTCATTGTGGGAACGGAATTTGGAACCGGCGATCATTCCGACCTTGCGCGAGTTGGGCATCGGTCTCGTACCGTTTTGTCCTCTTGGAAGAGGATTTCTGACAGGCGAGGTCAAACGCGCCGAAGAGTATCCCGAAGGGGACACGCGGCGAATCGACCCGCGCTATCAAGGCGAAAACTACGACGCCAACGTCAAAGCCGCGCGAGTCGTGTTCGATGTGGCTGCGAGTAAAGATGTGAAGCCTGGACAAATCGCGCTGGCGTGGCTGCTGCACAAGGGCGACCACATCGTACCCATCCCCGGCACAAAGCGTCGAGCCTACTTGGAAGAAAATGTCGCCGCTGCCGCCATCTCGCTCGATTCCGCTGAGATGCAAAAGCTTGACGACGCTTTAACTTCGGGAACCATCTCAGGGAATCGCTATGCCGATTGGATTATGGCGACGATTGACCGCTAAATAGCTATCACCCGGTCATGAACACATTGGAGAAATGTATGAGCAACGAAATCGTACTTGTAATTGGAGGATCTGGATTCATCGCCTCCCACTGCATTCTGCAACTGTTGAATGCAGGCTATCGCGTCCGGACAACGCTTCGGTCGCTCACGCGCGAAGGCGACGTTCGCGCCATGCTCAAGCAAGGCGGCGTCGAAGCGGGTGACCGGCTCTCCTTCGTGGCCGCTGACCTATCTGCTGATGCTGGCTGGTCCAATGCTGTCGCGGGATGCGCCTATGTGCTGCATGGCGCTTCCCAACTCCATCCGGTAGTCAAACGCGGGAGGAAGATTGGATTCAACCTGCCGTCGATGGAGTATTGCGCGTTTTGCGCGCCTCTCGCGATGCGGGTGTTCGTCGCGTTGTGCTCACGTCTGCCTTTGGAGCGATTGGGATGGGCCACAAGCCGCAGACGAAGCCGTTCGACGAAACAGATTGGACCGAATTGAACAGCAGTGTAGCGCCATATCAGAAGTCAAAGACGCTCTCTGAGCGCGCAGCCTGGGATTTCATCGCCAAGGAGGGCAAGGGACTTGAGTTGTCTGTCGTCAATCCAACGGCTGTCTTCGGGCCAGTGTTGGGTGCCGACTATTCGCATTCCATCCAGCTAGTAAAGCGGCTGATGGATGGTATGCCCGGATGTCCGAAGATCAATTCAGGTTTCGTTGATGTGCGCGATGTCGCCGACCTACACCTACGCGCAATGACGAATCCCGCCGCAAAAGGGCAGCGTTTCATTGCGATCTCGGGACACAGCCTATGGATGCTCGATGTTGCCAAAGTGCTGAAACGTCGCATGGGTCCAGCAGCAGCGAAAGTGCCTTCGAGAGAACTCCCAAATTGGCTCATCCGCCTCGCGGCATTGCGCGACCCGGCAATGAAGAATCTTGTACCTATGCTTGGGGTCATGATGGACGCCACGAGTGAAAAAGCCAAGCGTCTCCTCGGTTGGGAACCGAGGTCGAACGAAGAGGCCATCGTCGCTTCTGCGGAAAGTCTATTGAAACTCGGATTATTGAAAGACAGCAACACCAAGGCAGCATAAAACGGGCAACCACGACTTATGAAGATTCTCTTGTTTGGCGCTACGGGAATGGTTGGAGACGGCGTGTTGCGCCGTCTCATCGTAGCGTCTGAGGTCGAGAAAATTGTTGCGGTGTCGCGTAAGGAGCTGGCAACGCACAATGCGAAGATTTCAGTGGTGATCGAGAAGGACATGTTTCAGCTTCAGAATCTCCACATGCTTGGAGGATTCGACGCATGTTTCTTTTGCTTGGGAGCGAGTGCCGTAGGAATGACGGAAGCTGAGTACCGTCACATCACTCTCGATCTGACGATGGCGGTTGCGCGACAACTGCTCCCACTAAATCCCAATCCCAAGATGACATATGAGTTCATATCTGGTGGGCGTGCAGACCTCAATGCCAAACAAATGTGGAGTCGTGTGAAAGCTGAAACAGAGAACGTCGTATTGAAGATCGGCTTCCATGATGCTTATGCTCTTCGGCCTGGATATATTCAGCCGATGCGCGGCGCGGCATCGCGCTATCGTTTCGCGCGTTGCATTCATGCGCTAGTGGCTCCGATTTACCCCACACTTCAGAAGAGGTTTGACCGCGCCGTAACTTCGACGGACCTCTTGGCTGACGCCATGTTGCGATTGGCGATTGATGGAAATGTTAAGAAAATCTTGAGCAATAGCGAACTGAACAATTTGGCGCAAGCAAAAGGTAACTCAACATGAATTTGGTTCTCGCTCCATTGCCTATTTGACGAACAGAGTTCTTTCAGTTCAATACCCGGAGACGTTATGTTAAATCTCAAATCGACTTTGTATCTTCGTGCATTGCTCCTGACGACTATTTTCGTGGTACAGGTTCCGCATGTACATGCGGCTTCCGCAACGGGATCTATCGCCGGGGCAGCAGACCCCGGCGCTCAGATTGTTGTCACCAGCGTTGAGGACGGCAAAGTAATTGGCGTTGTTGCGAAGTGCGACGGAACTTATCGAGTTGATGGCCTTAGCGCATTTCTAATTTAAGTATTTACGTTTATGCGATACTATTCCTGCTGGGAGAGAGGTGAGGCGGGATGCAATCTTATTCGCAGGATTTGCGTGAGCGCGTATTGTGGGCACTGGATCGTGGCGAGAGACCGAGTTCG
>JAATGG010000134.1 GCA_015654835.1 Terriglobales bacterium
CTCACCGAACAGGTACGCGGCATCGTGAAGGTTGTCACCGCTGTGGCCAACGGTGCGCTTACCCAGAAACTTACAGTGAATGCCAAAGGCGAAGTAGCGGCTCTGGCCGAAACCATCAATAACATGACCGATACTCTCGCCACTTTTGCGGACCAGGTGACTACGGTGGCCCGCGAGGTAGGCGTAGAAGGTCGCCTCGGTGGACAGGCCAATGTGCCTGGAGCTGCCGGCACGTGGAAAGATCTCACCGGCAACGTCAACCTGCTGGCAGATAACTTGACCAATCAAGTGCGTGCCATCGCCGAAGTAGCTACGGCGGTGACTAAGGGTGATCTTACCCGTTCCATTCAGGTTGAGGCGCGTGGCGAAGTCGCAGAGTTGAAAGACAACATCAACACCATGATCGATAACCTTCGGCTCACCACCGATCGCAATACGGAACAGGATTGGCTCAAGACCAATCTCGCCCGCTTCACCGGCATGTTACAAGGTCAGCGCGACCTCGCTACCGTGGGTCGCATGTTGCTTTCCGAACTAGCTCCTCTCATCAACGCGCAGCAAGGGGTTATCTATCAAATGGGCAGTGAGTCGACTGCCGCTGACGATAGTCTCGTGCTTCTTTCTACCTATGCCGATACACCCGATGGTTACTTCAGCGAGATTCGCATTGGAGAAGGTCTCGTTGGTCAGTGTGCTGCAGAGAAGCGCCGCATGTTGATTGCAGAACTTCCTGAGAAGACGACGTCGATTCGTTCCGGTCTTTTCAAAGCAGTTCCCAAGAACGTTATTGTTCTTCCTGTCCTCTTTGAAGACCGCGTCAAGGCCGTTATCGAGTTGGCAACTCTCGGCACATTTACCGCCTCGCATCTCGCATTTCTTGAGCAGCTTACCTCTAGCATAGGCATCGTCCTCAACTCCATTGAAGCCACCATGCAGACCGAAGGCTTGCTCAAGCAATCGCAGCAACTCGCCACCGAACTGCAAACGCAGCAGAAAGAACTGCAGCAGACGAATGAACAGTTGGCCCAAAAGGCGCAGCAACTCGCAGAACAGAACTACGAAGTAGAACGTAAGAATCAGGAAATCGAGCAAGCACGCCGCGCCCTCGAAGAGAAGGCTAGGGAACTCGCGCTTACATCGAAATATAAGTCCGAATTTCTTGCGAACATGTCGCATGAACTGCGCACGCCGCTTAATAGCATCCTCGTTCTCGGCCAGCAGCTTGCCGAGAACCCAGACGGCAGCCTGAGCGCAAAGCAAGTCGAGTTCGCACGTACCATTCACGGCGCCGGTACTGACTTGCTCAATTTGATTAGTGACATTCTCGATCTTTCGAAGATTGAATCCGGAACCGTATCGGTCGAAGTAGAAGAGATCTTCTTTGGTGCCTTGCTTGACACGGTTTCACGTCCGTTCCGCCACGAGGCCGACAACCGCCGGCTATCCTTCGAAGTTACAAATGATCCAAGCCTCGGACGAAGCTTGGTTACCGACTCCAAACGTCTACAACAAGTTCTCAAGAACCTGCTTTCAAATGCATTCAAGTTTACTGAACAGGGGACAGTTCGGCTCACGGTTGCTTCCGCATCCAGTGGATGGAGTCCCGATCATCCCATTCTCAGCGGCGCCGGATCGGTGATCTCCTTCCAGGTTTCCGACACGGGCATCGGGATCCTGCCGGAAAAACAGCGCATCATCTTTGAAGCTTTTCAGCAAGCGGATGCGGGCACGAGCCGTAAGTACGGCGGCACGGGCCTCGGACTCGCGATTAGTCGCGAACTGGCTGGCTTGTTGGGTGGCGAGATACAACTACGGAGCATTCCGGGGCAAGGGAGTACCTTCACTCTGTATCTTCCGCAAACCTATGTAGGCCCCGCAGCACCAAGCGTGCTCAAGATGGAAAAGAGCGGTACTTTGCCTTCTCCGCCTGTCTTCTTGGCGAATGTTGCCGCCGAGCAGGATGCCCGCATTGAAGATGATCGTGCCAATCTATTGGAAGGCGATGCTACTCTGTTGATCGTCGAAGACGATCTTCACTATGCCCGTGTCCTTCGTGATCTTTCGCGAGATAAGGGCTTCAAAGTGCTCGCCGCAAAGACAGGTGCAGAGGCACTCTCACTCGCGCGGGAATACAATCCTAGCGCCATTTCGCTCGACGTCTTTCTTCCCGATATGCTCGGCTGGACCGTTCTCAATCATCTCAAGCAGGATTCGAGGACCCGTCATATTCCCGTCCAGATGCTCACTCTCGATGAGGATCGGCACCATGGCTTGTCCCGCGGCGCGTTCGCGTTTGTCACCAAACCTACGTCGCCGGAAGACCTGGATGTAGCTCTGACGCGCATCCGAAATTATTCGCAGCCGCGCCGCAAGCGCTTGCTGGTAGTCGAAGACAATCCAGCCGAACAACTTAGCATCCGCGAGTTACTCGGGCACGACGACATTGATATCGATGTGGCGGACTCCGGCGCCTCTGCCCTACAGACACTGAGGAACGAAGCCTACGACTGTGTAGTGTTGGATCTTCGCTTGCCTGATATGACTGGCTTCGAAATATTGGAGCGACTTCGCGATACGCCTAAGTTAAAGGATCTACCCGTCGTGGTATTTACCGGCAGGGAACTCACATCGGAAGAAGGCGCCCAACTGCACACGTTGGCACGCAGTGTCGTTGTCAAGGATGTTGAATCTCCGGAACGTTTGCTGGACGAAACCGCCCTTTTTCTGCATCGCATAATCGCCGACTTACCTCTACAGAAGCAGCAGATGCTCGATCGTTTGCACCGTTCCGACGATGCACTGGCTGGACGTAAGGTGCTCGTCGTCGATGACGACGTTCGAAATATTTTCGCCTTAAGCAGTGTGCTAGAGCGCCGCGGGATGACGGTACTCTCGGCGGGCACCGGCCGCGAAGCCATCGAAACCATTGAATCGACTCCTGATTTGGCAATTGTTCTGATGGACATTATGATGCCGGAAATGGACGGCTACGAAACTATGCAAGTGATCCGGCAGAACCCGTCGCTACGACGGCTGCCTATCATCGCGCTCACTGCCAAGGCGATGAAAGGTGATCGTGAACGATGCCTGGAGGCAGGCGCATCGGAATACCTGGCGAAGCCGGTGAACACCGAGCAACTGCTCTCAGCGTTGCGCATGTGGCTGCACCGATAGGAGCATGAAGAGCGCATCGGGGCACGGTTAGAATTGAACAAAGAGAGACTCTCTAGTGATATGTAGCGGAGTGAGCCCATTTCTGGACTTGGATTTCCAGGTTTGCATCAGCAAGTTTTCAGCACGGAGGCAAGGAGATATCGATGATGGCAGACGACAAAGTCAACATCCTGATGGTGGACGATCAACCGGCCAAGCTGCTGAGCTATGAAGTTATCCTTGCCGACTTAGGCGAAAATCTTATCAAGGCCACGTCTCCGAGCGAAGCGCTCAGCGTTTTGCTTAAGACTGATGTCGCGGTTGTTCTCATGGACGTGAGCATGCCTGAACTTGATGGGTTCGAACTCGCGGATGTAATCCGGCAGCATCCCCGCTTTCAGAAAACAGCCATCATTTTCATCTCTGGCGTGCACCTGACCGATTCGGATAAGATCCAAGGCTATCGCAGCGGCGCTGTCGATTACATCTCGGTCCCTGTCATTCCCGAAGTGCTGCGCGCAAAAATCGCCATCTTCGTTGAGCTTCATAGAAAGACACACCAACTTGAGGCGCTGAACAACGACCTGGAGCGCCGTGTCGCTGAACGTACAGAGGATCTCAGGAGAGGCGAAGAGCAGTTTCGCACCCGCGCAGAGTTACTGGAACTCGCGTCTGAAGCAATCATGGTAAGAGACGTAGAGGGTAACATCCAGTTCTGGAATACCGGCGCGGAAAATCTCTACGGTTGGCGCAGGGAAGAGGTGATTGGCCGCGACATTCATCGTATGTTGCGAACCGTCTTTCCGATTTCTCGCGAAGAAACTGAGGCGGCGCTACGAGAACATAGATCGTGGCAAGGCAACTTGATTCAGAAGGCCAGGGATGGCTCCGAAATTATTGTTGCCTGCAGAAAAACCATGAACCATGAGGGCAATGCAGTGCTCGAGGTTAGCCGGGATATTACTTCCCAGTTGCAAGCGGAAGAAGTGCTGCGCGAGACCGAGAAACTAGCCGCCATGGGCCGTGTCGCCGGCATTATCGCGCATGAAATTAACAATCCCCTCGCGGCAATCACGAACATCTTCTATCTCCTTCGCAATCATCCTTCTTTGGACGAAGAGGCACAACGATTCGCTGAAGTGGCAGAGAAAGAATTGCAGCGTGTCGCCCACATTACCCGCCAAACGCTGAGTTTTTATCGCGAATCGAAGCAGCCAATTTCCGTTCCTATTGAGGAAATTCTCGATGATGTGCTGGAACTGCAAGAGCGAGGTATTCAGACAAGTCACATTGCCGTGCGCAAAGAATACAGATCGTCCTGCATTGTGCAGGGTTTTCCGGTCGAACTCCGGCAGATCTTCTTGAACCTCATCGGCAACGCCATCCAGGCAATGCCCGAGAGTGGTATTTTACGCATTTATGTTCGCGAAGCTACTGATTGGACAATGCAGCGGCACGGGACCGCAATTTCTATTGTCGATACCGGCCCGGGCATCCGGCCTGAGGATGCAAAGCGGCTCTTTCAGCCCTTTTTCAGTACGAAATCGACGAAGGGCACGGGGCTCGGACTTTGGATTAGCAAGGGAATCGTGCAAAAGTATAACGGACGCATTTCCTGCCGCACTTATCGCCATACAGGTGGATGTATGACCTGCTTCCGTGTGTTTCTTCCTGTTACCGGAAAATCCAGGATCGACGCAGATGTCACAGAAGAGCAGGGCAGGATAGAGCATGAGATAGACCCCAGCGAACAGAGTTCTGCCGTACAGCAGGCGGAAGCGCCAAGCGGTGTCTAGTCCCTTGAGCTTTTCACTTACTTTAGGCGCATATCTGATAGATGTTTCGTTAATGGGCATATAGTGGATTAGATTTCAACTGCGTTGTTAATGTAGAGCGAATTTTGCGGAATGCTTCCGCTGACATTTGCCCTTGGCGCCGGCTCGCAGATGTTGCAACCGCTCGCCATTGGCGTTATCGGCGCCTTTTTCTCTCTGTCATTATGGCTCCGGTTGTTTCCTGCCGATCGCACGCAACGGCATGGGCTCAGAGGACTTATCGACATAACGCCAGACACGGCCATAAAACCAACGGCATTCAATGCGCATCACAACCTAAAGTGAAATTCAAAAGAATCTGTAAGCGATTCCTTGTTTCGATGAACTCTCGACGCTGGGCTATTGTCCGATATGTACCACCGGTTCGCCGCCTATGTCGTTCCGTGGCGCCGCTGTGCCTGTTCGGAGCGCTGGTGTTCAGCAGGATGTATGCGCAGGCAACGCCACCCGTCTCAGCACAGTTGCCCAAAACTGCACCCACCACGGCGCAACTTCTCTCTTCGTATGAGGGACAGAACGTGGTATCGATTGAGATCGCGGGCCGACCTGATCTGAAGTCTTCACAGGTTGCTTCACTCTTTATTCAACAGGCAGGTCAACCGTTTTCAAAAGAGAAAGTCGATCAAACGGCAGCCGCCCTCAACGCCACAGGAAAATTCGAACAGGTCCAGCTTCAGATCGATCCGGACGCCAACGGAGTTCGAGTCTTATTGATTCTTGAACCCGCCGTCTATTTTGGCGTTTTCCAATTTCCGGGCGCACAGCAATTCTCCTATTCTCGCTTGGTGCAGGTAGCCAACTATCCCATCCAAACCCCATTCGACGCCAGTCAGGTTGAGCAGGATCGGCAGAGCTTGATTACTTTCTTCAGGCAGCAGGGCTACTTTCAAGCTGAGGTGCAGTCCGAAGTTGAAGTCGATTCCGAACACGCTCTTGCAAACGTCGTGTTCCCTGTAACTCTCGGTCGCCGCGCCAAGTTCGGCAACGTTGAAATCGAGGGCCCCCCCCCGGGAGATGCACAGCACCTGCAACATAGTCTGCAAGCCATCATGGCCCGCGCGCACGGCGCTGGCATTCGTCCCGGAAAAACCTACCACTACACCACCCTCACAAGAGCGACCCAATACCTCCGAACCCAGTTACAAAAACAGGGACTGCTTGGCGCCGAAGTCAAACTGGACGGAGCGGAATATCACGCCGACACAAATCGTGCAGATATCCGTTTCACCGTCAATCCCGGTGTGCCGACGCATGTCGAGGTCGAGGGCGCGCATCTCTGGAACTGGACCAAGAAGTCTCTGTTACCTGCATATCAGGGAATCGGAGTTGACGAAGAAACCATGCAAGAAGGCAAACAGGCGCTTGTATCTTACTTCCAGGGTAAGGGCTACTTCGATGTAAAAGTTGACTCGCAGTTGAAAACAGAAAAAGCAGGCGAGACCGTTATCTATCAAATCGCCAAAGAGAAAAAACATAAAGTTACGGATGTGCAACTCTCCGGTAATACTCACTTACCAGCTTCAGACCTCACTCCGCATATTAGCGTCCAAAAGAAGCACTTGTTTTCATCAGGCAAATTTAGCAACCAACTCATCCGTTCCAGTGTTAACAATCTTACTGCCGTCTATCAGTCCGAAGGATTCAGCAGCGCCCAGGTCGCACCCATAGTAGTCAACAATGGAGGGGATATTCAAGTATCGTTTCGTGTGACCGAGGGTCCCCGTGATATTGTTAGTTCCCTGACAGTTGAAGGCGCTGACACGTTCCCGCAAGCGCAGTTCGCTCCCGGTGGTTTCAAGATGGCCGCGGGGCAGCCCTATTCGCAATCGCACATTGAAGCAGATCGCGCTAGCATAGTTGCTCATTACTTGCAGGCGGGATATCTTACGTCGAGTTTTCGCGAAACCGCAACGCAGGTTTCCAAGAACGATCCTCACCATATCAACGTTGTCTATCACATCTACGAAGGGCCGAAGGTGTATGCCGGAGACATCGTAACTCTGGGACGGCTGCATACACAACAACGCCTGATCAATGAGGATATTGCGTCCATTAAGCCACAGCAGCCGCTCACCGAGACACAGCTCCTCACTGCCGGCAGCAAGCTTTATGACCATACTGGCGTGTTCGATTGGGCTGAAGTCGATCCCAAGCGGCAGATCACGACGCAAACCAAAGAAGACGTGCTCGTCAAGGTTCACGAAGCCAAGCGAAACGAATTCACCTACGGCTTTGGCTTTGAGATCATTAACCGTGGCGGCAGCATACCTAGTGGTACTGTGGCCATCCCCAATCTGCCTCCAGTCGGCCTTCCTTCCAACTTCACTACCAGCCAGGTAACTTTCTACGGGCCTCGCGGGACAGTTCAATACACGCGCAATGATTTACGCGGAAAAGGAGAATCGATATCCCTCACTGCTTTTGCAGGACGTCTTGACCAGCGCGTGGGTGCCTACTATATCAATCCTAATTTTCGCTGGTCGCCCTGGAAGGCGACAACCTCTTTTTCTGCTGAACGCAACGAAGAAAATCCCATCTTTTCTTCCCAGGCGGAAATCGGAAGCTTTCAGGTTCAACGGCCGGTTGACGAAGCAAAAAAAGATACTCTCTTTCTCCGTTATAGTTTTAGTCAGACCGACTTGATCCGCGTAGAAATTCCAGCGCTCGTTCCCACGCAAGACCAGCATGTTCGCCTCTCGACGCTCGCGGCTAACCTCACCCGCGATACCCGCGATAACGTGATGGATGAACACAAGGGCGTTCTGCAATCGATCGAGCTGGACTTTAATACCTCCAAACTCGGTTCCAGTGTAGATTTCGTAAAACTCACCGGGCAAGCTGCTTTCTACAAAGAAAAATTTCATCACACCGTGTGGGCAAACAGCATTCGTATAGGCCTTGCGCAGCCATTTGCTAGTAGCCGCGTTCCGCTTAGCGAAGAATTCTTCACCGGCGGCGGAGATTCCCTGCGTGGATTTCCCTTGGATGGAGCAGGACCACAACGGTCAGTTCCCGTATGCAGCAGCGGATCGAGCAGCGACTGCACTCTGATTCAAGTGCCCAGCGGAGGCAACGAGTTACTCCTGATTAACTCTGAAGCGCGTATTCCTCTCCCGATGAAGAAAGGTTTGGGCCTTGTTGCCTTCTACGACGGCGGCAATGTTTTTCCAGACGTGGGCTTCCGTGACTTTACTTCTCTCTATTCAAACAATATCGGGCTCGGATTGCGCTACGCCACACCGGTCGGTCCTATTCGCGTTGATCTGGGACGCAATTTAAACCCTATCCAAGGCGTCTCGGCCACACAATATTTCATCAGCATTGGACAGGCATTCTGAGGAAGACTCCTATGAATACGTCCCTTCCGCCACCTGACTCCGACAGCCCTTCAAAGTCTCGTCGGTTGAAACAGCGCCAGCTTCTTCTGAAGATCGTTGCTTGGATTTCGGCTGTCTTTACGGTCCTCTTTCTCATCGTCACAGTGGCGCTCGTGGCATTGTTGAATAGCACGCGCGTCCATAACTATTTGCTCGATACGTTACAGAAACAAGCTAGCGACAGCCTCGGCGTACGAGCACGCTTGCAGAACTTTACGGTGCACCTATCGAGCCTGAGCGTAGATCTCTACGGCCTTACGGTGGATGGCGCAAACCCGTATCCGAATCCGCCTGTGCTCCAGGTGCGACATGCTCAAGCGGGTATCCGTGTGGTTTCGATTTTGCAGAGAAGCTGGTATCTCAATTCGGTTCAGATCGACAACCCGGTCGTACAGATATTTGTCGACGATCGTGGCGTATCGAATATTCCCAAGTTGAAAAGCCACGGCAACACAGGGAACAATACCAGCGTCTTCGATCTAGGCATTCGCCATGCGGTGCTCGATCATGGGGAGGTCTATTACAATAATCAGCCGAGTTCCCTTGCCGTAGATCTGCACGACCTTAAATTTCGCGCATCGTTCAACAGCCTCCTGCAAAAATATTCTGGCAGACTCGGCTACGCGGATGGTCATTTAACCTACGGCTCGGTTCGACCTCTATCTCATAATCTGGATCTTGAATTCGATGCTACTCCAACGACCTTTCATCTTACCCGGGCAAGAGTCACCGGCGGAGCCTCAAGCATAGCTCTTAGTGCTACGGTGAATAATTACGATCATCCGCTCGTGCAGGCACAATACGACGCTTTGGTAGATGGCGCCCAGATGGCGGAGGTCCTTCATAATTCGTCTGTTCCTGTGGGGTTGATTCGGGCTATTGGATCCATGCAGTATCAGCAGGCTGCCAATCGATCGATACTCGAATCGTTAGCGGTGAATGGACAACTTACGAGCCGGCAACTCACTGTGAGGACACCTTCCGTGCGCGCCGAGATCAACAACCTTGCTGCGCACTACTCCCTGGCGAATGGCCAGGCCGCCTTGCGCGACTTTCGCGCTAATCTTCTTGGGGGAGCACTTACGGCCAATGGAACGATGACCAACCTTGGCGGTGACTCACATTCGCAGATGACTGCCGTATTGCATGGGGTTTCGCTTGCTCAGGTGAGACAGGCACTCGGCCGCACCGCAGCCCCCGCGGGCATCTCGCTGACAGGTGCGCTGAATGCGAGCGCCACTGCCGCGTGGGGAAAGACGTTGGCTGACTTAGTGGTACATACAGATGCCACGATCAATGGCCAAGTTACAAGAGCACACGCCGTCAAGCAAACTCCGGGATCAGGTGTAGTCAATGCGAGTGGTGCGACGGCTGCGCCCGCTGCCATTTCTGTGGAAAGCGCAATTCACGCGGTCTACACCGCACGAAACCACCAGTTGGCGTTGATCAAAAGCTATCTGCGCACACCCCAGACTGATGTAACCATGGATGGCGTTGTCGGTGATCGATCGAGCCTCGTCCTCCGTCTTCAGGCCAACGATCTGCGCGAAGTGTCGACAATCGTGGATCTTTTTCGGATGCCTTCGCCCGGGCATTCTCTACAGCCTCTCGATCTATCTGGAACTGTGTCCTTTCAAGGATCGATACAGGGTTCAACGGCTTCTCCCCATCTCACCGGTCAGCTTACAGCTTTAAATCTCAGTGTGAACGGCACCGCCTGGAAGGTGTTACGAGCCGGTATCGATGCCAATCCATCGCAAATCAACTTACAAAATGCTGACCTTGAACCGGCATCGCGCGGCCGAATTACCTTTAACGCAGATGTCGGATTGACGCGCTGGTCCTTTACCAATAACAGCCCGGTGCGTGTCCAACTCAATGCGTCGCAAATGAATATAGCCGATCTCGCCAAGCTGACCGGCCAACAGATACCTGTAGCAGGAATACTCAACGCCAATGTAAATATCCATGGTAGCGAGCTGAATCCCGTAGGAGACGGCAACCTTTCATTAACGCGCATGACAGCTTATGAGGAGCCCGTCAATTCGGTCAAGCTAAAATTCTCAGGCACCGGCGATGAGGCGCACGGGGATTTAGTGATTCAGCTTCCTGCAGGAGATATCCAGAGCAATGTAAGCATCCGTCCAAAACAGAGAACCTACACGGCACAACTTACTTCCAGTGGCATTCGCCTGGATAAATTACAAGCGCTGAAGGCGAAGAATATCGATGCAGTGGGTATGCTTGCATTGAACGCCAAGGGACAAGGATCATTCGATAATCCGCAATTGAACGCGACTATTCAGATTCCCTCGCTCACTATTCGAAATCAGAAGATTACCGGAATCAATCTCCAAATGAACGTCGCCGAACACGTCGCGAACGCAACATTGTCCTCGTCCGCGGCTAACACCTCTATTCAAGCGAAAGCCCGTGTCATCCTGTCTGGAGACTATCTCGCAGATGCCTCCCTCGACACGCAGGGTATCCCCTTGCAACCGCTGTTGGCGACCTATGCCCCCGGTCAAGCTATTAGTGGGCAGACTGAACTCCATGCGACTCTTCATGGTCCTCTCAAAAATAGGAACTTGCTTGAGGCCCATGTGACCATCCCTGTTCTTAAAATGGCCTACAACAACAATATTCAACTTGCCGCTGTCGCTCCGATTCATATCGACTATAAGAATGGAGTCATCGAACTGCAGCGTACCGCGATCCGCGGAACCGACATGGATTTGCAGCTCCAAGGTTCTATTCCGACTTATGGAGGTGGCAAGATGTCTTTGCTGCTTCTGGGGACCGTCAATCTTCAGTTAGCACAACTCTTTAGTCCCGACGTCATAAGTTCGGGCGAGCTTAAATTCCACATCAACTCGTACGGCGCATCGAGTGGCCCCTCCCTGGGCGGAGAAATTGACATAGTCGATGCAAACTTCGCTTCAGGCAATATGCCGGTCGGTCTGCAACACGGCAATGGCATTCTTACGCTGACAAATGAGCGAATCAATATCAGTAAATTTCAGGGCACAGTCGGTGGAGGAACGGTCACGGCGCAAGGGGGAGTCGCCTACCGCCCTGGTGTTCAGTTCGATCTCGGTCTGGCAGCGAAAGGAATACGCATCCTCTACCCTCAAGGCATGCGAGAGAGTGTCGATGCAAATCTGAGGCTGGCAGGATCGACGGAAAATGCAGTTCTTGGCGGCTCGGTCAATATCGCGGATCTATCGTTTACTCCCGCGTTCGATCTCTCGAGTTTCATTCGTCAATTTTCAGGCGGAGTCATTTCTCCGCCCTCGCGAGGATTCGGTCAGAACCTTCAGCTTAATCTGGCCGTGCACTCCACAAACAATGTGAATCTCGTCAGCAGAACACTGAGCATGAATGGTTCAGCGAACCTTCAAGTGCGTGGAACCGCGTCGCAGCCTGTCATCCTGGGCCGGGTCAATCTTACCGGCGGAGATATCATCATGAACGGTGACAGGTTTCTGTTGACGGGCGGAACGGTGCAATTCGTCAATCCATCTGAAACCCAGCCCGTCGTGAATCTCACGCTCAGCACTACCATTCAGCAGTACAACATCAATCTACGTTTCAACGGTCCGGTTGACCAGTTGCGTACGCAGTACAGCTCCGACCCCGCGCTGCCTTCGGCCGATATCATCAACCTTCTGGCTTTCGGCCAGACCACGGAAGCCGCAGCCAATTCCGCTACTCCTGCGGATCAGGCCGCTGAATCGTTAGTGGCATCGCAAGTGTCAAGTCAAGTTACAAGCCGCGTCTCTAAGATCGCCGGTATCTCGCAACTCTCGATTAATCCGGTGCTGGCTGGCAGCAGCAGTCAAGGTCCTCCAGGGGCGAACATCACCATTCAACAGAGAGTCACCGGGAATCTATTCGTTACCTTTTCGACCAATGTTGCTTCTACCCAAAGCCAGACTATTCAGGGTCAATATCAGCTTTCACCGCGCGTTGCAGTGAGCGCAACGCGCGATCCCAATGGAGGTTTCGCTGTCGATACGTTGATCAAGAAAACCTGGTAGCAGGCGGCGATTTTAACGGCTCATGTGTCGATGCGCCCGCTCGCGTACATTCGCTCCGTCTTCGAGGTCGAATGCCGCATTGACTAGGGCAATATGCGAGAAGGCCTGAGGAAAGTTGCCGACTAGCCGCTTGCGCTCTACGTCGTATTCCTCTGACAGCAATCCGAGGTCGTTGCGCAGAGTCAGCAATCGCTCGAACAGCGCCTTGGCGTCCTGCAGGCGGCCAATAGCTTTCAGGCTGCTCACCATCCAGAAGCTGCATGCTAGAAATACGCCTTCGCCCGGTGGCAGGCCGTCCTGCATTCTCGATGTGTCGTAGCGCAGCACAAATCCGTCTGGCATAAGTTCGCGCTCAATTGCCTCCACAGTCGATTTCACCCGCAAATCGCTGCCCGGCAGAAATCCAACCACGGGCATCAGCAGCAGCGCCGCATCCAATTGATCCGATCCATAAGCTTGCACAAAGCTGTTCTTGGTTTCGCTGAAAGCTTTCGCACAAATCTCTCGATGGATTGTGTCTCGCATCGTCTTCCACCTTTCGACAGGTGCTTTGTACTTCAATTGCTCCGCCAGCAGAACCGCACGATCGAATGCTACCCATGCCATCATCTTCGAGTAAGTGAATTGTTGCGGACCGCCGCGTGTTTCCCATATTCCTTCGTCCGGCTGCTGCCATATCGTCTCCAGATGTTCCATCAACTGGACAAGCACCCGGAAATCAAGCTCGGAGTGGCGCCCCATGCTGTGCTGAGCATGAAAGAAAGAGTCCAGCACCTCTCCATAAATATCGAGTTGCACCTGCATCGACGCAGCATTGCCGATCCGTACCGGCATCGAATTTTCATACCCGGGCAGCCACCGAATCTCCCACTCCACAAGCTGCCGCTCACCCTTGAGCCCATACATGATCTGCACTTGGTCGGGACTTCCTGCAAGTGCACGAATGAGCCAATCCTGCCACGCTGCTGCCTCTTCGAAATACCCTCCATTCGTCAGCGCCAGCAATGTGAATGTCGTGTCGCGCAACCAGCAATAGCGGTAGTCCCAGTTGCGTACGCCGCCGAGCGCCTCCGGCAAAGAAGTGGTTACAGCCGCCACCACGCCGCCTGTTGGTCGAAAGGTCATCGCCTTCAATGTGATCAACGACCGCTCTACTACATCGCGATAACTGCCTTCGTACTTCAGCCGTCCGCTCCACTGCCGCCAAAAATCGTCCGTGTCTTCAAGCGCCTGTTCTGCTTCAATGTCCCTAGGGCCGTTCTTATAGGAGGTTCCATAACTCAGTGTGAAAGCGAGGTGCTCGCCCTCGCCCACGGTGAATTCCGCAACCGTCTTTAGATTCTCTCCGTGCAACGGAACCGGTGCGTGCAGAACAGCAAGGTTCGGGCCGGCAATCGCGCGTACTCCATCTGCTGTGCGTGTCACCCACGGCACCGTTCGCCCAAAGTCGAAGCGCAGAGCTAGTTCCATACGCAGTCCCAGTTTTCCGCGTAGGCCTTCAACGATGCGAATGATATGGGAGTTGCTTGCACGGACCGGCATGAAATCGATCAGCCGTATCGTCCCATCCGCATGTTCAAACGTCGTCTCCAAAATCAGCGTGTGGTCGCGATAGCGTCTCGTCGTTTTCCACGTTTCATCTGTCGGTGCTATCTTCCAATAGCCGTTTTCTTCCGTTCCCAACAAAGCGGCAAAGCATGCATCGGACGAGAAATCGGGCCAGCATAGCCAGTCGATGGAACCATTCGTATCCACCAGCGCTGCGGTTTCGCAGTCGCCGATCAGGGCATAGTCTTCAATCTTCGCGGCCATTTGTGTGTTGTGTCACCTGGAAAATTTTGTTTCGTTCTGTCATGTTTTAGATGCGGACAATCGCATTTGGCAGCAGGCTGTTTCTCAGAACGTGAGTAATGCTATGTCCGGGGTCGCTCTTTGCTCGAAGTGCCGCTCCATTCATTCCCCTTGTGGCTGCATCGAGTTGCGGCGCTGGCGGAACGTCGTCCACGAATTGCTCGTGCAAGCTACCGTTTGAGACTGTTCCGTCTGCGATTGGTCATGGCCTTGCCGAAGTTTTCCTCCGGTGAAAGAGCCCTCATTTTCTGCAGCACCCGGCTGAACGGGCCGTCGATGCCCTACCTTCTTGCGCAGATTGCCCCCCCCCGGCATCTCATCCTGCAATTGCCCAAGCCCCGCCCAAAAGGGGTAAAATCCCAGCAGGGCGACAGTCTTGAACCGCACCCCAATTTCGAGCTGGCAACGCATCAACCCATTCGCCTATGTGGGTCGGCTCTGTGCGTGGCTGAGCCGGCTTCTGTTGATCCTAACGGCCATTGAGTTCGTCACCATGCCCCTCACGCAGCACCTCTGGACCTGGGATCATTTCCTGCGTGGCGGCCAGGACTTTGAGTCCAGCCTGCTCATCATCGTGGTCTCCCTCTGCCTGGTGCTTGTGCTCGCTCATCATTGCCAGCGCGGCGTGGATTGGTTGCTCGCCTTGCAGCGATTGTTTCTGCCCATCTTTCCTGACAACAGATTGCGCGCCATGCCTCCAGCCGGGGCTCTTACAGCTTTCGTGCGCGAGCGGATGAGTAGTCCGGTTTTAGATATCTATAATCTCCCTCTTCAAATCTGATTCATCCTTTCCGCGGATACCCCGAATAGACGGCTCCCCAGAGCCATTCACGCTCCTCTGACGAAACATCCCCATTACGTCTGGTGCGGAGAGTCAATGAAAAAATCTGAAGTTATTCACGCGTGGGCCAGAATTTTGGCTGGACGCGCTCCTTCACTGTCCATCGAGATCACCAAGGAGTGCCCTTTGCGTTGTCCCGGGTGTTATGCCTTTGACGCCGCGCATCTCGGCGGTTCCGGTGAGCTGCGTCAGCTCTCCGATTTCAAGGGGCCCCAACTTGTCGCCAAGGTTCTTGCGCTCATCGACGAGCGCAAGCCGCTTCACGTCTCCCTTGTCGGTGGCGATCCCCTCGTGCGCTATCGCGAATTGGAACTGCTTCTGCCGCAGATCGAAAGTCGCGGCATTCACACCCAAGTTGTCACCAGCGCCTTTAGAGTCATTCCGGCAGCCTGGGCAAAATTCAAAAAGCTCAACGTTGTCGTATCGATCGACGGCCTGCAGCCGGAGCATGATGCCCGCCGCAAACCCGCCACCTACGACCGCATTCTCAAGAACATCAAAGGTGCGCGGATCACCATCCACTGCACGATTACTTCGCACATTGCGGAACGCCCCGGATACCTCGACGAATTTCTGCATTTTTGGAGTGCTCAGCCGGAGATCGCAAAAATATGGTTCAGCCTCTTTACTCCTCAGCGCGGCGCCTCCGATCCTGAAATCCTGACGCCCGCGCAACGTGCCTCCATCATTGCCGACCTGCGCCACCTGCGCTTGAAATATCCTGTTGTTGATATGCCGGAATCCGTACTCGGCGAAATGGAGTTTCCTCCGAACAGTCCGGAAGAGTGCATCTTTGCAAGAACCACCGAAACGGTTTCTGCGGACCTCCGCACCGAGATTACGCCTTGCCAGTTCGGCGGAAATCCCGATTGCTCGCAGTGCGGCTGCATCGCTTCCATGGGCCTGGCCGCCGTCGGTCATCACCGCGTTCTGGGCTCCCTTACCGCCGGGCACATCTTCATGGCCTCGGACCGCGTCGGCAAAGGTTGGAGGTCTCTGCAGAGAGCCCTCTTACCCAAACCCGCAGTCCCCCAAGTTACTTCCCCATTCAACATACTTGAACCTGAGTGCTGCCAACAGACAACTATTGAAAGGTCCTGGAGAGGAGAAGACAATGATCGATCACGATCGTAGAACCGAAGATAAGTTGAGACGAGAACTTGTCAAATTTAGTAAGTGGCTCTATCGTCTCGGATTCACACCCGGCACTTCCGGCAATCTTTCTGTCCGCCTGGATGAACAACGGCTGCTTGCCACTCCCACCGGAACCAGCAAACATCTCATGACGTGTGCGGACATTGTCCTTGTCGATCTTGATGGGCGGCAGTTGGCAGGAGCCAAAAAGGCGACCAGCGAAATGGGCATGCATCTCGCCATTTACAGGCATCGGCGCGACGTTGAAGCCGTCATTCACTCCCACCCGCCCATCGCTACTGCGTTCGCCTGCACCGGCCGCGCTCTCGATGAAATGCTCTGTCAAGAGGCGGTCATGACTCTTGGTCCCGTACCCCTGGCCCGCTATGCAACCACCGGCACCGACGAGGTAGCGGACAGTCTTATTCCTTTTATTCCCGATCATGACGCAATTCTTATGGCTAATCATGGCGCAGTTACGTGCGGCGATTCTCTCTTTGATGCCTTTCAGAAAATGGAAACCCTCGAACACCTTGCCCACATCCGGTTGATGGCTCACCAACTGGGCTCCGTGCGCACCTTGGAAGAAGCACAGGCATTCCACCTTCGTCGCGCCAGGGAGAGGTACGTGCAAAATGCCATGTGATTTAGGTATTTATAAACCAGTTCCAGTCTCTGACCATCCCTTTTTTTGTACTAACATCCCGGCTTCCAGGTTCGGCGCACTCTTGCGCCAACCTGGGATCGATGCAAGTCTAATGTAGATCCCCATTCTTAGTCGTCGAGTTAGCGGGCTATAAAAGAACCGCCTAAGAATGAGGATCTACTCTTATACCCACTGCACACTCAGCAGATTTCTCGGCGGCACCAGCTTATACGTGTACTTATGCTCGCCCAGCATGAGCCCGCCATGCACTGCATACCCATCCGGCACGCACAGCGCCTCGCGCAACGGAGCGTGAATACCGGCCACATGCGTCAAATATCCGGCCCAGCACACGCCCAGTCCGCGAGCCTCTGCCGCTAACTCAAGAAAAGTGAGCGCAATGGCGCAGTCTTGTTTGCCCCATGCATAGATTGCAGGCGCACAGGCCATAATGACCGCTGGAGCGCCGCGCAACACGCCGTCATATCCCTGGTCCCATCGCTCCACCATGGCTTCGCCGGTCCCCGACGCGCGCATCCATTTCATCGTCTCTGCGGAGAGCGCATGTACCTTGGCTCCATCGTCCACGACAATCCAGTGGAGCTTTTGGGAGTTGCTCGCCGTCGGCGCCCGCCGCGCGATATCCAGCAAATCCTCCAGCGTTTCGCGTGCTACGGGACGATCCTTGAACTCCCGTACCGACCGCCGGTTGATCAGAAAATTGTCGATCTTCGCGGGATCCGGCAATTCTTTGGCCGCAGGCAAAAACTCTCCCGAGGGCAGCCCGCTATGGGTCAGCGCATCGCAAGCACACACCGCCACGCAGTGCCCGCAAACAATGCAATGGCTCTCCCCAGACTCTTCGGGAAATCCTTCTTCGTCCAGAGCTAAACTCCGCGACGGGCAAACCGCCACACATGCCCCTTCTTTCTTGCACAACTCTTTATCCACCGCAATCCGACTCACAGCCTGTCCCCCTTGGAATCCCCTGCCCACTGCCGAAGATCTTTGCCCGCAGTCTACTCCCCTTCACGAAATAGAAAAGTGATAGTGAACATGCTAACTTCGGCTGAGAGACAGAGTAAGTCGAGGAAACAGCTTATAAATAGTTTGTAATTGGCCGGGAAACAGCATCATATTGAAACTCGTGTCGAACTAGGTCGATGCCTTTATAAGAAACAAAGAGACACGCAAAGAGCCAATTCGATGCTATTTGCCCAGCTCACGTATTGGTAAAAGCCCGCGAGCTTCCGAAGTGCTATAGGCGTTCTCTTATAGCTGTAGAGGAATTGAATTCGTGACCGCAGAGTGGCGCTTTCCTCAAGAAAGCACCACCCGCAGGTCCCTGGAATACCTCAATAGGAGAGCTATGCTAGTCGCGCTTCGGGGCGTTCCGTGCTCTCACCTTGAACCAGATTGGTGTGCCCTTGAATCCGAAAGCCTCGCGAATCTGGTTTTCCAAAAAGCGCTCAAACGCAAAGTGCAGCTTGATATCGCGGTCGGTAAACAGCACAAACGTCGGCGGAGCTACCGCAGCCTGCGTCATATAGAAGATGCGGATGCGCTTGGCCATTGGTACCGGCGCGCGCTGAAAATCGATGCGCTCCAAAAACCGATTCATCTGTCCGGTCGTCACGCGCTTGCGTCGCGCGGCAGCCACGGCGATTACCTCGTGCATGACCCTCGGCAGTCCCGTTCCCTCCAGTGCGGAGAGAAAAATCACCGATGCGTAGCTCAGATATTTGAGCGCCGAGCGCAATTGCTGTTCGAAAACCTCGCGGTCGGCGGGCGGCTTGCCGTCGGTGCGGGCCGTCGTCACCGCGTCCCACTTGTTCACCACCACAATCACGCTGCGGCCGCTTTCGTGAGCGTAGCCGCCAATCGTGGCATCGCTGCCGGTCACGCCTTCGGTGGCGTCAATCACCAGCAGGGCTACGTCGGCCGCTTCCAAATGCCGCCGCGCCATCACGACGCTCAGCTTTTCGGCCATCATGTGCGTCTTGCCCTTGCGGCGAATTCCCGCTGTATCCACAAACCGAAGCTGCTGGCCCTCGAACTCCACCACCTCGTCCACCGCATCGCGCGTGGTGCCCGCAATGGGCGAAACAATCGCCCGGGAAGTCCCCGTTAAGGCGTTCAGCAAAGTGGACTTGCCTACATTGGGCCGGCCAATGATGGCGACTGCCGTCTCATGCTGCTCAAATTGGCCATGGGTGCGGTGAAGCTGGTGACCGTCTTCGTCCTCATCCGCAGCATCGGGTTCGTCGCCTTCGAAGTCGTCGTCTTCAGTCTCGTCCTTGAGTTCGGGCGGCACCGGACCACCCTCCGAGACCTCAGCCTCTTCGGCCCGCTCGGCCTCAATCTCCTGCGCGTCTTCGCCAGACTGCGGAGCGTCCGGTACTCCCGGGATCGCTTCGGAAATCGCATCGACCAAGTCGCCAATGCCCAATCCATGCTCTGAGCTGATCGGAAAGACATTCCGGATACCTAGTTGGCGGAAATTTTCCGCGGCATAGGCCATCGCCTCGCCCTCAACCTTATTGACGGCCAGAAACACCGGCTTCCCACCGCGCAGCAACAGCCGCACCAGGTCGTAGTCCGGGCTCGCCAACTCCGTGCGCGCGTCGACCACCAACACCAGCGCGTCCGCTTCTTCCAGCGCAACCTTCGCCTGGTTATAGATTTCCGTAGGAATCAGCTCGGCGTCGTCGGGCACAATTCCACCCGTATCCACCAGCCGAAAATGCCGGCCTGCCCACTCATACTCGCCATAAATGCGGTCGCGGGTAATGCCGGGCTCGTCGCCCACAATGGACCGCCGGCTCTTGGTCAGCCGGTTAAAGAGCGTGGATTTGCCCACGTTGGGCCGACCCACAATAGCCACCAATGGCCATTCCCCCACGCGTCCCTTCGTGGGTACAACTGATCTACGATAAGTAGGCAAACCATCTCCAATCACCGTTCGCCAAAAAGCGAGAACGCCTGATGGACGGTGTACGCCATAGTCCAAGTATGCTGAGTCCCACAGGTGAAGTCAATCAAACGGCCAAGATAGCCGCGATTGCTCCCTCATAAATGAGCCCTTTCTCATTACATGGGGGAATTTGCGGAATCGCGATTGCTGCACATTCGCACAGGAGCGAGCGATGCACATTCATGGATCCCCGAACTTGAACTCAGGCAATATCAACTCCCTCGCAGGAGCAGAGAAGGCTGCCGAGGCACAACGCGCCGCCGACGTACGCAAACGGTTGCTCAAATCCGCCCAGAATGCCGACGGCGAACTAAGTTCCGAAGAAACCGTCTTCATCAGCCACTGGTTGAACGCCGGCCAGAACGAGTCACAAAACGATCAGAACTCGCACCAATCCGGCAATAACTCCAGCCAGTATCCCTATTTCAGGTGAAAATCGGTCAGTTCAACCAAGCACGACGTTGATTTGCGCCCCGCTGCGGTAATCAACAAGTGAGCTTGTCGCGGGAACGTCAGCGGCAGGCTCCGCCATACCTATCCCTGCAACGTGGACGCTTCTTCGAGCGCACGGATGCGGATCCTGTTGCGCCCTTGTCGTTTTGCGTCATAAAGAGCCTGGTCGGCGACCTCTATTAATGTAGCTGGATGCAAGTCGAACCGGGGAAGACCGGTGCCCACGCCGATGCTCACCGTCAGCATACTGCCGAACGGCGATCCATTATTCGCAATTTCCAGCCGGTGTACCGCTCGATGCATCCGTTCGGCCACTGCTACAGCGCTGGCCTGATCCATCTCCGGCAGCAAAAGAACAAATTCCTCGCCCCCATAGCGGGCCAGCAGATCGTCTGCTCGGCCGGCATGTTGACCCAGGGCCTGTGCGATAGCGACCAGGCATTCGTCCCCGTAGGTGTGTCCGTGCCGGTCGTTGACTCCTTTAAAGTGATCCACGTCGATCATCAAAATGGCGATCGGTTCCTGCCGGCGCATAGCCCGCCTCCAGGCATCGTCGAGGGCAGCCGTGAACCGGCGCCGGTTGGGAATGCCGGTCAGCGGGTCCAGCAGGGACAACTGTTCCAAAGCCACATTGGCCTCCTGCAGTTCGCGCTCCCGCTCCAGCAGCAGATTTTGCCCGGTCAAATAATTGCTTTGGACCACGCCCGCCACCACTCCCTGAATCAGCAGCAGCAGAAAAATTGCCGTCAGCGCGAGTTGGGCGTGCTGACTCGTGATGGAAGCCGCTAATGCAAAAACAGCCGTCGTCACGAGCATCGGGCATAAGCTTTCCACCACAAGCTGGAAGCGGCTGAGTTTCTTGGGCGGGCCGGGCGGCAATTCTTCGGTGGGGAGGTAGACCGTCTGTCGGCCGCACAGCACGAACGGAAAGCTCCACAGCAGATCCAAGAGGGTGCCGGCCTGCAGATGCCAATACTCCGTGGCATAATTCATTCCCAGTTCGATCACCGTATAAGTCCAAATAAAAATGCAGATCCAGCGAACGCATCGCCGCTCTTCCAGCGTTGCCCAGGTAAACATCCGCAGTGCGGTGAGGGTAGCCATCAAGATGCACACGATCCCGTAAATTCTTCCCATTACGGTGGCCGCCGTGGCTGCTGGCATGGTCATTTGGTAGAGCCGTACATAAGTAAGAACGAAAGCCAATCCAATCTGCGCGCAATTCAGCAGAAAGACGGTTTGAATGGACTTCGTTTCCCGCGAAGCCGAGAGAGCCAGCAGCAGAGGAAATGTGCCCGCGATATAAATAAAATCGGAGGGGTCGGCGGCGAGATTGGTGACCGTCGTCGTGTGGCCCACAAATGTTTCAACAGTGTGCCCGAGAGCCCACAGCAGCATGGCGACGCCTCCCCAGCGCCATGCCGGGCGCTCCCGCGGCGCCACCAGCGGCGCGCGCACGAAGGCGCAAATGGCCGACAGCACCGGGACAATGGCAGTCAGCAACCTCGACGCGACCAGAGGATGGGGACGCGCGACGATCAGCAAGACTGCGTGTAGCCCGACCACGGCGTACATCGAGTAGGAAAGCAATCTTCGGTTCGGGATAGGAAGAGAGGGACGGACCGCGATCTCGGCATCAACCATAGAGACAACCCACCAACCTGGCTGGCCTGCAAACGGCTTCGCGTTGCTTGCCGGAATTTCTGCGCACTAAGACGTAATCGGCAACCCGTGCCGTCAGCAGGATAAGTTCCTGCCCTGTTCCAGCATTTTTCCGGTGGATGGCGCCGGCTGCCAGCTTCAAGGCAGTCTTACCTTCGTCCCAGCGGCATTCGTCTTACCCCTGGAACCCGGGGATAGCAACATGCCTCTTCAATAAAGAAGCCTCGGAACCGCAATCTTGAGAACACGGTTCTTCCATTGTCTGTTATGACCTCCCCACCTGCGAAGAGAAAATCTTGTGCATATTGCTGGTGCGGGGGGGGGATGTGGGAAGTGGCCTGGGGCACCCGTCTGCCGCCGTGTCGCCGCTTGCATCACTATGATGGAGTGAGCACCGGCCCGATGCCCCCTACCGACGCCCCAACTCGCACCTTACCCACCCTGCATGAATTTTTCGCGCCGGGCGGCATTCTGGCGCGTTCGCCTCTGCCCTATGAGTACCGTCCCGGCCAATTGGAGATGGCAAAGGCCGTGGAACGGGCTCTTACCGAGCGCCGCCACCTGATCGTCGAGGCCGGCACAGGGACCGGCAAAACCCTCGCCTACCTGCTGCCGGCCCTGCGCACCGGCCACCGTGTCATCGTTTCCACGGGAACCAAAGCCCTGCAGGATCAGCTTTACTTCCGGGACATTCCTTTCCTCGAATCGCTGCTGGGCGAGTTGCATGTCTGCTACATGAAGGGCCGGGCCAACTACCTGTGCCTCCATAAGTTGGCCGCACTCCGCAGCCAGCCTATTCTCACCGGACTGGAAGAAATCGATCAGTATCGGCAGATCGCGGAATGGGAAAAAACCACCGAAACCGGCGACCGTTCTGAGCTCTCCGAGCTACCCGAGTCCAGCGCTCTGTGGCAAAAGCTCGACGCGCGCGCCGAGGCGTGCCTTGGTTCGAGCTGCCCCGACTACAACCGCTGCTTCATCACGGAAATGCGGCGCAAGGCGTTGGAGTCGGACATCATCATCGTCAATCACCACCTGTTTTTCGCCGACCTCTCCGTGAAGCGGGAGGCCTCCGGAGCACCCGACGCGGGCATCTTGCCCGAAGCCGCTGCGGTGGTCTTCGACGAGGCTCATGAGTTGGAAGAGGTGGCCTCCAGCTACTTTGGCCTTTCGGTCAGCAACATCCGTTTTGAAGAACTGGCGCGCGACACCGACGCCCTGCTGCGTGGCAAACCGGGCACTGCCAACCTGCCCGGCGTTACTCAGCAATTGCGCGAGCGTGCCCGCATGTTTTTTGCCGGACTCCCCATCGGCGGCAATGGCCGCCAGCCATTCCCGGAGCGCGAAGAGTTTCTTGAAACCTCCGGCGACCTTTATATGAGCGTGCGCGCCACGTTGCGGCGGCTTGAGGCCGAGATGGACGGCTTGAAAGAGGTCGATGAAGCTCCGGGATTAAAAAAACGTGTCGCCCGCCTGCGTACCGAGCTTGAATTCCTGCTCGAATCCAGCGCCAACAACATGGTGTATTGGCTGGAGCGGCGCATCTCTGGCGCTCCCGACAAGTCGTCCCTAACCGGCAGGTCTGGGGGCATCCGCTCGCAGTCGCGGACCACCTTCTTGCAAGCCACCCCCATCGATGTCTCCGAACTCCTGTCGGAGTTGGTCTTCGAGACCATTCCCACAGTGGTGCTCACCTCTGCCACGCTCACCGTGCAGGGCGGATTCGAGCACATGCGCAAACGCATGGGGCTGAGCGAGGCGCGGGAGTTGGTCGTGCCTTCGCACTTTCGCTATGGCGAGCAAGCGCTGCTTTACCTGCCCCCGGATATGCCCGACCCCCGCGACCCCGAGTTCCCCGAGGCTGCGGCTCGCACCATCCAGCGGGTGCTTGAGATTACGCGCGGACGCGCCTTCTGCCTCTTCACCAGCTACAGTCAGATGCGCGACCTCTACGAGCGTCTGCTGCCGGTGCTCGACTTTCCCATCCTGCTGCACGGCACCGCGCCCCGCAAGGCGCTGCTTGAGCAATTCCGCTCGACCCCCAATGCGGTGCTCTTTGGGACTTCGAGCTTTTGGCAAGGTGTGGACGTGCAAGGTGAAGCGCTGAGCTGCGTCATCATCGACCGCTTGCCCTTCGCCGTCCCCAACGACCCGGTCGTTGCCGCGCGCATGAAAGCCATTGAAGAGGCCGGCGGCAAGCCGTTCTTCGATTATCAGGTTCCTTCGGCGGTCATCACGCTGAAGCAGGGGTTTGGCCGGCTCATCCGCTCGCTTGAAGATCGCGGCGTCTTGGTTCTGCTTGACCCCCGTATTCGCAGGCAGCGCTACGGCCAGACATTTCTGGCCAGCCTGCCTCCCTATCGCACAACCACAACGATCACCGACGTGGAGCAGTTTTTCGAAACTCCCCTCGGCGATCCCAAAGACCAATGAGGCGTATCGATGCGGACCACCGCACAAGATGTTCTTATCGTGATCGATGTTCAGAATGATTTCTGCCCGGGCGGCGCGCTTACCGTTGCCCATGGCGATGCCGTCGTCGAGGCGATCCACGGGATTGCGCCCAAATTCGAGCACATCATCCTGACCCAGGACTGGCACACCCCCGGCCATTCTTCCTTTGCCAGTTCCCACCCCGGCAAAAAGCCCTATGACCAGATTGAGTTGAGCTATCGGCGGCAAACTCTTTGGCCCGATCATTGCATTCAAGGCACCCCCGGCGCGGAACTTCACCCGGCCCTGCATCTGCCCCAGGCGGAACTCATTCTGCGCAAAGGCTTTCGCCCGCACATCGATTCGTATTCGGCCTTCTTTGAGAATGACCGCGTCACGGCGACGGGCCTTGCCGGCTACCTGCGCGAACGCAACCTGACCCGCGTCTTTGTGGCCGGCCTGGCCTACGACTTCTGCGTTGGCTACACCGCTTTGGATGCGCGACGCCTGCGCCTGCCGGCGGTGGTGGTCCGTGACGCTTGCCGGGCCATTGACGTGAATGGTTCGGTGGCCCAGATCGAGGCCGAGTTCAACGGGGTTGGCGTTGCCCTGATCGAGGCCGCCGAACTTTCCCGATAAGGCCGTAGAATCGCAGCAGACTCGCGAGAGGTTCGCGTTTCGCAAGCTATGTCTCGCAACTTCTACATCCTGGCTGCCGCGCTTGGACTGTTCGCTCTGATCTCGGGGGCCATGGCGCTCGTGCCCTCGACCTTTCAGCCCGGCCTGCCGGCCAATGCGTCGCTCTGGCGCACGCTGGCATTGTTGTTGCTCGTGGCCGGCCTGACTTCCGCGCTCATCGGCGTGATGAGCCACCTGTTCGAGCAGGTTGACCGGCGCAGTGAGCAGGCCCGGCTGGCCGCCCGGCGCAAACGTCGCGGCGAAAAGAACTAGAATCGGATTGGGACTCTTTCCCCAGGATCGTGCAAAAGCCGATGTATGAAGTCACCGTGGAAGCTGGGTTTTCCTCCGGCCATTATCTCCGCAACTACCGGGGCAAGTGCGAGAACCCGCACGGGCATAACTACAAGGTCCGTGTCACCCTGGCTGGAGCGGTGCTGGACGAGACCGGCTTATTGCTCGATTTCAAGCTGTTGAAGCATGTGCTGCGTCCGGTCATCGATCGCATCGACCACCAGATGCTCAACGATCTTGAGCCGTTCACGGTGCTGAATCCCTCCGCCGAAAATCTGGCCCGCTATTTCTACGACCAGACCAACAAGCAGCTTGCCGAGATGACAACCGGTCGGGTGCGTGTAAAAGACTGCACCATCTGGGAGACCGACACCACCACAGCCACGTATTACGAATAGCCGGCTGTTTCTCACCCTGGGCTCGCGCAGCCATCAGTTCATCTGGCTGGATTTGGACTGAAGATATTTGTCGAACGGGATCTCGAAATAAAAAAGCTCGTTCCCGTCGGCGTCCCGCAGCATGTGCAGGTGCAGCTTCGCTCCCTTGAGCGGATGGCTGAGTTCCGAAACGTCATAAAACAGGAAACCGGCCCGCGTAGTGTGCGGTTCTACCACCAGCGACTGGTATTCGAAGGTGTTGAAGTCCTGCTCGATGTCCTTGTTGCTGGCCTTGGGCTTCAGCTTGATGGAGGGCAGCGGGCCGGGCAAGGGAATCTTGCTGCCTTCGCGCTCCTTGCGGGTCATCAGCCGTTCCACATCTTCGGGTTCGGCAGCCTGAATCTTGTCGCCGCCTGCCGTGATAAAAAGAATGCGCGCATCGCGCAGTGAGATGGGCCGGGCGCCGCTGTTGGTCACGATCAGCCGCACGGGCATCACCCCGTGGCTCAGGTAATCGACCCGGAAGATGGACTCTTTTTGCCGCGTGTCATAGGGTTCGGCGGCGATGGCCACCTTTTCCTGCTCGTGAACCTCGACTGCGGCAAACGATGTAGCCGGCTGCACGGGCGGCGGAGTGTGGTCGCTGGCCATGGCCGGCAGAGCCAGCCAGACCACAAGCAGCGGAAACGTACCAAGAGCCCTCATCGTGCTCGACTGTATCATTTGAGGGTTAGACCGAAAACAGGCAAGTTCCGTTACGCATGATTCTCTTTTTCTACAATCTGGCTCTGGCCACCGCCCTGCTCGCCGGCGCGCCCTGGTGGCTCTGGCGAATGGCCACCACCCGGAAATATCGCGAAGGGCTTACCGAGCGGCTGGGCTGTGTCCCTGGGCAACTGCGCGGATTGAGTGCCGGCCGCCCCGTGATCTGGCTTCACGCGGTCTCGGTCGGCGAAGTGTTGGCAATCAGCCGCCTGGTGGACGAGATGGATCGTGCCTTCCCGGCCTATCAATTGGTTGTTTCCACCACCACCCGCACCGGCCAGGCCCTTGCTCGGGAACGCTTTGGCGCGGGCCGCGTTTTCTATTGCCCGCTCGACCTGCCATGGGCGGTTCGTGCCTATTTGCAGGCGCTCAAGCCAAGCCTGCTGGTGCTGGCGGAAACCGAGTTCTGGCCCAATCTGCTCAATGGCTGTTTTCGCCGCGGCATTCCCGTCGCCGTCGTGAATGCTCGCATCTCTGATCGCTCCTGGCCGCGCTATCAACTGCTTTCCCGCCTTTGGCAGCCCATCCTGGAGCGTCTGGCGCGGGTGCTGGCGCAGACTGAAACCGATGCGCAACGCCTCAAAGCCATCGGCTGCGTGCCAGATCGCGTTACCGTCGCCGGCAATCTGAAATTCGATGTGCGCGCGGCAAAAGAGGCGGAGGCTACCCGCCTGCTCAAGACGACTGGGCTGCAATTCCTGGTGGCCGGCAGCACCCTCGATGGCGAAGAGGTAGCTCTGCTGGAGACGTGGCGTCAGCTACTCGCAGCGGAGCCCCAACGCACCGCAAATCTGGCCATGGTTTTGGCTCCGCGGCATCCGGAACGCTTTGCCGCAGTAGCCGCTTTGCTCGATCGGTCGGGAATTCCATGGACCAGGCGTTCGGACTGGAGCGCGAACCCCAAGCCGCTGCAGCCCGGCGCAATCCTGCTGCTTGATACCATCGGCGAGCTGGCCTCGGTCTACTCGCTGGCCTGGGTGGCGTTTGTCGGCGGCAGCCTGGTTCCCGCCGGGGGGCACAATCCGCTGGAGCCGGCGCAGTTCGGGGTTCCCATCGTAATGGGGCCGCACTATGCCAACTTCCGCGCCATCGCCGAAGATCTGCGGGCCCATCAGGCTCTCCGCATCGCAGCCAAAGAAGAGTTGGCTGCGGCTTTGCTGGGCCTGTTGCGCGACCCGGCAGCCGCAGCAGCCATGGGCGAACGGGCTCGCCAGGTCTTCGAACATCAGGCCGGGGCAACGGCAAAGAGCCTGGAAGCGCTGCAAGACCTGCTTCCCGCCCGAACCGCAGCCGGTCAAACCTGCACCGGACGGCCGTCATGACCCCCCCCCGCCGCTTCCTGCTGCCCCTAGCCCCCTTCTATCGGCTGGCGCTTGCTGCCCGCACCCTTCGCTTGCGGTGGGGGCTGGAGCCGGTGCGCCGCCTCCGCTTCCCGGTCATCAGCATCGGCAATCTTTCTACCGGCGGAGCCGGCAAGACGCCGCTCGCCATCGCGCTCGCCCACTCGCTCACCCTTCGCGGCGTTCATGTGGACGTGCTCTCCAGGGGATACGGTCGCACCAGCCAGTGGCCTGCCCGCGTTCGCCTCGACGGAACTGCCGAGGAGTTTGGTGACGAGCCTCTGCTGATTGCACGCGAGGCCCAAGTCCCGGTCTACGTGGCCCGCCAGCGCTATGAGGCAGGCAAACTGGCCGAGGCATCGCTTGAGATCGGGGAAGAGAGTCAACCTATCGCCCATATTCTGGACGACGGCTTTCAACACCGGCAACTCCATCGTGACGTCGATCTTCTGCTGCTCAATGGGCAGGATTGGCGAGACAGCCTGCTGCCTGCGGGTAACCTGCGCGAGCCGCTTGGCGCCTTGACGCGGGCCGACGTCCTCGCAATCCCGGCGAATGAATCGGATTTGGAGTCTGAATTGCGAGCCTGGGGATGGAAAGGGCCGATTTGGCGGCTGGTTCGCTGCATGGAAGTCCCCAACGTAGCGGGACCTGTGATTGCTTTCTGCGGCATCGCCCGTCCGGAACAGTTTTTTCGCGGCTTGCAAGCCGCCGGCATCTCACCTGCCGCCCAGATCGCCTTCCCTGATCACCATCGCTACACCAGCCGCGATCTTCAGCGCATCCTGGCTTCCGGCCACGCGGCAAATGCCACCGCCCTTGTCACTACGGATAAGGATCTGGTTCGCCTGGGACCGCTCTCCGAAACCGTTGCCGGGCACCTGCCGCTCAAGACAGCCCGGTTGCGGGTCGAGATCGACAAGCAGGCGGAGTGCATCGACTGGCTGGTGGACCGGCTTCGGCAGGCTCAGGCGAATCCGGCGCTGTGAGAAAATCAGATCTTGCACACGCAATCCAAGTTTCGCTTGCTCGTGGTGCGCCTCGGCGCCATGGGCGACATTTTGCACGCGCTGCCGGCTGTGACGGCGCTGCGGCAGATTCATCCCTATTGGGTAATCGACTGGGTGGTCGAGCCGCACTGGCGTCCTCTGCTGGCTGCCGTCGGAGCCACCGGTCAGGGGCCTCGGCAGCCCATTGTCGATGGGCTGCACCTGGCTTCCGCAAAGGCTTGGGGACGAAATCCCTTGAGCCGCAAGACCTTTCATGAAATCAAGATGTTGCGTCGCGCCTTGAAGGCTGGCAGCTACGATGCGGTGCTCGATCTGCAGGGAGCCGTCCGGTCGGCGCTGATAGCCCGCATGGCCGGCAGTCACCGCCTGATCGGCGAGGCGGAGCCGCGTGAGTGGGCCGCCCGTCTGCTCTTTACCTATCGCATGCCCACGACCGGCGCGCATGTGATCGAGCAGGATGTGGAAGTGGCTTCGGCAATCGCCGCCGACCCTCTCACCCCTGTCCAACCCTGGCTGCCCGTCGACCCGGTCGCCGAGGCCTGGGCCGATCAGGTGCTGCCGCCCACTGACACTCAGCCTGCCGTGCTCCTCAACCCCGGCGCCGGCTGGGGTGCCAAGCGCTGGCCGGTCGAGCGGTATGCCGCCGTTGCCCAGGGACTTGCCGAGCGGGGATTTAGCGTCCTGGTAAATGCCGGGCCGGGCGAAGAGTCGCTGGTGGAGCCAATCGCCGCCGCTACCGGCAATGGGGTCACTCCGCTTATCAGCACACTCGACCAGCTCATCGCACTCACCCGCCGCGTGGCGCTGGTCATTGCCGGCGATACCGGCCCTCTTCATTTGGCCTGCGCACTGAGGCGCCCGGTCGTGGGCATCTATGGCCCCACCGACCCAAGCCGCAACGGCCCTTTCGGCACCTGCGCCAAAGTGCTTCGTAGCCCCGAAAGCCGCCGCGATCACAGCCGTAGAGCGGCGCCCGAGGCCGGTTTATTGACCATTTCGCCCGCGGATGTCCTGCAGGCCGCCGAAGAACTCCTTTATTCTGAGACCTCCTCATGACTCAATCTGGCATCCATCCGCCGCAGAATGACTGGATCGCCCGCTGGCAGCGCGTGGCTCGGCGCATCCGCGTGCCGCTGGGTTTTGCGACCGCTGCCCTTTATCTATTCGAGCTTTGGCGGCGCGTTCCGCAACCTGCCGCTGTTGCCTGGAGCTTGGCGCTGGTGTTGCCCGGCCTTTGGCTGCGCGGCTACGCAGCCGGATACGTCAAAAAGAACCGCGAGCTGACCGTGTCCGGCCCCTATGCGTACACCCGCAACCCACTCTATCTGGGATCAATCCTGATCGCCGCCGGTTTTGCACTGGCTTTGCTCAGTTGGCCCGTAGCGGCGGCTCTGGCTGTCATGTTTTTGGTGATTTATATCCCCGTGATCGTCTCGGAAGAGCGTTTTCTTCGCGCTACCTTCGCCGGTTTCGACGAATATTGCCATCGGGTGCCCCGCCTGATTCCGCGCCCCATGGCAGCCCGCTCCGAAGACGGTTCCGGCAGCTTTTCTTTCACGCTCTATGTCAAACACCGCGAGTACAATGCTGCTATAGGGACGGCATTCCTTTACCTGAGTCTGCTCTTCCTCCGGGCAGTTCTCGGTGTGTTTGTGCACGTTTCGCGGTGAGCGGTTTTGAAGCCCTGAGAGTCAAATTGATCGAATGCATGAAGGAGCCTTGCCTGACGGTGAAGACGCGCACAACCGCAGCAACTATTTTTTGCGCCCTCGTCATTGCTTTGGCGCTCCAAATTCACGGCCAGCAGACGCCAGCACTCCCGGCGCCGCGGCCAGGATTCAGCTTTCCGCAGAGACAGACCCTCACCTATTCGGTCGATTGGCGCGTGTTTCCGGCTGCTACCGCCGTAGTGCATTTTGAGGCGGCAGGCGACCGCGAGCGCCTCACGGTGAGTGGCGACACCATCGGCGCCATCAATATGCTCTTCCACGTAAGCGACCACTTTCAGACCACCTTTGACCGCAACCAGGGCTGCAGTTATGAGTTCGACAAGCAGACGGTGGAAGGCCGCCGGCGCGTGAATTCCACACTTCGGCTCGACTACGGCCAAGGCAAGTCGATTCTGGACGAGAGAAACCTGGTCACCGGGCAGAGCAAGCATATCGAGGTGGGCGTTCCCGGCTGTCTGACCGATCTGCTTTCCGGCGTGTTTTACGCCTCGTCCCAACCCATGGAGATCGGCCACAGCTTTGCCCTGCCGGTGGTGGATGCCATGCACACTGTGGCCGTCACCATGAAGGTGGAGAGCCGCGAAGAGATCAAGACGCCGCTGGGGACCTTTAAGACCCTGCGCGTGCAGCCCACGGCCGACGCCGGTGTCGTCAAGAATCGCGGCAACATCTGGATCTGGTACACCGACGACGAGCGCCATTTGCCGGTGCAGATGCGGGCTCGCTCCTTCTGGGGAACCATCACCTTCCGGCTGACCGGCAACGACAACCGATAGAGCCGGCTGCAGCTATAAAGGCGTGCCTACTGCATTCGGTAGCGTTCGCGCATGAGCCGCTGCAGCCTCGGCCAGAAGAGCAGATTGAAGGCCAGTTCCTTGTCAGGAAACATGGTCAGCGCCACGCGCCGTGTGTCCGCCACCATCTCCGACGCCTGTTCGACGCCCAGGGTGGAGTCTTGCAGAATGACCTGCATCACCATATTCACCACCATTTGCAGACGGCGAATCTTCCGGCTCTCTTCCTGCAGTTCTTCAGGCGACTGAGCGAGCGGGTGAGCCTCGGTGGTGAGGTGGTTTGAAGAAGCAGGGCCAGCGGTGGACTGCGGCCCCCACGGAAGATCCGTTAGACCCATGCGGCTATCCCTCCTGATACGGTGTGAGATGGCGTGCGTTGTGTGAATCGTACCATCGGCGGCGAAATTTTCCTTCCGGTTTGTTGCCGTTCGTTGTTCGTGCACCCGGTGGATTTCGGTCGAATGGGTCTCTGGCTGCGCCCTAACCCGGCAATCCGTAGAATGGAAGTGGATGGTTTTTACCGAACAATACGATGTCGCTGTGGTCGGTGCCGGCCACGCCGGCTGCGAGGCGGCAATGGCGGCTGCCCGCATGGGCCTCAAGACTGCCCTGATCACCATGAATCTCGACCTGATCGCGCAGATGAGCTGCAATCCGGCTGTCGGCGGCGTGGCCAAGGGGCACCTGGTCCGCGAGGTCGATGCCCTGGGCGGTGTCATGGGCGAAGTAGCCGACGCAGTCGGCATCCAGTTTCGCCTGTTGAATACCTCGCGCGGGCCGGCAGTCTGGAGCCCCCGAGCCCAGTGCGACAAGCAGCTTTACCGCGTCAAGATGCGCGAAGTGCTCGAAGCCCAGCTTGGACTGCACATCCGCCAGGCCGAGGTGGTCGATCTGGTGCTCCAAGAGACCGGTTCCGGCATCGCGGATCCTTCTGAAGACCACGGCAGGCCGCGCCGCAAAGTGCTGGGCCTCAAGCTGCGGGATGGGCGCCGGCTGCTGGCCGGGGCCACCATCATCACCACTGGAACCTTTCTGAACGGACTGATTCACTGTGGCGAAGAGCGCTATCCGGCCGGACGCAGCGGCGAGCCTGCCAGCGTCCTTCTCGGCGAGGCGTTGCGGGCGCTGGGCCTTCGCACCTGCCGGCTCAAGACCGGGACACCGCCGCGGCTCGACGGTCGTACTATCCGCTGGGACGCCTTCGAGGAACAGCCCGGCGACGCTGACCCCACGCCCTTCAGCTTCCGCACCAGGAAGATCGTGCAGCCACAAATAAGCTGCCATATTGCCTTTACCACGCCGGAAACACTGCGCCTGATTCGTGAAAATGTGCACCGTTCGGCAATGTATTCCGGCCAGATCGAGGGCATCGGGCCGCGCTATTGTCCCTCCATCGAAGACAAGATCGTCAAATTTCCCGACAAGACGCAGCACCAGTTCTTTCTGGAACCGGAAGGATTGAATACCCACGAAGTCTACGTCAACGGCATGTCTACCTCGCTCCCCATGGAGGTCCAGTGGCAGATTGTGCGCTCGATTCCCGGCCTCGATCAGGCCGAAATGTTGCGCCCCGGTTATGCCATCGAATACGACAGCGTAGACGCGACGGAATTGGATCGCACCCTGCGCGTGAAGAGCATGGAAGGCCTGTATCTTGCCGGCCAGATCAACGGCACCAGCGGCTATGAAGAAGCCGCCTGTCAGGGCATCATGGCCGGAATCAACGCCGCTCTTTGGCTCAAGGGCCTGCCGCCGTTCACCATGGATCGGACCGAAGGCTACACCGGAATCCTGATCGACGACCTCATCTCGAAGGGGACCAACGAGCCCTACCGGATGTTCACCTCGCGGGCCGAGTTCCGGCTGCACCTGCGGATCGATAACGCCGACCGGCGGCTCACTCCATACGGGCGCCGCCTGGGGCTGATCGGCGACGAGGCCTGGGCCGAATACGAGCGGAAACAAGCGCGTATGGCCGCGCTTGACCGGCTGCTTACGACCCGGAGAGTGGACGCAGAACGGTTGGCGCAAGCCGGTTTCGGCGAACTGACCGCGACCGCCGGCTCCACCTGGGCTCATCTGCTCAAGCGGCCCGAAGTGACCATTGAGCCGGTGCTTGGCGCGATCCGCGAAAGCCTTGCGGCACAGCCCTTGCTGGCTGAGATGGCGGCTGCGGTGGAGCGCGGCGGCACTCTGCCGAGCATAATCCGCAACGAGGCTCGGGCGGTCGAAACCGAAATCAAGTTTGCCGGCTACCTGGAGCAGCAGAAAAAGTCGATCGACAAGCTCAAAGCTGCCGAGGCTGTCGCAATTCCCGAATGGATCGAGTACGGAACCATCAGCGGGCTTTCCCGCGAAATGCGCGAAACCCTGGAACGGGTCCGCCCCGGAACCATCGGGCAAGCTAGTCGCATTCCCGGAGTGACCCCGGCCGCGCTCAGCCTGGTCCATGTTTCTATCCGCGTGCAGGCGGCACGGCGGGTGGCCGGTTAGAGATGTTTCGATTCACCGCCTGCCTTTGAAATCGTGCCAAGGAGCGTTTTTCTAAGAAAGCGCCTCTTGCTATGCCTGGCCTTCGGTAAACATCAGAATCGAAATGGGTTTCGTGAAAGGTATCAATAGGTGGAATCTCTGTGTGGGTTTGCCGGGATTTCTCAGCGCCGCGCCGCTTCCTGCGAGGCTTGGCGATAGACCTGCGAAGAAACCAGATGCCATGCGATGAGGCCGAAGAGCAACCCGGCCCCCGATACCACCACGAAGGAAGAAAGAACCATGCGTGTGCCCAGCGACGAGCGATTCATGAGAAGGAATCCCTTTCCAGTGTCGCGAGTCTGTCTCTAGGCCCGATCACCCCACGCACAACGGGTATATCGGCCAGGTCATGGCGCGCATGAGAGAGCGCCAAACTCCGCCGCACAAAGGAAACCCGATCCGGGTTCTCGCCAGCCGCTACTGGTTCGTCTTATCGCTCTTTGAAAACAAAGGGATATGGAAAGGCATCTCTGCCTCGGACTGCTTCTTTTTGGGCTTTGCATTCGGCGAGTCCGCGCGTAACACCGTGCGCTGCGAATTGATGCACAGCCAGCCGCCGCGCACCTTCTCGAACACATGGGTGAAGACCCCCTTTTCATCCACCGGAGCCGATCCGACCTTGTGGTGCAGCACATAGGTGCCATTGGCCACCGCAATGTCCCCCAGCAGGCGGACGGTGATCACTCGCTGATCGAGGTGCAGAGTTTTGTCCTCTGCCGTAATGACCTGGGCGAGCTGCTGATTCCGAGTGCTGATGTCTCCACTGGCGGAAACATCGACAAACAACGGCGATAGCACAAGCTCAAGCCCGTATTGGTCCCTCTGGTTGATCGAGTTGGACCACGAATCTTCAATTTTCTGGAATTCGCGAAGCTCCGGGCTCGCCGTAGAGGTGACAGCGGGCTGGGCTGCAGACGGTGCCGGGCTCTGGGCCACGATCGCGCCGCATGAGAGCAGAAAAGCAAAAAAACACGCCAGAAAACGGTTCATACGAAAAGAAACTCCCATATCCGATGATATCTCTTGGACGCGGCAAGCAGGCCGAACGCGAGCAGCCCCCCCCGGGGGGGGGCTGCTACAGCAGCGCCTGCAGCCGCTCGGGATGAAGGAGGGTCACGATCGAGTCTTCAATGCAGATCCAGCCATCCTTGCGGAACTGGCCGAGAGTGCGGGTGACGGTTTCCCGGGTGGTGCAGGCCATGGAAGCCATCTCCTCATGGGTGAGCAGCAGCGGAAAACGGAACCCGCCGTCGTTCAGGTGCTCGCCGATCTGCTGAGCCAGTTCCACCAGCAGCCGGCCCAGGCGCGCGGCCACGGTTTCGGCCAGAGCAATCCGGCAGGCATCCTGCAAGGCGAAACGGTATTCCTGGCAAATGCACTGCACGGCCCGCATCTGGGCTTCTTTATGGGTGCGCAGAAAGCCGAGAAAACGCTCCCGTTCGACCGGGCGAAGCTGGGCGGAGGTCAGTGATTCGGCGGAAACCTCGTAGACGCCGTGAGAAAGAACCGCGTAGAGGCCGAGCATCGAGCCTGGGCCGGCGACGCGGACGATCATCTGCCGGTCTTGCACGCGTCCTGCCGTCAGTTTGAGATAGCCATTGCAAATGAGATAGAGGCAGCGGGCGTCTTCGCCCTGCGTAAAGAGAGGTGCCTGCGAAGGCAGCGAAATGGTGCTGGTGGCCAGTTCAAGATCTGCCAGCACGGAACTGCCCAGGGAGCAGAACCAGCCGGGCCGGCGATTGGAGCAGGCAGCACAGCCCACGGGAGCCTGGCGCGGCATATGCCTTAACCGGGCTTGTATTGCGATTGGGTTCTCTGCGTCCGCCATGGTCTTGCCCGTCCGCCGCCGGTACAACAATTTGGGTTCTGTACCGAAGCCGCCCCTTGAACACCGCTGCAAAATTCTGCATTCTGAATGAGCGTGCCCTGCGTTTTCTTGAAGGTGTTCGCTTGCTTTCTTTATGAAAGTGTGCCGGAGGGGCGGTGTTGGTGGATGTGATGGATCTCACGTCTCAGTTGGAGGCGAGCGTCCCCAGCCGCAAGGCGGCGCGGGGGCGGGACCCGCCGGTCGGCACTATATACGCTTCTCTCCCCGAGGACTGCGAGCGGAAACGGCGGAAAGGCCGCTATCTCCTGCAAGCTGTGTCACTTTGGGCGGGGAAATTCCACCTGCCAACCCCTATCTCTGCCGGATGTGATGAATATCACCGTGTCCGGCTCCAAAAAAACGTACGATTCTGCGCATGAAGTGATGCTCCGCACAACGAGCACCTTCCGCAAAAAACGGCCCCCGAGCCGCGCTGCCGAGCCGGTGCTCCGAAGAGGAAAACCCAAGCAAAGTCGCACGGAATTGGGGTTAGTTCTTCGCGGAATGGGCGACGAGATCACCTAAGGCGGTATTTTTTTGATGCATAGACAAAGGCCTATGGCGCAATTGCCGAGTGGTGCGGTTCCGGGGAACAAGCCGGCGCTGCGAGCTTGTTTAATGTTTTTGTTGGGCGCGGGAATGGTTTGCGCCACGGCGATGGGCGCTGCTGCGCCTGGAGCTAAACCGGCCGGCAGCCAAGCCAAGGAAGCACCCGCTTCGGATTTTGTCGGTTCTGAAACCTGCGCAACCTGCCATGACGAGGTTGCCAAGGGATTCGCCTCGAATCCCCATACCAAGATCTCCGAGATGCATGGCAAGTCCGGCATCACCTGCGAAGGGTGTCACGGCGCGGGTCGTGCACACGTCGAAGGCGGCGGCGACACCACCAAGATCTTCAATCCCGCCAAGGCCTCGGCCAAAGACGTGGACAAGACCTGCCTGGGTTGCCACGCGGGAGCGCACCCGAACTTCGAGCGCTCTCCTCACGCCAAGGCCAATGTGGGTTGCACGGGCTGTCACAGCGTGCACGCCAGCACTGAGAAGGAGCACTTGCTGAAGGCTTCGCAGCCGAAGCTTTGCTATCAGTGCCACACCGAAACAAAGGCATCCTTCGATATGCCGTTCCACCACAAGGTCAACGAAGGCGCCGTGAGTTGCTCCGATTGCCACGACGTTCACGGCACTTTTGGAAACAACAACGTGAAGTCCACAGCCGATCAGAACGCGATCTGCACCAAGTGCCACTCGGAGACCCGGGGACCCTTTGTGTATGAGCACGCTGCGGTGAAGGCGGAGGGCTGCGTAGGGTGCCACACTCCGCACGGTTCTCAGAATGCCCGGTTGCTGAACATGCCGAACATCAACACATTGTGCAACCAGTGCCATAGCCAGGTCGCTGCCAGCACGGTTCACGGAATGAACTCGGGATCGCAGGAATTGGCTCCCTGCACCAGCTGCCACACGTTCATTCATGGTTCAAACCTGAATCAGGCGTTTCTCAGGTGATGAAGCTGCGCCGCGTGCGCCTGTCTTAAGAGGCAGCGCGGCGCAACTCCCGAACCAATTTCGCACACGTGTTCAAAATTCGACGTCAGCAATGCTGTTTTTTTGCTTTTAAGTGAGGCTTCACCATGACGAATATAGGATGGTTTTCTCGGCTGTCTGCTCAGCAGCCTTCTACCGCAATGATCCGGCGCATCGCCGGAGGCATTGCCGCGGCCAGTTTAGTGATGGCGACAGGGGTCGCTGTCGCCCAAAATCCGACGCCTGCCAACCCATTCCCAACGTCCGGTGCACAGGTATCTGCGCCGAATGGGTATGCGCTTCATCAGGCTGTGGACCTTGGCGGACACATGGTCAACACCACCGGTAGCGATGCCATGTATGACACGCTGGTCAACCTGCAGTCCGGGCCACGAGTGCTCGGCGAAACCTTCGAACTCCATGCGCTGCCCGGCAACAAACATGCTCTTGTCGATGACCTGAGGCTCTTCAGCAGCGGTTTTGGCGGCGATCCGAACAACTTTACCAAAATGGACTTTTCCAAAGGCAAGCTCTTTGAGTTCTCCGGCTTGTTCCGTCGGGATCGCCAATACTTCGATTACGATCTGCTGGGCAATCCGAATATTCCCGGCGGACAGTCGATCACAGACCCGACCACCCACGTATCGGTTCCGTGGTCGCAAGTCAAGCAGTCTCCGTTCCTGTTCAACACCGTGCGGCGCATGACTGACACCAACGTCACGATTCTGCCGTTGTCGAAGGTCACCTTCCGCGCCGGATATTCGCAGAACATCTTCCAGGGGCCAAGCCTCAGCCCGAGCGGTTTCACGGAAATCAGTGCGCCCGTTGCCTTCGATTACGATTTTGTGCTCGCCCAATTCCAGCGCAACAGCACCGACGACTTTATGGGTGCGGTGGACTGGAAGCCGGTCAACGGCACGAAGTTGACGTTTGAAGAGCAGGTGGATCACTACAAGGGCGATTCCTACTTCACCATGGCTCCTAACGCCTATAACGTGCGGGAAGCGGATGGAACCAAGGCGGCGCTCCTTGCCAGCTACGATACCTTGACCGCTCCTACTGCAGCCAGTCTCTGCAATGCGGGCGCCACGGGTGGTTTCCCATACCTGTCGGCAAACCCCAACGGCGGCCTGCCGATCGTGAATGCTGCTTGCACCGTGATGACCAGCTATCTGCGCAGGCAACCGACGCGCATCCTCTATCCAACCGAGATCTTCCGGCTGCAGAGCACGAGCATCAAGAACATCTCGATGAATGGGGATGTTCGCTACACCAACGCGAACATGCACATGCCCAACTACTACGAGAACTTCCAGGGCCTGACAGCCCCGGGAAAAACGGTGGGCGCGATGCGCTCGTTCACCTACGTCGGCAACGCCAATGCGAAGCGCGAAGTGATGGTGGCCGATTACGGCATCGTCTGGCAGGCGACAAAGACCTTCAGCTTGTCTGACCAGGTTAACTACTCGAATGTGCAGCAGCCGGGAACGGCCTCTGTGACGACCGCGACGGCTCTGGTAACTCCGGCAGTTGCGGCCAACGAAACCATTACCTACCCCGGCACGCTGATCACGACTGCAGCCGGCACAAATCCGGGCAACCCCGCAGTCGGTACATCGGTCCCCGGCTACTTCGGTCAGAAGTATGTCACCAACAACGTGACGGCGACTTGGGATGCTTTGTCGCGGGCCACCTTCTCGCTCACCTATCGCTACGGCACGCACACCATCGCCGAGGGCATTCCTCATAACGCTCCGTTGGCCGTGGGTGCGGATTCGAATGGAACCGTCACCATCGACGAAAACGGTGGAATCTTCAACGCTGCGGTTCGTCCCAGCGCGAATTGGGATATCAACGGTTCGGTCGAAGTGCTGTACAACGACAATGCGTTTACCCCAATCGGTCCGCGGCAGACGCAGCATTACAGGGTACACACCAAGTTCCGTCCCGTGCCGTGGGCCACGATCTCAGGTGCGTATAACGACCTGGAACGGCATAACAACACAAACAACAACCAGGCAGCCGTGGCGCCCGGCAGCGCTGCCTACGCGGGCCCGATCGAGCATGTGGATCACAGCCGCGTGGTGAGCCTGGGTGCGAGCCTGTCGCCAAACGAGCATTATGGAGTCGACATCAACTACTCCTATGGCGATGTCTACACGTCTACGAACATCTGCTATGACGCCGCCTCCAGTCCGGCTTTGCCTGGCGTTGCAACCGCCAGCGGCACGGCCTGCCCTGGAGCGACCGTTCGCGGAACCACCTATTACGAGTACGGTCCCGTCAAGGACTTCATGGATGCGCCGACGCAGTCCGGATCGGTGGCTTTGACGTACTCGCCGGTCGACAAGATCCACTCCAATGTCGGCTATCACGCCAACTCGGTCAACGGCAGTCAGTTCTTCAACGATGCGCGGTCCGTCAATGGCTCGCTGAACTCCACGTATCAATCGCCCTACGTGAATGTTGCTTGGACGCTTCGCCCCGGACTGATCTGGAGAGCGGAATACAACTTCTACGGATACGGAGAAGGAGGGCCTTCCGGTGCGGCTTTGTGCAGCACCACGAATCCCACCCTCACCGCTCCCGCACCTGGTGTTCCCTGCGCTTCTCTGCCCGCGCCGACCGGTCTGACCGAGTCGTCTGCCGGACTGACCGCGCCTCGCAACTTTCATGCGAACAACGTAACCCTTGGAGTGCACTACGAGTTCTGATCGCGGGGCTTCCATCCCGCGAAAGAAGTTGGACGAACCTAAGAAAGAAGGAGATTGCCAATGAAGATCAGGACTGGAATTGCGCTCGTCGCCATCATGGCGGCTACCACAATGACAGCCGCCTTTGCGCAGGGCCTGGGAGCGGACACCTACAAGGCGAAATGCCAGATGTGCCACGGAGCCCAGGGCATGGCGGACAGCGGGCCAGGCAAGGCCATGAAGGTCAAGCCGGTGACCGATCCTGAGGTCAAGAAGTTCAGCGAGCCTCAGATGATCGAGGCTGTCAAAAACGGTATGGGCAAGATGCAGCCGTACAAGGGCAAGCTGACCGATGCACAGATTAAAGAAGCAGTCGTCTACTTTCGCTCGTTCAAGTAGTAAGGTAGGACTGCAGTCTTAACTTCAACAGGCGGGCGCGCGAGACGACTTCTCCCGCGCCCGTCCCTAACCGAGAAAGACCCGGATTCCCCAGAGACCCGAGCTAGTGCCCTGAGGAATGCGGCACCGAAATCCATCCACTCGACCGGTATGGCCCCGCGTACGCTGGCAGTGGAACATAAAATTTCAAGGAGTCTTGCGATGACAAAGATGATTCGATCCCAAGCCGTGTTGGCCGTAGTGGTATCTCTGGCCGGCGCCGTGGGTTTTGCCCAGTCTTCGGGCGAAGCGACCTACAAAGCCAAGTGTCAGATGTGCCATGGAGTTGCCGGCGCCGCTGATACGCCAACAGCCAAAATGATGAAGGTCAAGCCGGTCTCCGATCCGGACATGAAGAAGCTCACCGCGGCTGACATGATCAAGGCCACCACCGACGGCAAGGGCAAGATGCCCTCGTTCAAGGGCAAGCTGACCGACGCGCAGATCAAGGATACGGTCACGTATTTTCGCTCGCTGAAATAAGCGCGGGCTGGATTCAAGTGAAGCAACTGGCCCGCCGTCCCAGGCGGGCCAACTAGTCTGAAGGGGGCCGAGGTGCCACTGTTTCAAAAAATCCGTGAGGGGTGGGTGCGGCCGGCACTGTTTTTCGGCAACAACCCCATCAGTCTTGCCGGCGGAGCGATTACCAGCGCTTCCGGCGTAACCATGATCGGCTATTGGCTGGTCGAGATTCTTGGTCGACCCAATAGCAATCCCTATCTGGGAATCATCTTTTTCCTGATTCTGCCGGCCCTGTTTGTGCTTGGCCTGGCGCTGATTCCTGTGGGTGTGTTCCTGCGGCGCAGAAAGCTGCAGAAGGCCGGAGAGATTCCAGCGGAGTTTCCCAAGGTCGATTTTGCCGATCCGATGTTCCGCCACGGCGTCGACATCGTCCTCGCGGCGACCATCGTCAACCTGCTGGTGGTGGCCACGGCCAGCTATCGCGGCGCGGCTTATATGGATTCTCCCCAGTTTTGCGGGCAATCCTGCCACGTGATGCATCCCGAGTACACGGCCTATCAAATCTCTGCCCACTCGCATGTCGCTTGCGTGGATTGCCACATCGGTTCGGGCGCTGCCTCGTATGTGCGCGCCAAGGTCAACGGCACCAAGCAACTCATTGAGGTCAGCCTGCACCCTATTGCAGGGATAGCCCCCAAATTCATCCCCGACTACCCCACGCCGATTCCGTCGCCCGTGCAGAACCTGCGCCCGGCCCGTGAAATCTGCGAGGGATGCCACACCCCAGCCAAGTTCATCGGTGAAAAATTGCTCGTCAAGTCCACATTTGCCGACGACGCAACCAACACCGAAACCCAGACAGTAGTTGTCCTGCATCTGGGCGGCCGTGATTCTCTGTCGCACCTGACGGGCATTCACGGCGTGCACTTGGGGCACATCGAGTACATCGCCACCGACCCTACGCGCACCACCATTCCCTGGGTCCAGCGGCGGAACGAAGATGGCTCCGTCACCGAGTTCTCCGCGTCCACCCTGAACGGTAAAGCTCCGCAAGGCGAGCGGCGCGTGATGGATTGCATCGACTGCCACAACCGCGCGGCGCACACCTTTACCACTGCGGAAGATGCGCTCAACCGCTCGATGGCCGAGGGCGCCGTGAGCCCCGATCTGCCCTGGGTCCACAAGGAAGGCCTGCAGCTTCTCAAGGCCAACTATGCCAGCCAGGACGAAGCCCGCGCCAAGATCCCCGCGCAGCTTGAGGCGTTCTATCGCAGCAGTCATCCCGACGTATTGGCCGCGAAATACGCTCTCGTGCGGGCTGCGGGCACGCAGTTGGTCACCCTCTACAGCCAGAACGTATTTCCCGACATGAAGGTGACGTGGGGAACGCATCCCAATCACATTGGGCACATGACCTATCCGGGCTGCTTCCGCTGCCACGACGGCGATCACACGGCGAAGGATGGCAAGGCCATTACCCAGGATTGCACCGCGTGCCATAACCTGCTGGCCGTGGATGAATCCAAACCCAAGGTGCTGAGCGATCTCGGCATTCAATAGCAGCAAGGATTGAACCCGGCGGCCGAACCAGCCCAGCAACAAATCTTCGTTGCTGGACTGGTTCGGCCGCCGCTTGTTTACGGCATCCCCCGCTTCTGCGGCATTCCACGCAAAGGCCTGTCGAATGGACCTCCGCCGCTATACAATCGGTGCCAAGCGAATCAAACCCACAGATTCCCTGCACAAAGGTGTCAGGGCGTGAACACCGTTCCACGGCGGAAGACAGAGTCCGGCCTTCCTCCGTTCGGCAAGGGCGTATTTCTGGGGAATCGCGCACTGAAGAGGAACATGACCTACAAGAAAAGTGTCGGCTTGCTGCTTGCGCTCCTCCTGGCGTCGACGATTGGAGCGCCAGTTGCGCAGGCCACGGCCCATCAGCCCGCGGACGAAGTCGCATCCGCAGCGGCGCACGCCTCGCGGGTGACTGGCGATTGGCAGACCACGGCATCGGTGGCAATTCCCACCGGCAAGACTCCTTCGCGCGCCTCCGAAATGGATTTGGGTGCGGCTCCCGCAGATATCCCGTTGACACGCATGTTGTTGTTGCTTGAGCCCTCGGCGGCTCAGCGCCAGGCGCTCGATGCGGAACTTGCGAACCAGCAGAATCCTGCTTCGTCCCACTATCATCAATGGCTCACCGCCGTGGCGTTTGCCAGTTCGTATGCAAACTCCTCTGCCGACGTTGCAGCAGTCGTCTCATGGCTGCAAGGCCAGGGCTTCCAGGTAGCTCCATTGCCTGCCGGCCTTGGCTGGGTCGAGTTCTCAGGAACCGCTGGGCAGGTGGAGCAAGCGTTTCACACACACCTCGATCTGCTTGCAACAGCAGCCGGCTCGCGCGCAGTCTTGGCCAGTGCGATCAACGTGCCTGCCGCGCTGAAGCCTGTCTTCCACGGCTTGGTCTCGCTGGATGGTGCCGTATCGTTGCCGGCATTGACCACGCCACAGCCGGTTGCTGTCTCAGCCGCTTCGCTGGCGGCGCAGACCACGCCCAGCCAGGCCGAGGCGCTTACTCCGCGGCTCATGGCGCAATTGCTGCATTGGGATGCCTTGCAGGCCTCCGCTGTGAACGGCGCAGGAGAAACCATCGCCATCGCGGCTCGCAGCAACGTGGCCCCATCCGATATTGCTGCTTTCCGCGCAGTCTTTGGCTTGCCCGCGAACCCACTTGCCATTGCGCCCAACGGCATAGATCCCGGCATCACGTCTGACGAAGCGGAGGCCGTGCTCGCTGCATCCTGGGCCGGCGCAGCCGCTCCCGGTGCGCAAATCCTGCTGGTGCCCGCTGCTACCACCGGTGCTACGGACGGACTCGATCTTTCGCTGGCGGCCATCGTTGATCAGGCGCTTGCGCATACCGTGGCCGTGGGTTACTCGTCCTGCGAGGCCTCGCTGAGCGAGGCGCATCAAGCCTTCTATGCGGCGCTCTATCGGCAAGCCGCGGTCGAGGGAATCGCTGTGATCGCCGCCGCTGGTGACAGCGGCCCTTCCGCTTGCCACATCGCTGGCAGTCCCGCGCCCGTGAGCAGCGGCTATGGCGTGAATGCGTTGGCCTCGACGCCGTGGAATACCGCAGTTGGTGTAGCGGGTTTGAGCGCGGATGAGTCGGTCGCTACTGGCCGCATCGCAAGCAGTCCGGCGCTGGCAGGCTGGTCGCCAACCAGTGCGGCAGACCCGGTCTATGCGGGCGGCGGTGGCAGCAGCACACTCTACGTAGCGCCCAGTTGGCAGCCGCTGCCATCGTCGCCTGCGGTGGCGGCAACTCCGGAAGGGCACTTCCGCCTGTTGCCCGATGCCGCATTGCCGACAGCCATCGACAGCGGCGCTCATCATGGTTTGGCTTTCTGCATGAGCTGCTCCGCGTCAGCCGGTGAATGCACGCTTGTTCGCGGCGGCGGCAGCGCCGCTTCTGCCGCCATTTTTGCCGGTGTTGCGGCATTGGTAGCCCAAAAGAATGGCCCGCAGGGGAATCTCGCGCCTCATCTGTATGCGCTCAGCCTTCGGAGCGGCGTTTTCGACGATGTGCAACAGGGGGGCGCACAACTGTGGTGTCGCGCCGGCAGTCCCGGCTGCGGAGACACCGAGCAGATCGGCTTTGTCGCTGTGCCCGGCTATGACCTGGCCACAGGCCTGGGCGGGGTAAACACGCAGGCCTTGGTGACCAACTGGTCCGCGGTTCCAGAAGTCGGCACCAGTGCGGTTACGGTGGGGATAACGGCACAACCTGCCATCATTACTCCGTCGACGCTCGTCACTCTCACCGCCAAGGTAACGCCTGGAGCGGGCGGCGCCACACCGACCGGCACTGTGCTCTTCTATAACATCTCCAGCGGAACGAATGTTTCCACAGCGCCCTCGACCGTGGGAGCGGACGGCACTGCATCGCTCAGCATCAGCGGCGTGTTCGCGCTCGGCGATAACAAGGTAGAAGCGATCTACAGCGGCGATGCCACCTACGCGTCGGCTACTTCGCAGCCAGTCGACATCGCTGTCGAAAAGAGCGCAACGGTGACCTCGCTGACCGCAACGCCCGCTGTGCTTACCACCGGAACGACTGAAACCTTCAACGCAACCATCGCCCCGGCAACGGCGACTGGAGCCACTTATTCCATCACCGGCAAAGTGAGCTTCTACGATGGCGCCACTTTGTTAGGCGCCGGGACGGTCACCGCCAACGCCGCATCGCTTGCCAACATCACGCTTTCAACCACCGCCAGCCACACCATCACGGCCGTCTACTCGGGCGATACCGCCTGGAACACAAGCACTTCGAGCGCCGTTACTCTGGGGTCTACCGCTCCCGATACGGTGACGCTGACCATCACGCCCGCGATGCCCACCCTGGGGCAGACCGTGTCCATAGTCGCAACCGTGACTCCCTTGGCCGCTCCTCCTGCGACGGGCGAGCAAAATCCCACAGGCAACGTGGTGTTCTATAGCGGAACTACTGTGCTGGGCACTGTCGCATTGGTGGCCTCTGCCAACAACACTGCCACGGCGACCTTCACATCGGCCACGCTTGCCGGTGGAGAAGACACCATCACCGCCGTCTACGCGGGTGATACATACTACAGTCCGGGAACGTCGGCACCGTTGAACACCAACGTGCAGGGATTCACCATTGCGCCGTCTTCCGCGAACCCATCTGCCAACCTAACCATTGTGCAGGGATCGGCAGGATCGGCCTCCTTCACCGTGGCGGGTGTTGGTGGCTTTAACGGCCAGATTCAGGTGGTGTGTACCGTGCCGCAGCAGGACGACATGACCTGCCTGGCAAGTCCGCAGCAGGTGATACCCACCGCAACCGTTACCTTCACCGTGCAGACCTTTGCCGCGAGCAGTTCTGTCGCCGCTGCCGGTCATGCGCATGAACGTCCGTGGCCTCGCACAGCCGGTGAAACGGCGCTGGCTCTTCTCGGATTTTTCCTCCTGCCTTTCGGGCGTCGGACATGTGTATTCTCAAATCTTCTTTCGCGTCGCCTCGTCCCCCTGCTGCTCTTGTTGGTGGGGCTAAGCGGCGCGGGCATCGGCTGCAGCAACAGCGTCAAAGTAACCTCGTCTTCCGGCACGCCCTTGGGAGTGGCCACCCTCACTATCACCGCATCCACCTACGAAAACACAACCCCCGTCAGCCGCAGCGTCTATCTGACGGTGAACGTCGTGGCGCCGGGTTCCCCCGCAACTTCGAATGGAAACTGACAGTGTGCCGCGCCGCGAAGCCTATTTGCAGAGCGGCCTTAACCCGGACATGGTAGGCTGGCTCTTCGCCTTTGGGAGCCTTCGACCTCATGCATTCCAGCCAGCCTTTGCACTTCAATCTTGGATCTGCGGCACATGCTGCCATGATCGAGCATGGATTTCAGCCGGAGTTTCCCGTCGGCGCAAAAGAAGAACTGACAGCGATTCAGGCGCATCCAATGCCGCTGGTCGCCGCTGGAATGCAGGATCTGCGAAATCTGCTGTGGTCCTCCATCGACAATGAAACGTCAAAGGATCTCGATCAGATCGAATGGGCCGAGCAACTGCCAGGCGCGCGGATCCGTGTGTTCATCGGCGTGGCGGATGTGGACGCCCGCGTTGTTTCGGGATCGATCATCGATGGCCACGCGCGCTCTGAAACCACCTCCGTCTATACCGGCGTCAAGGTGTTTCCTATGCTGCCGGTCGAACTCAGCGAAGGCCTCACTTCTTTGAATGAGAACGAAGACCGCGCCGCAATCGTCATCGAATTCATCGTGGATGCGGGGGGCACCGCATCCGAGGGCACGGTCTATCGAGCCCTGGTGCGGAATCGCGCGCAACTTGCTTATAACAGCGTGGGCGCATGGCTCGCGGGCACAGCGCCGGCCCCAGCCAAAGTTGCAGCGAACGCACAGTTAGCCGCACAGCTCAAAATGCAAGACGTCGCCGCCCGGTGCATGCTCAATAGCCGCTTTCAACATGGCGCGCTCGATTTGGAAACTGTCGAGACTAGACCGGTGACCGTGGCCGGCGAAGTCAAAGATCTCGTTCGCCTCGAAAAGAACCGGGCCACGTCTCTCATCGAGGAGTTCATGGTAGCGGCCAACGGCGTGATCGCCAAGACATTTGAACGTACCGGCGTTGCTTCGATCCGGCGCATCGTGCGCACACCAAAGCGTTGGGATCGCCTTGTCGAACTCGCAGCAGGCTTAGGCACTAAGCTGCCAGCCGAGCCGGACTCGAAGGCGCTCAACGATCTGCTGCTGGCCCGGAAGCAGAAAGCCCCGGACCACTTTCCTGATTTGTCTCTTGCCGTGGTCAAACTCATGGGGTCCGGCGAATATGTTTTGGTAAAGCCGAACCAGCCGTCGCCAGGGCACTTCGGCCTGGCCGTGCAGGACTACACACACTCTACCGCCCCCAATCGCCGCTTTCCCGATATGGTGACCCAGCGCTTGCTCAAGGCGTGGCTGGCCAATGCTCCGTCTCCCTATACCGAAGAAGATCTGGGCGCAATCGCGCTGCGTTGCACGCAGATGGAGGACGCAGCGCGCAAAGTAGAGCGCGAAATGCAGAAGCGTATCGCCGCCGTGGTGTTGCGCCCGCGCATTGGCCAGAGCTTCCCGGCGATTGTCACGGGCGTGAATCAGTATGGAACGTTCGTCCGCACGCTCGACCCTCATGTCGAGGGAATGCTGGTCCAGGGCGGCAAAGGCCTGGACGTTGGCGATCGCGTAACAGTGAAGCTGATCTCTACCGATCCGGAACGTGGATTTATCGACTTCGCAGCCTAGTTGCAGGCGAAGCCAGTGAGCCACAGAGGCACCGTAGCGGCGCACATGCTCGCGTCGGCGCGCACCGTGCAAACCTGTATGATTAAGTTTGACGGCACGTTTTCGCAAGCCCCCTCAGGGCTTCCCAATCGACAGGTCGGGGCCCTGAGAGCAAGGTATATCCGCGACGTTCGTTCACCTCTTTGTCCTGCCGTTATGAAGCTACTTCTGCACACGTGTTCGTCCTATCGCAACTGGAAGGCTGCGCCGTGCAGGCTCTCAGTCGATGCGAAGAGAGCTACTGCCTGGGGCCTGGCCATATCGTTGGCTCTTTGCGTTCTGGGGCGTCTATCGATGCTGCATGCCCAGCCTCAACCCGGTTCTCCTGTCCCACCCGCAACATCTCAAAGCCCGCAAGGCGAGACGGCTCACCAAAAGAAAACCGCTGAAGCTTCCGTCGCCTCCGCTATTGAATTCGCCGATAAGATCGAAGCGTCGAAAATCAAGTTTGAGCTCAGAAACAATGTGAGTCCTCAGCACTATTCCATCGAGACGATGATGGGTGGAGTAGCCGTCTTCGATTACAACAATGACGGACTGCTTGATATCTTCTTTACCAATGGGGCAGCCATTCCCTCGCTCGAAAAAAACGATCCGGCCTACGATAATCGCCTCTTTCGTAATAACGGCGATGGCACTTTTACTGACGTAACCGAGAGCGCTGGATTGCGTGGAGCCGGTTACTCGATGGGCGTCGCCGCCGGGGATTACGACAACGACGGGTATGTCGATCTCTATGTGGCCGGCGTCAATCGCAACCAACTTTTTCATAACAACGGCAACGGCAGCTTTACCGATGTAACAGAAAAGTCGGGTACGACCGGTACAGTCCCTAAATTAGGAAAAGCCTGGGGTGTCGCCGCGGGCTGGTTCGACTATAACAACGACGGCCTTCTCGACTTGTTGGTCATCAACTATCTCAATTACGACATAAAAACAGCAAGGCAGTGTCCTGTCGAGGACGTTCCTGCCTACTGCTCGCCGAATGAGTTTCAGGGAACGCCTGATATTCTCTATCGCAATAACGGCGACGGCACGTTTACAGATGTTTCTGTACCGTCGCACGTCGCCCAATATATCGGTAAGGGCATGGGGCTGGCATTTGCGGACTATGACAGCGATGGGTTTACCGATGTTTTCATTTCAAACGATACTTTTCCGAATTTTCTGCTCCACAACAACGGCGATGGAACCTTTACCGATGTTGCCATGTTAGCCGGCGTTCAATATAACGAAAGTGGAAAAACCGTTGCGGGCATGGGAGTTGATTTTCGAGATATCGATAACGACGGAAGGCCCGATATCTTCCAGACTGCGATGTTCGGGGACAGTTTTCAGCTTTATCGCAATGCGGGTGATGGCCAGTTCCAGGACGTATCCGGAGAGTCCGGCCTCACACGGATCACCAGCCGGCTGACAGCCTGGGGGACTGGAATTTTCGATTTCGACAACGATGGCAATAAGGACATTTTCACGGCCGACGCCGAAATACTCGATAAGTCAATGGAGATAGCCCATCGCCCGTTCGCTCTTTCCAATGGGCTATTTCACAATCGCGGCAACCTTGTTTTTGAAGATATCAGCGCTAAGGCAGGCGCAGGCTTTTCAAACCCGGCAGCTCACCGTGGCGCGGCCTTTGGCGATTTCAATAACGATGGAAAGATCGATATTGCCGTGAGCGTTCTCAATGGTCCTTCTCAATTGCTCATGAATTGCTCGAATGCCCAGGGCCACTGGATTATTCTGAAGTTGGTCGGTACTAAGTCGAATCGCGACGGGCTGGGCACAAAAATCAAAATAACCACTTCGCATGGCAGCCAGTTTAATCAAGCTACAACTGCGGTGGGATATAACTCATCGAGCGACAAACGGGTTTATTTCGGCCTGGGAGATGCCGAGTTGATCGAGAAGATCGAGATGCTTTGGCCAAGCGGTACAAACCAGGTTCTAACAAATGTTAATGTAAACCAGGTCCTCACTGTAACCGAGAGCCGTCCCTAGCGCGGCTCTCTCAAGGCTTTGAAATACCCGTCAGCCGCTGTGCCAGTTCGTCCTGTTGATTGCGGTTCAACAATTCTCTCAGTTCTTCCATCAATTCCTGATCGTTCTTTGCGTAAGCTGCCAACATTTCCGCGGTTAGATCGGCATCTTTAACTTTGTCGGTGTGGAAGTAAGCATCACAAAGAGTAAGTAGCAGGGCTGGCGTTCGCGTGTGAGATCTCGACAGCAGGTCTGCTGCTTCCGCCCACTTTTTCTGCTTGTAGCGCACGACACCCAACTCCGCAACCGCAGCCTGGTAATTCGGGTCGTTCGCAATCTCTGCATTAAATTCTTTCTCTGCTTCTTCAAGCTTGCGTTGCTGCAGAGCGAATATGCCTAAGTAAGTATGTGCTCCGCGTACTGTGGGTTCAACCTCCAATGCGTGCCGCAGATTGCGCACGCCGTCTGTGGAGTTACCCATATATAAGTAGAGAGCTCCTGCAAGAAAATAAGGGTGTCCCGGAGTCGCAGAGGATGCCTGGGCATGTTTTTTGAATAGCTGGATCGCGGCGTCTTCACGGTGCTCGGCCAGCAATTGTCGAGCTTGGTTCCAAGCCGCTTTATCTTCCGCCGTTCCAAGCGCCGATGGCGCAAAGGAAGTTTGCTCCATCATCTTGTGATGAAGATCAGCTTGATGCTGCGCCTCTGTCACGTTGCCAAGCCCTGCATAAGCTCTGGATAGATAGTAGTGCGCCAGCATCTTGGTCGGGTCGAGTTGCAATAATCGATCTAGCGTATCAATCGCAGGCTGATATTGCTTTAGTTCAAGCTCGCAATGTCCAAGTCCGAGCAATGCATCCGAATCGTCTTTCTTCAGTGTCAAAACCCGCTCATAGACCTCTTGAGCTCTCTGCCACTGGGATAACTTCACATCCACAGAAGCAAGCAATTCCAACGCCTCAACGTGGTTTGGATGCATCGCGACGGCTTTCTCTGAATACTTTTCTGCATTCTGAAAATCCATTCGATCCATGCTGGCGATGCCGAGATCGAAGTCGATGCGATCGAGATTCGGGTTGGACTGCTGGGCTCTTTGAAGCCATCCAATACCTGCCTCACAGTCTCCGGAACTGCACAGCAACTCGCCATATTTTTGCCACACCGAGGGGTTATCTGCGTCGTATTTCAGGCAATCCTGAATTGCCTTGATGGCCATATCGTCGCGTCCCGTCAGATGATATGCCTGTGCCAAATAATAGAGACCATCTCCATCTTTTGGATCGAGTTTCAGATGGTGAAGCAAGAGTTGGATGGCCTCATCCTTATCTCCTGCGACAAGTCGATAGACTCCCACCTTGAACAGCAGGTCCGTGTCGGATGGTGCTAACTTCAATCCCCTTTCGTAGAATAATTCTGCCTCGGCAGGTCTTCCTGAATCTTCCAACAGCATCGCCTGTAGCTTTAACGCGGGAACAAAATCAGGATGTTCCGCGAGCAGGCGATTCGTCAGAACTAATGCCTGATGGGCATCTCCATGTTGCGCTGTGCTAAGCGCTTGATGCCACTGGCTCGTCAGCGAAGCTTCGGTCTGCGGTACTGCTCTTTGTGCAACGGAGGCTGCGATGAAACAGGCGGCAGACAACACATAGCCTATGCAGTGAAGGACGAACGCGTGCTGGCGAATCGCGCGTGCCAACGGTATATCGAAATCTGATTTTCCAAGGTCCTGCAGACTTCCAATCGCGAATCGTTTTGTTGCCCGCTTCAAGTGCATACTTATCCTACTTGCCGTTTAGGTCGCGATCTTTATCCACATCTCCGGTGTCAAACCTGGTCGGGTTGACGCGCATTTGCTTATAAAGCGCCTGTAACTTATCCTGCATCGCTTTATATCTCTTGTAGAGTTCTACTTCGCGTTTCGCGTCCTCTTTTCGTCCACTTTGCCAATAGGCTTTGCTTAAAAGAAAATGTGCCGCGTCGTTAGCCGGTTCAAGTTGGACGACTTGTTCAAGAAGCGGCAACGCCTGATCCTGCTGCTTCATAAGGATCATTGTTTTAGCCAAGCCCAACTGAGCATCGACATCCCCGGGCGCCAGTTGAACAGCTTTTGCATAGTCCTTGTAGGCTTGGGAGATATTGCCACTTTCCGCGTCAATCTCGCCCAGTCGGCACTCAGCTTTTTCGTCCGCGGGGTTTAATTCCAATGCCAGCCTATACTCGCGCACAGCCTCTTCCTTATAGGCCGGTTTGAGAGAGTCATTCAGCACTTCCGCCAATTCGAAGTGAATTCCAGGAAGCTTAGGGTTGATCTTGATTGCCGCGCGGTAGTGGGCGATGGCGCCATCCGGGTCGCCGTATCTGAGAGTTTCATGCGCGACCATCTGATGCATCTCGGCCGAATCGGGATCGGACATCGAGAGCCCCAGCATTGCCTGACCCGCAAGCTGCGTATAGATTCGATAGGCCGTATAAAGCACGCGCACGTTCGCTGGATCTTGCCCGCGTAACCTCTCAACCACTACTGCGGCTTTATCGAGGTCGCCGGTTGCAGTATAAAGATCGATCAGTTCCATACCGGCCTGAAGAATGACTTTTTTATCTTCAAGATGAGGAAACGCGGTTTCAAAATCATTGCGCGCAGCAGGTAAGTCCCCAGCCTGCCGCTCGCAAGTAGCGAGCAACACCTGCACATGCCATAGTCTGGGGCGCCGCGCCGTAGCAGCGCGCAATTCAGGTGTGGCATGAGCACAATCGCCTTTGAAAAATAGCAGAACGCCGAGATTGCCACGCGCATCCACATTCGTCGGGTCCAGCGCAATCAAGGCTTGCAATTCAGGGATGGCAAGGTCCGGCTTCTTTTCCTCTAAATATTGCTGTAGCTTACGCGAGTGTTCCGCAATCTCCTGCTGAAGGTTAGACGGAGTTTGTGCCACGCACAGAGAACAACTAAGCAGAAGCCCGATCCTGATCCATCTAACGAGAAGTTTCAAACTCATATTGCTCTTATTCTAATGCGCAGTAAGTTAAGAAACTACCGAAATAAAAAAGAGAGACGGCCCTGAGGCCGTCTCTCCGGTTAGGTCGAAATCGACGTAGTTTTAGAAGTTCAACCGCAGTGCGAGTTGGAGATTACGTCCACCAACCGTCACCGAATTGATCTGCGTTACACCGGCTCCGGTTCCGGCAGCGGTTAGGCTATAAGGTGTGCCCACACCCTTGGACCCTAGAACGTTGCTGTTGGGCTGTCCGAAGCTCGGATGGTTGAAAGCATTAGTCGCATCGGCGCGGAACTGAAGTTTTACGTCATGCTTCCACACTTCCGCCAGATCGAACTCCTTGTGTGCGGAGAGGTTCACAACGTTGATTCCAGGTCCGACCAACGTGTTTCTCTTCTCATTGCCGTAGGTGCCGTCTGCCGGCCGAACGAATGCCGCAGGGTTATACCAGGTTGTGATGTTCCGGTGTGCGGGCTTCGAACTGACGGTCCCAATATTGGGGAACGCGCCGCCGCCATTTGCCTGTGTCTGATGTTCTTGCGCGTCTGTCACGGTAAACGGATTGCCTGTGGACAGAACGAGCGAGCCGGACAACTGCCATCCGCCTGCAACTTCATTCAGCACAGCCCCATGGCTGAGGAACGGCTTTCCCTTGCCAAAAGGCAATTGGTACACGGCGTTGCCCTTGAAGGCATTCCGCGTATCGAAGTTTGAATTGCCGTAGGCCGCATCGGGATCATACGAATTCTGATAGTTGGGCGTGCCCGCATGGCTGCCCCAGCCTGATGAGTCGGCCGAATCCAGCATGTGCGACCAAACATAGTTGAAGTTGAAGCTCAGCCCCGAAGAATACCGCCGGGTGATCTGCGCCTGAAGTGAGTTGTAGTTGGAGACAGCGTTATTCGTGTATCCAGTGATTTGGTTGAAATTCGGATACGGAATAGCTGCCTTATTGATGCTAGTCGGCAAGATCTTGCTCTGCGGAATCTGGTTGAGCGCGGCTCCGCCATTGCCCCCGAACACCAAGTCATAGCCGTGGCTGGCCACATAGCCAAGTTCGACCACTAAGTTGTTTGCAATCTCGCGCTGCAGGGCCAGGTTCCATTGATAGATCTTCGGAACCGGAGTGTGGTAGTCCGTAAAGACGACGTTTTGACCGTTGAATGCGTCAGGCGACGTGTTATTCGAGATATACGGCAGCGGCGTGCCAGTTACAAAGTTTGTTCCCGGGCCATCCAATTTGGTAATTGGGGTGACGCCGCCTGTGGTGTCATTCGCGCTACCCGACGCACCAAATACTCTGCCGAGGTTTTGGCCGTAGTTATCGGCGCTCCAGTTGTAGGCATAGAGACCAAAGCCGCCGCGAAGAGTGGTCTTGGGGCTAGGCAACCATGAGAAGCCGACACGCGGAAGGAAGGTATTGTAGACATCTTCCTCCAACGAGGTGCGGCCATTTGCATGAGTGCTGGCGAACCACATCGCGCCAAGGGTGTTCGTGGCCGGGTTCATCACCGTCGGATCAAAGCTGTCGACGTTCCCATGCACCTCGTTCCAGCCATGATTGATCTGGTAGCGAAGGCCGAGGTTGACGGTCAGGTTTGGACGGACCTTGTAGTCGTCCTGAATAAAGAACTGCGGAGACTTCAGCCGCGCGCCGTACTCCGGCATGCTGGATGCACTCCAGCTAGCGGCATCTCCCAACAGAAAGTCGGCCATCGCCCAGCCAGTGCTGGTGTTAATGCTGGCAGATCCGTTAGGAGCTTCCGTCCATTGTGCGGTGTAGTCATTGTCGCAGCCGCAGGTGCTGCTGCCGAAACTGAATGCGCCTGACTGGTGGCCTGCGCCCCATGCAAGCGAATCGTTCCGGTAGATCAATACTTCGCCACCGAAGTGGAGAATGTGCTTGCCCGTGATCAGTGTTACGACGTCAGAGGGATCGAAGACATGCTCTTTGAAAAGATTGTGCCCTTGCTTGTTGATCCACGCCGGAGTCCAATCGCCATCTTCGAAATCGATGTCGGGAAAATCGTTTTCCTTGGAGAACTGCCACCCGAGTTGCGCCGGCAGGTTCTGCCCAAAACTGGCATCGCCGGTTTCACTGAATTGGTAGGTGTAGCCGAGACGGGCTTCGTTCACCATACGCGGGCTAATCGTCCACACATCGGTAACTTGGGCGTTGTTGTTCTCGATGTCTGAGCTTTGGCAACCTACGGGGCACGCCTCAACTCCGCTCGGGTTTGACACTTGCGTCGTGTCGGTTTCCACGTCGGACATCGTTAAACGATGCTGCGGTGTTACGTCGTAGTCCAACCGTCCAAAATACCGTGTGACGGGATTGGGAAAACTGAGCGCAGAAGCAAAGTTCTGGACCGGCTCTCCATGTCCACCCGTGCCGCAGGCGGGTGTGGTTGCAGTTCCGCAGATGAACTGTCCGCCTGCAATGTGATTGGCCGGCGTCGGGTACCATTGGATGAACTTCGCTGCAACGTTATCCATCAAACCTGCGGGAATTGCATTCTTGCCGTTTTCGCTCACGAAGGATCGGCGAATCGGGTAAGGAATGCCGTTCGCATCATGTTCTATCGTCTGCGTGGCCGGATCGTAAAGTGGGGCCATGCCGGTGAAATCACCGCTCATCATGGCTGGCGTGGGAACCGTGTACTTGGTGCCAGTCCCATTGCCGCCGTCATTGATGATGTGATCGTAATTGAAGTAGAAGAACGCCTTCTTCACCTTCGGAAGAGGACCGCCCAGTGCGCCGCCAAAGTTGTTATAGTGCAAGGTCGGAGCAACAGTCCCCAGACCAAAATTGTAGGCATGGGCTGAGAAAGCATTGTTCTGGATAAAGTCATAAGCGGTGCCGTGATAGACGCTGGTGCCGCTCTTGGTGATCTGATTGAAGATGACGCCGCCAATGCCATACTGCGCCGAGAACGACGAAGTGTTCACTTGCAATTCCGCAACATCCTCAAAGGTGGTGGCGTTGGCATTCATGCTTTGGCCGAGAGTGGTCGAAGCACCGTCTGAAAGAATATTGGAGTAAGGAAGGTTGCCGTTGATGGCTGCTTCCTGTCCGGGATTTGAACCCGATGCGCCCGATGCGCCCGGAAGCAGAATCACAAAATTTTCCCAGTCCTGGCCTACCTGGGGCAGTTCGTCCATGGACTTCGCATCCATGACAGTCGACTGATCGCCCGTTTCGGTAGTGAGCAATGGAACGTCGGTAGTGACCGTTACCTGCTCTTTTGTCGAGCCGATTCTCAGTTGGCCGTTGACCGTGGTGAAACCGACCTCCAAAGTGATGGGCCCGCGCACAAACTGGTCAAAACCTTCTTTTGTAAAAGTGATGGTGTAGTGGCCGGGTACGAGCGAATTGGTGTCGTAAAGGCCAGACTGGTTGGACACGAAATCCTTCGCTACTCCCGTGTCTACGTTCATTACGGTGACTGTCACTCCCGGAACAAGCGCTCCCGAAGCGTCCGTAACGCTACCGCGGATGTCACCCGCGTTGATGCTCTGTGCAATACATCCCCCGCTTCCAATAATCATCAGAAGAAGGGGCAGTATCCATCGCACGATGTGTCTCATCTACAGCCTCCTGAATTTCTTGCAATTACAGCCGTTTTCAGATCGATAGCCGGGACGGATCCGTCGGGCAGTCTTTTTCCGCTGCCTTAAAGTCCGGCTCTGCTTGCCTAGGAAACGATTGCCATTGAGCATGAGTAAATGGCAGCATCACTCGCTGAAAAACATAGAATTTGCCATTTGACATGCGTTGCGAATTACACCATTCCAAATGGGCGACTGTCAAGCATCAAAATTTGCGATTATCCCTTAGACAAACGCTTTGTCTGCGAATACAATGGATGTACTCAAGATTGCTGTATTTCGCCGGGACAAAGTGCACTGTCGCGTGACAGTAACCTCTTTTGAACTGTCGAATCGGCGTCGCTCATTTCCGGGATCGCATGTTGGCGTCGAAGCGAACTTCTCCTGCGCCCTCGTGCGATCGCTCTTGCAGAAGACGACCGACATTGCGTTGCTCAACTCATCTCAGAGAATTGGCAAGATCAATTTCGTCCCCTGCGAAAGGCGCTGTTTCTGATCCGCTTTCGTGGCGACCATCCATTGGCGGACAAGAGCGGCCTGATCGGGCCTCGACATGCCGTGCACGTCGGCCAAGTCTTCTCCCAG